>DVNQ01000101.1 GCA_018714245.1 Candidatus Avilachnospira avicola
AGGAACCTCTGGGGACCTGTCATATTCCATAGCTTGATAGACATAGCAGAATTCATATACATAGGTGATGCCGGACTTACGAGCTATGCTCTTGCTTCATCCATAGCCATCACCATCATATACGGGGCTATAGGGCTTTATCTCATCCGACCTGCCAAAAGAGGGGAGATAGAAGAGCTTTGGGCTGATGCAGGTGACAGCGCAGGAGATGGACAGGGGTGAGCTACTCGCTCACTCTTCGTCACCCCAATCCTCAATACTCCTTTCCGCACCATGCCGCAATCTCGCCAATCAGGTCAATGGGCAGCGGCTTGTCACAGGGAAGCTGGATGGTTCCTGTTAACGCAATATTTTCTCCATCGCTTTGCCTCTGGCAAGTTCATCAATCAGCTTATCCAGACACCGGATCTCCTGCATCAGCGGTTCCTCGATGGCTTCCACACGCACACCGCATATAACGCCGGTAATCAGCTTCCGGTTTGGATTTAGCTGCGGGGCATTACGGAAAAAGTCGCCGTATGTCACAGAGCCTGCCGCAGTCTTTTCAATTATTTTATACAGTCTGTCAGTTTTCAGAGGTCATAAGAATACATCTTTGTCAGGTCAGATTCGCCATCCCCCTGTACCATGCACAGAAATTCCCAGCCATAACGTTCATAGAAGCCTGTGTGGTCTGTAATGAGATATAAGGTTTTCAGGCCAAATGAACGCATATCCTCACAAACATATTCTAGCAGCTTTCCTGCAATTCCCTGACAACGATAATTTTCCTCAACATATACCGCGCAGACATTTGGCGTCAAATCCTTGCGGTTATGGAAATCGTTTTCAATAACTCCAATACCGCCGATGATCTTTCTATTTCCTACTGCAATATACCACTGCGGAATAATGCTTTTGCCCGTCAAACATTCCTGTATGCTTCCTGCATATTCTTCAACCGGAATATCCCACTTGGAATGAAACCATGCTGCAGCTTCTGCTGCCAGTTCGCTGTGTTCTCTGAGTTTCAGAATTTCCATAGCGTATCATCCCTCCTCATTTCCATCTTTCAGTTTAACATCATAATCGACTGGATGCTAGTCAAAGAATGGTATAACTGGTGCTTCTTGCTTTTCCATTCCGCTTTAACAGGTTGCGTTTTACCAGATTTTTCAGGATACTGACGGCCGTAGATGAACTCACTCCAAATAATCCAATTACATCATTTCTTGTAATAGCCCCATGTATCCGGGCATATTCCAATACTTTTTCTTCTCTGGCACTGGTTGGTACACCATCGAAAGCGCTTGCCAGCGGTTCTGAGGAAAGTGCTGGATTGCTGCCCATTTCATATTTTGCGTTAATATTCGGCAGTATGATCTTGAAGGTATTTTTCGTAGTTTCAATCACAGGTTCTTCTTCCATCAACAAGTTGATAGATAGTATTAACATTGCAGAAAGCTATAAGGCAAAGCGTGATGGAAGGGAACCGAACCTGATGGAAAGGGCGTACCCTCATGCATTAAGGCATACATTTGCTCCACTCTGTTACTTAGCCGATATTGACGCCAAGGTTACACAGCGCATGATGGGACATGCCTCGTACAGTACGACAATCGATATCTATACACACATCGGAGAAGCGTATATGACCACGGATACAAGAAAACTGGATCTGTTTAAAATCCCTGATCTTTCAAAGATTGCATAGTAGATCAAAAATATTTGAAAATTCTGACGCGATAATTTTTGCGTCAACATGAAACAATATAACGCTAAAACCCTTATTATGAGCCACTTTCAGAGTAAAGTTCGCAAAGCAGATGGGAGCTTAAGCCAGAACTGCCGATACAGTATACTGAACCAGTAATATTTAGATGATATTAAACCGTTTAATGGGAAGAGATGTCAAATGAAGACCGCAGGGACGAAAGTCTTTGCGGTCTTTCTTGTTGCGAATTCATAAAAGTGATAAACTATAACATAATCTTGATAATCGTATAGCATGGAAGCTGAAGGCTCGAACAGGAATAGGATATACAGATTAAGGTAAAAATAAAAGGCTGGATTCTGCTCAAGGAGAGATATATGGAAAACATTTACATGCAAAAAGGCGCTGATAAGGTGGTAAATACCTGCATGAAGGTAAAGCCCGGGGAGCAGATCCTTATCGTAACAGAATATTCGAGGCTAAGTATTGCAGCCAGCATCGCCTCTGAGGTCTACAGAGTCGGTGCGGAGCCCAGCATATGCATCATGGAACCCCGAAAAAGTGATGGAGAGGAGCCTCCAAGGAACATTGCAAGTGCAATGCTGGAAAGTGACGGCTTTATATCTGTGTTAGGGAAGTCCATAACCCATACAAATGCGGTAAAGGCTGCGATAGAAGCCGGATCCAGAGGCCTTGTACTTACGCATTTTACTGAAGAGATGATGGTCCATGGAGGTATAGAAGGAGATTTTGAAAAACTGAAGCCCCTTTGCATAGCCATGGCAAAGGCTATGGAAGGGGCAAAAAGGGTAGTGCTTACCTCGCCGGGAGGGACTCATCTTGAGTACTCGGCTGAGGGCAGAAGGGGCAACCACCTTTACTGCATGGTGGAGGAAGGCCAGTTTTCCACTCTTCCTACAGTTGAGGCAAATGTATCGCCACTGGAAGGCAGCGCAAACGGAATCATCGTTGCTGATGGAAGCATCCCCTATGTGGGTATCGGTGTTCTGGAAGAGCCGGTCAGGCTCCGGGTTGAAGATGGCAGGATCGTTGAGATCACCGGAGGGCGCCAGGCAAAGATGCTTGCAGATGACCTTGCGGCAAAAAACGATCCCAATGTCTATAACATAGCAGAGCACGGAGTAGGACTTAATCCCAAGTGTCATTTCTGCGGATTCATGCTGGAGGATGAGGGCGTGTTCGGGACCTGCCATATCGGTATAGGTACCAGCACCAATCTTGGCGGCAGGGTAAAGGCCAGCTGCCACTATGATGTGATCATGAAGGACGGGACAATTGAGGCAGACGGAAAGCTCCTCATGAAAAGCGGCGTACCATTGATCAAATACGATAAATAAAACTCGGCGATAAAAAGGAGGTATTATGACATCAACAGAGCGCATTACCAGGGATATACAGAGCCTTGGCGTTATCTCAGAGGTCCAGGGTATAGGCTGCACCAGATACACCTATACAAAGGAGTTTAAGGAGGCAAGGGATTATATCATTGCTCAGATGAAGGAGGCAGGACTCAAGGTCAGGGAGGATGCAGTGGGAAGCATCATAGGCAGACTTGAGGGAACGGAGCCTGAGCTTCCCGTTATCATGACGGGCAGCCATTTTGATACGGTCAAGACGGGAGGACGTTTTGACGGAGCTGCTGGAGTAGTGGCTGCACTGGAGACTGCCAGAAGATTCCATGATGAGGGCTTTAAGCCCCGCCACAGCATAGAGTTCGTGGCTCTTCCTGAGGAGGAGGGAGCCCGCTTTGGAGGTGGACTCTTTGCAAGCCGCGCTATGTGCGGACAGCTTTATCCCAATGAGGTCTTCGAGAGGAAGGATGTAAACGGCATCACTATGGCAGAGGCCATGAAGGATTATGGCCTGGATCCGAGCAAAACTGCCGATGCCATAAGGCCTGACGGGCAGCTTGGCATGTTCCTGGAGCTTCATATCGAGCAGGGACCTGTCCTTGAAAAGGAAGGCATAGACGTGGGCCTTGTGGAGGCCATAGTTGGACTTGAGTGCTACGTATTGAAGATACATGGCCGCAGCGATCATGCCGGCAACACACCCATGAATATGCGTGCCGATACCATGCTGGCTGCCGCAAAGGCCATAACAGCGGCTACTGAAAAGGCCATAGAGCTTCAGGAAGGCACAGTGGTCACCTTCGGCCGCGTTGAGACCATACCCGGAGCCTTCAACATCGTGGCCAAGGAAACAGAGTTAAGCATAGACTGCCGTTCAAAGACACTTGAAAATGTCCATGCTGTTATCGATGTATTAAAGGTAAGCCTGGAGCAGAGCATCAGGGAAAATCCAGGTCTCAGCTATGAGCTTACAAGGACCCTGGATGCTGATCCTGTACTTAGCAATGAATATGCCATGGAGCTTATGGAAAAGCTTGTCGCAGAGGAGGGACTCAGCTGCAGACGTATGCTTTCCGGAGCCGGCCATGATGCCATGATCATGGCCTCAAAATGTCCGGTAGCCATGATCTTCGTCCCCAGCAAGGACGGGCGCAGCCATGTGCCTGAGGAGTGGACAGACTATGATCAGTTGGAAAAGGGAGCAAGGCTCCTCTACCGCTGCGTAAAGGAACTGTCCATGACTGAGGACATGCTGAATTAAGTATTTACGACAAAAGTTAAAACGTTATGCATGAAAGAGAGGGGTATTGAATCTCTCGTGCAAATATATGAGGCTGACTGAATAGTTGGCCTCATTTTCTGATTTTACCTATTTGTTTAAAAGCCATGGATAACATATAATAAACGTCAAAGCAGGACGAGATCAGGGCCCTTTGGAGCTTTAAGGAGAAACATGATGATAAGGAGTAAATATTTCAGAACTGCAGCCATGGCCGTACTGGCCGCCTGTGCAGTGCTTGCAGGCTGCAGCGGACAGGGCAAAGTGACAGAAAGCAGCGGAGCAGTCACGGAGGCTTCAGACGATAAAAATGCTGGAGCCCAGTCGGACACAGACAGTGAGGCGCAGGCAGAAGAAGGTGCTCCGGAAGGCTACAGGCTGATCGATAGCTCTGAAAATGGCATACTTCAGTCTGAACTCAGGACCTATGTGCATGAGCAGAGCGGGGCTACCGTGGCCTGCATAGATAACGATGACCAGGAGCTGGCCTTCGGCATATTTTACAATACTCCCGTGGTAGATGAGACCGATACCAATCATGTATTTGAGCATGCCATTATAGCGGCATCTGAAAAGTATCCGAGCAAGGATCTCTTTTTCGACCTGGCTAACAAGAGCTACAACACCTTTATCAATGCATTTACCTATGATGCATTTACCGGATATCCTGTAAGCTCCATGAGCGAGGACCAGCTGATAAGCCTGATAGATGCCTATATGAGCTGCATGGTGGCTCCTGCAGTCCTTGAGGATAAAAATTTCTTCAAGCGTGAGGCCATACGCTACGAGCTCAGGGATCCGGATGATCCCATAGAGATCACGGGTACAGTATATGCTGAGGATTTCGGTTCACTTACAGACATACAAAGAGAATCCCTCAACAATGTGGCTGATGCCCTTTATCCGGGAGAGGCGGCTGCAAATTCCATAGGCAGGGCCCACCGAAACTACAAAGGCCTGACTTATGAGCATACCATAGAGACCTATGAGCACTGCTACAGTTTTGACAACAGTCTCATCCTGCTCTATGGAGACATGGATTTTGACCGTATTATGGACTTTCTTGATGAGGAATACCTTTCAAAGGCTGAAGATAAAGGCACGGATCTTTCGGCTTATCTGTCCGAGGAAACTGAGCCTGGATATGTTGAGATGGTAGTGGATTGTCCGGCATTTACAGGTGATACTTCGGAAAATGTCTCCATCATAGACTATGCCATTAGTCTTGAAGATGTGGACTGGAAGGATCTTATATACTGGGATCTGCTGTCAGGCTTCATGAACCAGGAAAACAGTGTGTTCAACGAATGCCTCAGAGAGGCCGGCATATATAATCAGGCTGAGGCCGGACTGAATGCATACTGCAGTAAGCCCTATTTTTTGTTCAGGCTTTATCAGGCAGAGGAGGAGCAGGCGAAAGCCTTCAAGGAAGCTGTGATCACAGCCCTTTCACGCATAGCCGAGGAAGGTATCGATGAGGATATAGTAGACACTGTCATTAAACAGATAGAGATAGCCAACTATCAGATCAGAGATACAAGAAACGCAGGGGTAAACCTTTTCCCCAATATAGTGAATTACTGGGTGCATACCGGTGAAGTGGACTATTACGGACTTTATGAGGAAGCATTTTCAGATATATCAGGGGATCAGGAGCAGGCCCTCATAAAGCGGCTTGCCGCATCCGCCCTTGTGCCTGAGAGGAGCGCTCTTGTGTCCACTGTACCCGTTCCCGGACTTGCAGAAGAGATCATAGCCGAGAGGGATAAGTACCTTGCTGACATGAAAGCTGCCATGACAAGTGAGGAGATAGCTCAGCTCATAGCTGACACCGAGGCCTTTGATGAGTGGAATGCCATGGAGCTGACCAACTGTGACTTTGTCATAGATCCTGAAGACGTGGATATAGCTGAGCCCTACATGGATTATGAAGTCACAGAAGAGGGCGGCATGAGCTTTTATACTGCAGCCGCAGAAGTGGAAGAGATAGGACGGTATGCTCTTTACCTGGATTCCAGCGCCCTGGATAACGAGGATATACAGTATCTCAATCTATATATGATGCTTCTTGGTCTCCTTCCTACTAATGAGCACAGTGAGGATGATGCCATAGCTTTGTATGCCGAGTATCTTGATGGTTTGAGCTATACGGCTCTCTATCCCGAAGGCTCTGAGGCGGAGGCCCCGCATCCCATGGTCAAGTTTATGTGGACCGGACTTACCAAGGACCATGAGGAGAGCCTGAGGCTCCTTCTTGAGTTCCTCTCCGGAACGGATGTCAGTGACGGGGCAAAGGTACTTGAGATAGTCAACAGATATAAGGATGACTTTGATCTGTCCAGATCTTCTGACATGCTTACACTTGCATCAAACATGGCCCGGATAGGTATATCGGAGAACTATGATTATAAGATGATCTTTGAGGGACAGGATCGATACTATTTCCTTGAGGACCTGAGCAGGAAACTATCTGAGGATGAGAGCTATATCGGTGAGGTAGTATCATATTGATGAAGGAAGGCAGAAGTTATGAACAATATCCTTTTTATCAATGCCTGCGTTAGGCCTGACTCGCGTACCAGGCTTCTTGCCAAAAAGGTACTTGAGAGACTGAACGGAAATGTCACTGAGCTTGATCTTGAGGCTGAGGGACTGAGGCCCCTTGACTGGCCTACATTGCACCTTACTGGGATCTTTCATTTCCGGCGTCCTTAAAGACCTATATAGAGCATATATGTGTGGTTGGAAAGACCTTTGCATATCATGAAGATGGGACACCTTACAGTCTCTGCCAGGCAAAGCGGCTTATTTACGTGACTACCGCGGGAGGCCCTGTGCTTCCGGGATTTGATTTTGGTTATGATTACATAAAAGGCCTTTGTAGTGCCTTCTTCGGTATAAAAGAGGTACTGCGGGTAGGCATAGACGGTATAGACATGGCAAGCCCGGAGGAGTCTGAACGCTTGATCAGAAGCGTCCTTTCAGAGATAGAAGATGACAGCAGGATCTGAAGCTTAATACAGATAAGCTAAAAAGCCGCATTACCCATATCACATATCACTATGGGGTCTGCGGCTTTTTCTCATGAAGCTTATATCAGAATACGAAGTACAGTATCATCAATGCTCCCAGTGCCCATGCGGGCCATTCGGGAAGGCTTCCCTCTTTTGAGATGAAGTATCTCAGTACGCTGAGTATCAGATATACGAACATGCCAAGAGCGATGCCTGCAACATAGTCATTCATGAATATGGTCACGAATATCATGACTGCCACGGGAAGGAATTCCGCAGGCTCAAAGTCTACTCCGGCCATGGTTTCCAGCATTGAGATACCTACGATAACGAGAGCGCTTCCTGTAGCTGCGTTCGGTATCATCAGGAAGAGGGGAGAGAACAGCATGCAGAGCAGGAAAAAGAAGGCAGTGCTTACCATGGTAAGTCCTGTACGTCCGCCTGACTCTATGCCTGCAGCTGACTCAGCATAGGAGCTTACTGTGGAGATGCCGAGCAGGGAACCGAATATGGTAGCGGAAGCATCCACAAGGAAGAGCTTTCCGAAGCCGGGGAAGTTTCCATCCTCATCCAGGAGTCCGCATTTGTTTGCCATGGCAAGTCCGGTACCGAGAGTGCCAAAGAAGTCATTTACAAGGAGCATGATTATAAAGGGGATGTATTCAAGCCTGAGTGCTCCGAGGACATCTACCTTGAAGGCTACATCTGCCATGGCTGAAAGAGCTCCGGTGGTAAATATGTTTTCAGGGAAGGTGACTACTCCCATCGGTATGCCGATGATGGTGGTGGCTACGATGGAGATGATAAGTGCTCCCTTTATCTTATACTTTCTTCCGTTTATGTCTATCCTTATATAGGTAAGGAAAAGAGCGATTGCAAGGCCTATGAGGCTGAGCTGAACTGCCGGGTTGGAAAGATCGCCGAAGCCTGACATACCCTCGGTTATGAGACCGCAGGAATTGAGGCCGATACGTGCTATCAGGAGACCTACGGCTCCTCCGATACCGATCTTGATATTTTTGGGAAGGCTCTTTGTGAACATGTCACGCAGCTTGAATACCGATATCAGAAGGAATATAAGTCCGGAAATGAATACGGTTCCAAAGGCCACTCCATAGCTTGTTCCATCGGCTATAAGTCCTGCAACAAGGTTGGGGATCACAAGCACGGGGGCCATGGCAATGGGAAGGTTTGCGATTGCACCACTTAAAAATGAGGATACTGCCGTTACGAATGCGGTGCAGAGCAGTACTCCGGTGATATTGACTCCGGGAGCAGCCGACATGGCTGAGGTCATATATGCGAGGATATATGCCATGGTAGCAAATGTCGTCAGGCCGGCGATAAGCTCTGTGGAGATACTGGAGCCACGCTCCGTGATGTGGAAATAATTATCCAGCTTCTGTTTCATACTCGTCCTCCGTTAGTTTTTTAATGAGAGATAGTTACTTGATGGAAAAAAGCTTTTTAGCATTTTCATAGGCGACGATTGCGACCTCCTGGGGAGTCATGTCGCCTCTGACCTCAGCGATCTTTACACATACCTCCTCGATCATATCAGATGTGGCACGTACATTATTGGGATATGTAGGAAGATAGGGGCCGTCTGTCTCAAGCAGTATCCTGTCAGCAGGCATTTCTTTTACGATTTGTATAAGTTTGTCTGAGTTGGGATAAGTGATCTGGGGCCCTATGCCAAGGCTAAGTCCTCTTTCAAGGATCATACGTCCGTATTTTACTTCGCTGAAAAAGCGATGTATCATGCCCCTGAAGGGACGGGCATCAAAGATACGGAGAAAATCCTCATCTGCTTCGCAGTCATGTATGACTACCGGAAGGCCCAGCCTGTTTGCCAGGTCGATCTGAGGTACAAAAACCTCCTCCTGCTCAGCCTTTCTTTCATTTCCCTCACGATAATCCAGTCCGATCTCGCCTATGGCTACGACCTTTTCGTGCCTTGCCAGCCTTTCGATCTCGGAAAGCCAGTTTTCAGGCACAGAATAGGCCTCGAGCGGGAATACACCCACCGAGGCCCAGACAAAGTCATAGCTTTCAGCTAATCGAACGGAACGCTCTGAGGAAGGCACCTCTGAGCCTGAATTGATGATCAGGGATACACCATTGGCGTTGAGCCTTCGGAGTACACTGTCCCTGTCATTGTCAAAAGCAGGATCGTCATAGTGCACATGAACATCAGTGATAAAGTTCATATCTGCCTCCTAGATTTGTTGATGCGGTACATTGATTAGTGAACAGCAACATTTATGAAAAATACAGAACAATCTTATCAGAAAGAAGAGGCCTTTCATAGTTGGGATTTTGCATAATCATTACAGGGATTTTACAGAGGATTTTATCGAAACTTATCTAAAAGATCCGGATTTTCTCGAAAAAGCTAACATGGATAATTGTATCAGTTAAAGAGATATATTAATATATAATTAAATTTTTTTCGGTTTGAATGCTGAAGCAGATTACGGACGCAGGTAAATATTATCAGCATTATGATACCAATATCCGGAGGTTATGAAACATGGTCAGACAGATATTTATGGGAAGGTTAAAGAAAGGCATAAGTAAGGAGATTAAGGATCAGGCAGTGGCTGACATGCTTGCCATGAAAGATAAGATCCCCGGGATCATCGATGTAAAGGCCGGCATAAGTACCGGCTGGAACGGGCTTGAGGATGAGATAGTGCTTACAGTGGATCTTCCGGACAAAGATGCTTTTGAGGCTTATCTCACGCATCCCTACCATGCCGGACATATCGTTGAGTCCGGAGCCGAGTACCTTGAGCCCGGAACCTGCCTTGCGGTGCAGTTTGAATTTTGATGCCTTGCAGAGGCAGAAGGATAAATAATATTTTCGGGGGTTGTAAAAGTGGAAGAGATACGTAAGGATAACAGGATAGCTGGCGGAAAGTCCCCGGCAGCTTCCGGATGCAGGGAAAACAAGATGGGCTATATGCCCTGCAACCAGCTGCTTATAAGCATGTCAGTGCCCATGATGATATCCATGCTGGTACAGGCTCTCTATAACGTGGTCGATTCGATCTTTGTATCAAGGCTCAATGAAGCTGCATTTACCGCAGTTTCACTGGCCTTTCCGGTGCAGAGCCTTATGATAGCCATAAGCGTGGGCACGGCAGTAGGTGTCAATGCTCTCTTATCCAGGCAGCTTGGAGAAAGGGATTTTGAAGGCGCCAATAAAACTGCAGGAAACGGCATACTTCTTGCGGTTTTAAGCTCGCTTGTATTTATCATCTTCGGGCTTTTCGGAACAGGCATATTTTTCAATGCCCTTACGGATGATCCGCAGATCGCCCAGTATGGCATCCAGTATACACAGGTGGTAACCATACTTTGCTTCGGTCTGTTCCTTCAGATCATTTTCGAGCGCACCATGCAGGCTACGGGACGTACTATCTTCAACATGATCAGTCAGATGGTAGGTGCGGTGACAAATATCATCCTGGATCCCATCATGATATTCGGACTTTTCGGATTTCCCAGGATGGAGGTGGCTGGAGCTGCCCTTGCGACCGTGCTTGGTCAGATATTCGGAGCAGCGCTCAGCCTCATATTCAACCTTAAGTTCAATAAGGATATAGATCTCAGTCTAAGATATCTCAGGCCGGATAAGAAGATCATAAGGCGTATCTATGCCGTAGGATTTCCTTCCATACTGATGCAGTCCATAGGCTCTGTCATGAATTTCGGAATGAACAAGATCCTCATAGTATTTTCCTCAACTGCAGCCGCGGTATTCGGAGCTTACTTCAAGCTTCAGAGCTTCATCTTCATGCCTGTTTTCGGACTCAATAACGGCATGGTGCCGATCATAGCCTACAACCTGGGTGCAGGCAGGCCTGACAGGATAAAAAAGACCATAAAGCTTGCAGCCATTTATGCAACCATCATCATGCTGCTTGGACTTGCTGCCTTCCAGTTTCTTCCGGAGGTACTGCTTGGTTTCTTTGATGCCTCGGAAAACATGCTGTCCATGGGTGTGACGGCCCTCAGAGTCATCAGCATAAGCTTTATCATGGCCGGTATGAACATAGTATTTTCCTCAGTTTTTCAGGCCATGGGACATGGAGTGCTGTCACTTGAGGCTTCTGCCGTAAGACAGCTTCTGTTCCTTCTTCCTGCAGCCTATATACTTGCAAAGACCGTAGGGCTTCATGGGGTATGGTGGTCCTTCCCTATAGCAGAGATCGCATCCACGGCCATAAGCCTTATATTCATGAGAAAGATTTATAAGGAACAGCTGAATGCAAAGCCCGAAGGCACGGATGAAGAGGAACTTTCGGAAGCTGAATATGAGCTCTGATCCCTGGCTCCAAGGTTGACACTATATTTTTTACGGCTTATACTTAACTGCGGGCACGGACTTTTGCCTGCAGTTTTATCATTAGTAATTTTCTGTAGAAAGGAGGACATT
>DVNQ01000102.1 GCA_018714245.1 Candidatus Avilachnospira avicola
ACCATCGCCCTCATGATAGCGCTTATCGGAAAAAAGAGGATCGGCCTTCGTGAGAGGAACCTGATGCAGGAAGCCATAGCTGCTCCCAAGGTGGGAGGCATAGTAAGGCTTACGGGATTCATCCTGAAGGGTACCTTCCTTATAGAGCTCATAGGAGCCATCATCATGGCGCCCTCCTTCATATCGGACCATGGGCTTATAAGAGGACTCTGGATGGCGGTATTCCATTCCATTTCCGCATTCTGCAATGCGGGATTTGACATACTGGGAACTCCTGACGCAAAGTTCGTATCAGTGACGGACTATGTCGGGGATCCCTTCGTGAGCCTGTCCATCTGCTTCCTTATCATCATAGGCGGTATCGGCTTCCTTACCTGGGAGGACATAACCACAAACAAGCTCAACTTCAGAAAATACAGGACACAGTCAAAGGTCATAATCACCACGACTTTCCTGCTGCTCCTTATCCCTGCAGTTTATTTCTTCTTTGGAGAGTTCCAGGATTTCAAGCTGGGGGAGAGGCTCCTTGCCTCCTTCTTCCAGTCCACCACACCCAGGACGGCCGGCTTTAACTCGGTAGACCTTAATGCTATGACTCAGGCCGGACAGGTGATACTTGCGATCCTGATGCTGATAGGAGGATCCCCCGGAGGTACTGCGGGCGGTATGAAGACCACCACGCTTGCCGTTATGGTGGCAAATGCAAGGGCCGTATTTACCCGAAGTGATGAGGCCCATGTGTTCAAGCGCAGGATCCCGGATGAAGCCATAAAGAATGCTGCAACCATAGCAATGATGTATATAGTGCTCTGTGTGCTTTCAGCGCTGTTTGTCAGCCGCGTGGAGGACTGCACCTTTGTTGAGGCTGCCTTCGAGACCGCTTCCGCAGTAGGTACCGTAGGACTTACTCTGGGCATAACCCCGGGACTTCACACTTCCTCAAAGCTCATCCTTTCGGCACTTATGTTCCTTGGAAGAGTCGGAGGACTGACGATCATATTTGCTGCACTTCCTGCAGTAAAGAATAAATTTGCAAAACTGCCTCAGGACAAGATCGCTGTAGGCTAAGGAGGAATACCTGAAATGAAATCGATACTTTTGATAGGCCTTGGAAGATTCGGAAGACACGTGGCTGAGGAACTCAATAAGCTTGGCCATGAGGTCATGGCCGTGGATAAGGATGAAGAGAGGGTTGAGGACGTAATGTCCTATGTTACCGCAGCTCAGATCGGTGACAGCACAAAGCAGGAGTTCCTGGAGTCCCTCGGAGTCAGCAACTATGACGTATGCATAGTTACCATCAGCTCCAATTTCCAGAGCTCGCTGGAGACCACCTCACTTCTGAAGGAGCTCGGAGCCAAGTTCGTGGTATCCAGGGCTGCAAGGGATGTACAGGCAAAGTTCCTCTTAAGGAACGGAGCCGATAAGGTGGTTTACCCTGAGAGACAGCTGGCAAAATGGACGGCTATCCGCTACAGCTCAGATCATCTCCTTGATTATGTGGAGCTTGAGGATGACTACGCCATATTTGAGGTGGATGTCCCCGCTGAGTGGAACGGAAAGACCGTTGGCGAGATAAACATAAGAAAGAAATTCAATGTGACCCTTATGGCCATAAGGGAAAACGGTGAACTGCAGATGTCCATCAATTCGGACACCATGATCCGCAGTGATCAGACTCTTATGGTGCTCGGGCACTATCAGGACATGAAGAAGTGCTTCCACACATGATAGATAAAAACTTTTTACTGATCATAGACGTTATAATCGCATTTTCGCTTTGCTATCTGATCATCAGATTCATCGGCATGGCTTTTTACGGCAGGAACGATGCTGCCTCTCAAAGGGGCAGCAAAGCGTCAATGGGTATAGGTACGCTGTTCAGAAGATTCACAAAGGCGTTGTTTGGGATCTCCGGAGATGAATTTCTCATAAGAGAGGACAAGAACGCCTTTTTGGGTACTAAAAAACAGAACGGAGAGGGATGGCTCCCTGATCTTACGGATCTCCTTAGGATCGGGATCGTGGTGGCCATTGCCACGGGAATCGGATGGATCGTAGACCGGCTCATAACCTCGGAGGCAGCAGTCATAAGCGTCTACATGCTGGCGGTGCTGCTGGTGTCCCTTGGGGCAAGGCGAAAGCTCACCGGGCCGATCGCTTCGGTATTATGCCTTCTCATATATGATTTTCTCTTTATCCAGCCCAGGTTCATATTTGTGACCTATGGCAGGGAGTATTCATTTATATTCATACTGATGTGCATAGTTTCTGTATTGGCCGGTACTCTTACCCAGAGGCTCAAAGCAAACGTTCGCCAGGCCTCGGAGGCGGCCTACCGTTCAAGGCTGCTTTTTGAGACCAATCAGCTCATGCAGCGGGCCTCATCAAGGCAGGAGATCTTTGATGCCCTGGCGGTACAGCTGAGAAAGCTTCTCTCCAGCACGGTCATCATCTATCCGGTAGCTGAGGATATGGATGATGAGACAAAGAAGGACCAGCAGGGACGCAGGGCCTCAATGAAGCTTGGAGAGCCCCATATCTATCCCATATCTGAAAAGATAGTGGGAGATACAGGCGCCTTATCAGCGAAGGAGCGGGATGCGGCTCTCTGGGCCCTCAGGCATAACGGCATATCGGGACATGATACGGAGATATATCCGGAAGCCCTGTGCACTTATCTTCCGATCAGCGTTGATGACAAGGTATATGGGGTGGCTGCCGTACTGAATGAAGGGAAGCCCTATGATCTGGATGATGACGGAGTGCTGTTTTCCGTACTTGGCGAATGTGCCCTTGCCCTTGAAAATAATGAGAACCAGAGGAGAAAGGAAGCTGCGGACGTAATGGCCAGGAGCGAGCAGCTGAGGGCAAATCTTCTCCGCACGATCTCCCATGATCTTAGGACACCTCTTACATCGATATACGGAAATGCCAGCAATCTCATAAGCAATGAGGCTGTGCTGGATCCTGATACCAAAAAGCAGATGTATGAGGATATATATGATGATGCTGTCTGGCTCAATGGTCTCGTTGAAAATCTCCTTTATATGACCAGGATCGAGGAACGGAGGATGGACCTGGACATAAAGGACGAGCTTGTGGATGAGGTGGTGGACGAGGCGGTCAAACGTCTTGACAGGAAGGCTGCGGGACATTATATAAATATCGTAAGCAGCGATGATTTTATTTTTGCCCGCATGGATGCAAGGCTTATAGT
>DVNQ01000103.1 GCA_018714245.1 Candidatus Avilachnospira avicola
CTGACCTTCAGTACGATGGAATTGTTGTTTGCATCGTCATAAAGCTCTGCAGGAGCGATCACCGTAATATATGCGGAGCCAAGCCTGATCTGCTCATCCACCTCCGGATGCACTATCTCACGATGGAGCTCTGAGGCGGCTTTTATAAATTCATCCTGGAATTCATATTCATCACTGTAATCGGGGCCCAGCACCATCCCCACATCAAAGTTCTTAAGGACGCTTATAAGTCCGCATACATGGTCGGAATCATAATGCGAAGCCACCATGTAATCGATCTCGTCTATCCTGAGGGAGCTTAAGTAAGATACAAGCTCAGTGGCCGTATCACATTCTCCCCCATCATATAAAAGATACTGTCCCCCGCTTTCAAGAAGGATGGAAAGGCCCTGTCCCACATCGATGAAGGTCACCTTAAGCTCACCGTCTCCCGAAATACCGAAAGCCGATGCTGTCTCCCTGTCCTGACCTTCTTTCCCGGGCAGATCCTTAGAGGGAGCCTGGTCCTCCTGATCCAGGTCAGTCTGAGATATGCTCTCATTGTCATAGGCTCCGCCCCCATAGCGGCTTATGAGCTCCCGAAATCCCAGTACCAGAAAAATGAGGGCTGTTATGATGATATAATACTGTATTGCCCGTCTTTTCATTTCAGTTTTCGCAAAGGAACCTTTCCGCTATCCTTACAAAGACAGCCGAGCCCTCCCAGAGCACATCCTCATCTATATTGAAATGAGGGTTATGGTGGGGGACATCCGTATGCTTGTCATGATCCGCAGAACTCAGGAACATGAATGCTCCGGGCTTTTCCGAAAGATAGTAGGCAAAGTCCTCTCCTCCCATATTGGGAGCATCTATATGGTCGATGACCTTGTCAGCTCCAAGCACATCCCTGGCACAGTCTGCCGCAAAAGAAGCCATCTCTGCATCATTTACAACAGGAGGCGCACCCCAGATCATCTCCGTCTCCGCACTTCCCCTGAATGTCTCTGCCGTAGCTTTTGAGATCTCTGCTATGCGTGAGGCAAGCTGCTGCCTTACGTCTTCTTCAAGGGCCCTGATAGTCCCCTCTATGGTCACCTTTGTAGGGATGACGTTATAAGCAAAGCCTGCATTTATCATGCCTATGGTGAGGACCGCCGGCTTTACGGCAGCGATCTCCCTGGCTATGACTTCCTGAAGGTTGATAACTATATGTGCCGCAATGTTTATCGGATCCACGCCTTTTTCCGGAGTGGAGCCGTGGCATCCGAGTCCCTTTATCCTGATGATGAACTTGTCGAAGGAGGCCATGCAGCAGCCCGGAGCCACTATGACCGTTCCTGAAGGGATATCCTTGGAAACTATGCAGCCTATATGGGTACCGAAGACCGCATCCACTCCCTCCATGCAGCCATCCTTCACCATCCGCTCTGCACCCCGGCTGCCCTCTTCATTTGTCTGGAAAAAGAGCCTGACTGAGCCGCAAAGCTCAGACCTGTGTTCATTAAGCACCTTTGCTGCACCCAGCAGCATGGCCATATGGCTGTCGTGTCCGCAGGCATGCATGGCGCCCTCATGGCAGGATCTATAGTCAACCTCATTTTCCTCTGTTATGGGGAGAGCATCCATGTCAGCCCTGAGAGCTATAGTGCATCCGGGCTTATCTCCGTTTATCACAGCTATAAGTCCCGAATCATGGGTATTTTCGGCAAATGCTATCCCGTACTCCCTGAGCTTATCTTCCACATAGGCCCTGGTTTTTGGAAGCACATCCCCCACCTCAGGTATCTGATGGAGCTCCCGTCTCATCCTTATGAGCTCCGGCTGAAGCTCCCTGCACATCTCCCACATAATAAAACACCTCCATTTATAGCTTTATACCTAATGCACCAAGAAATTCATCTGGGCGATGAACTTCTATGCCGAAGGTCTCAAAATCTTTTTTATTCCTCGTGATGATGCCGTCACATTTATTGGATAAGGCACAGGTAGCCATAAGACAGTCTTCAAAGTCTCTTGCCTTTACCTGAAATGCTTTTATCACATCCTCGTTAGTCACTGTAAGTATGCGAACGATATTTAATATCGAATTCATCACTCTGTAGGCATCCTCAACACTTCCCAATGCCCTGCGGGTAATATAAAAAATATCCGTAACTGCGGAGGCTGATATAAAGCCCTCTATTTTCCTTTCCTCACATAGCTTAAGGACTGCTGTTGAGTATTCATAAAACTCAGCCCTGCGTATAAGTACATCCAGAATGATATTAGTATCTATAATCATCCGCATATCCGGATATCCTCTCCTCCCTTATGGAATGACGGTCGATATCTTCAGGAACCTTTCCTGCCAGTATCCCTGATATCTGGTCCACAGAAGAAACATTGGGGTTCACAAGCTTAGCGACCATCTTACCATTCTTCGTCACCCAAATATCCTCTGTATGAACAAGCTCCAGATACTTGCCAAGGTTCATCTTGAATTCTGTAGCCGTAACCTGCATATCAATTTCTCCTTTCAGCTATATTATAGCCAAAACATTCATATTTATCAATTGAAATCGAACGATAATCAGCTATAGTCAGAGTGATAATAATCAATATATCTATCATTCTACAATATTAGGTCATCGCTGCAGCAGCCATCCCGGCCACATATCCTGAGCTCCATGCATATTGCAGGTTATACCCGCCGCAACATCCGTCCACATCCACCATCTCACCGCAGAAATAGATCCCCTTCTTAAGTTTCGACCCCATCGTAGATGAATCTATCTCATGAGTCGGGATACCTCCGCTTGCAGCCTGACTGTGTTCAAAATCTGCAGTTTTTTTAATCCTGAACCTAAGATCCCTGAGAAGCTCTGCCGTCTGCTTCATGGATCCTGACCTTCTCATTATATACTCAGAAAGCCTTAAGGGCAAAGCACCTGAAAGAA
>DVNQ01000104.1 GCA_018714245.1 Candidatus Avilachnospira avicola
CTGCCTGAGGCACTTGGAAATATAATATTTTTATTTGCGCGAGTGGCTCAGTGGTGGAGCGTCGCCTTGCCAAGGCGAAGGTCGCGGGTTCGATCCCCGTCTCGCGCTCTTTTTATTTGTAAGCGGAAGCCCGTAAAATAAGGGTTTCCGCTGTTTTTTTACCTGAAGAAATTTGGTAACAGTTGGTAACATGACTTATTTTGTCCTCAGGACTGTCCTCAACTTCAAGGCAGGCACAGTATCTTCTCCTATAGATATTTCAAACTTGTAAGGGAGGGGTATAGAGAGTTTGATTGAAAATGTATTATAAATGTATTATAATTATAATACAAAATATAGCAAGGAGGTATAATATGGCAAAAGAAGCAGTATTGCAGGTGCGAATGGATGCGGATCTGAAAGAAAAGGCAGAAAAGCTTTATAAAGATATGGGTACTTCTTTAGCAGAAGCAGTCAGGATCTTTACAGTACAAAGTATTAAAGAAAACGGGATGCCATTTATGATAAAGGCTGATAGAGGAAGCACATATGGCAGACTGTCAGAATATGCAAATAGGAAATTGATAGAAAAAGAGGAGGGAGTTCTCGAAGCGGAGCTAATTAAAAAGCATGAAAACTCTTATTGATGCCAATGTGATCCTTAGATATTTGCTGCGTGATGATGAAGAAAGATCAGAAACGGTGCAAAGTTTTAAAACTTTCTAGTGGAGTAAATAATGTACGAAAGACTTTCTAAATATAAAAATTCTGCTCTTTTATCATCGGCAGTCATGTCGGTGTTTTTTGTGATCATTCTGCTGCAGACACAGTTTATGGCGGGTTCTGATGACGAGTGGATCTCTACTGCGTGGAAGCTTAAGCAATACGACTGGATATTTGTCAATAACCGTGTGCTTGTAAACTTGTTAACTGTACTGATTGAGGCTGCGGGCATACATTTCTGGCGGATATGCAGGAAACCTTGAACAGTCCTCGGCGGTTCAGGTCGTGTACTCGGCGCTGGCCCTGCTTGCTTTGCTGAAACAGGGAAAGCGCTTCAGCAGGTGGCTTTATGCTTTATGGGTCCTGGCCTTTGTTTCATTTCTGGCGGTCCTGCTGCTTCCGTACAATGCAAGCCGGCTTTCCGCATCCGTAACGATGTACATGCCGGATTATTACAGCCTGTCTGTTTTTGGAAAGATATTTCAAGGGGTCGTAAATCTATATGAGCATCTGGCAAAGAATGTGTTTATGATGATACCTCTCGCATTTTTGCTTACGGCAAATGCGATAAGCAGGGATAAGGCGGGCTGGAAGATAGGCCTGTCCTTTCTGCCGCTCCTCTATTACATAATCTGTCTGTTGTCACGTTATTGCTATTTTTATAAATTAAAGTGGCTGTGCGAGTTCAATGTGTATCATTTCCACTCGATAGAAAGCTTCGGCTATCTCCTTGCGTTAGCCATCCACAGCCTTGTGATAGCGGCGGAATTATACCTGATAATTGATCTGGGGAAAGATCTGATAAGGGGATTTGCATTATCAGTTTTTTATGCTGCAGGGCTTGCTTCCTGCGTTATCCTTGGCTTTTCTCCGACAATGCTTGCAAGCAACGACAGGATATTCTTACTGTTCAATATATTTGCATGGCTGGTCATAGGAGTTATGACGGTTTCGCTGGCTTCGGAAAACAAAATGACGGCAAGAAGAGTAAAGTATACTGCGATCTTCTTTTTGCTGTTTGATCTGGTGATAAGCCTGCACCACTATTTTATTATGAAAGGCATGATTATTTATTATTAATAGGGCGCTGCCATTTCTTTCCCGGGATCTGGCAGCAGCACTGCCCTAATCTATCGTTTTCGAAAAGGAGACCTATGAAGATCTATCTGATAAGACATGGGGAAACTGACTGGAATCATGAACTCAGATTCCAGGGCAGGGAAGATATCCCGCTGAATAAAGCCGGTATCGGCCAGGCGGAAGCATGCGGAGCTGCCTTGGCAGATGCCGGACTGCAGGCTGTATATGCAAGCCCGCTAAAAAGAGCTGAGCTTACGGGAAAGATCATAGCGGAAAAGGCAGGGCTTGATGAAAACAGAGTGTATATGATCCCGGAGCTTATCGAACGGGACCTTGGCAGGTATTCGGGGCGATATATTGCTGATGGGGCAGATTATTTTGCACTGTCTGCGGGACAGGATACGGAAGGCATGGAGCCCTTCAAAGAGGTGCTCAGGCGTATGGAACTTGCAATTTATAAGATCTTACAAAGCGGTTTTTCTTCGGTCGCCGCCGTTTCCCATGGGGCAGCCATCAATGTACTGCTTTCAGGACTTTCCGATAATGCAGTCGGTACAGGCAAGACCCGTCTCTATAATGGGGGCATATCCATACTTGAGGGCGATGCGGAAAATGGAGTCAGAATAACAGCGTGCAATATAAAGCCGGAAGATCTTTGAAATCCTCGGTATTATTATAATCTATTAATATCAGGGATTATAAAGGATGTTGTGGAATACCAGAGGCATATCTCCTGTATTTCTGTATGAATGCTTCACATCTCCCTTAAATCTGATGCTTTCTCCGGCTTTGAGCCTGAAAGTCTTATCTCCGAGCCCAAGTTCCAGCTCTCCGCTGAATATGGTGATATATTCGACGGTCTCCCTGACATGAGCCTCCGAAGCCCATCCGTAGCCCGGCACCACCTCTATGTAATATATACTGAAGCGCTGATCCTCATTATCCGGAAACAGAACATAGTTCTTAAGTTTTCCGCTTTCCTCCGTTATAGGATCGATATCTGAAAGCCTGACTATTTTATATGGAGCCTGAGGCTGTGCAATCAGCTGACTGAAGGGGAGCTTCATCCCATTGGCTATCTTCCATAGGGTTGAAAGAGAAGGATTCCCGGTGCCTTTTTCTATCTGAACCAGCATTGATTTGCTGATCCCGCTGAGCCTTGAAAGCTCTTCCAGACTGAGCTTCCTTTCCTGCCTTGCCGATCTTATATTTCTTGAAACGATATCATTTATATTATCCAAAACCCAATTACTCCTTGACAATATAGTGATATATACATACCATTATATTATAATAAGACATAAATACTCGAAATATGATCGATCGTATTATATCATAGCGATTCATATATTATAAAGGAGGGAAGGGAAGATGAAGTATGACTTTGATAACATGATCGACCGCACTCAGGTGATCTCGATCAAATGGTCAGTGGAACAGAGAAAACAGATGTTCGGAGAGGATGACATCATTCCCATGGGTATAGCCGACATGGATTTCAAGGTGTCTCCCGCCATAGCAAAAGCCGTTAAGGAGCGCGCTGCTCATGAGACCTACGGTTATGCTTATCCCAGTGAGGAATATCTGATGTCCTGCGTAAACTGGCAGAAACGGCGCAATAACTGGGATATAGAGCCGGATTGGATAGTATTTACTCCCGGAGTAAACATGGCTCTGGTCTGTGCGATAGAAATGTATGCGGCGCCGGGAGACAACGTCATCATACAGTCGCCGGTATATTATCCCTATTATGATTATGTAAAGAGGACAGGCAGAAATACAGTCATCAATGAACTTGTAAATAATAACGGACACTATGAGATAAATTTTGAAGAGCTGGAGAAGCTTGCCAGGGATCCCAGGACCAAGGTCATGCTGCTTTGCAGCCCTCATAATCCCGTCGGACGCGCCTGGACGAGAGAAGAGCTGGAACGCATCGGGCGTATCTGCATAGACAACGGAGTTATGATAGCGGTAGATGAGATACACTCTGATCTGGTATACGCACCTCATAAGCATGTGCCTTTTGCGACGATCTCAGAAGAGTTTGCAGACCATTGTATCGTATGTACTTCTCCCTCAAAAACCTTCAATCTTGCAGGACTTCTGGTATCAGATATCATCATACCCGGAAAGAAGATAAGGGAAGCATTTAAGGATAAGATGCAGCCCTATTATCTCTGGCCCGGCAATTTCGGATCTGCTGCTCAGATTGCCGCATATAATGAAAGTGAGGACTGGCTGGAGGAGCTTCTTATATATCTCAGAGGAAATGCCGAATATATCGACAGCTTTTTAAAGGAACGCCTGCCGGAGATAGGCTACAAGATCCCGGAGGCAACTTATCTTGCCTGGCTGGATTTCAGGAGCCTTGGCCTTGGCAATGAGGAACTGTGGGATCTGATGATACACAAGGCAAAGGTGGCTACTGACAATGGCCCCATGTTTGGACTCGGCAGCGAAGGATATGGTTTCCAGCGCCTGAATTTCGCCTGCTCCAGGGCCCGCCTCAGAGAGGCACTAGAACGTATTGAAAGGGCAGTAAAGAATAGCCGATAAATATATCAAGAGCAAAAAAAGACCCGCCATGCCTCAGAGTCAGGGGCATGACGGGTCAAACTGTTTAGTCCGATTTATGATATTTTGAGCCATTTAATCCGGTGGATCTTCTGGACCAGCACATCAGATATGGTTTGCGACCTCAAAGGCATCCCAGATGGCATACATGATGTTGTTTACCTTCTTTGCATCTCCCAGAAGATAAAGCTCAGGCACCTCAAACTGAAGCTCCCTATAGAGACTGTCGTTTTCCCTGTAGCCGACGGAGAGTATCACGCTGTCACAGGGGATCTGCCTTTCGCTGCCGTCTATCTCTGCAGTAAGGCTGCCGTCGCGATAACCGGTGACCTTTGCTCCGGTCAGGACCTCGATGCCGTTGTAGGGTATCAGCCTTTCAAGCATTTCCTTATTGGCACTGCAGATGGGGCCGTTTACCGCCATGATCTTATCGAGGGCTTCGACTATCGTGACCTTCTTTCCATGCTGTGCAAGCCAGAGGGCGGTCTCGCAGCCTACCAGGCCTCCGCCGACGACTACGGTACTTTCTCCGCAGTCCTTTTCCTTAAGAAGCACCTGTTCTGCGGTATATACCTTTTCGTCATCTCCAAGGGAGAAGCGTTTGGGAACAGAGCCGGTAGCGAGGATCACAGCATCGTAGCTTCCTGAAAGCACATCTTCCTTTCCGATTTCGGAATTGAGATGAACGGGGATCCCAAGCTTTTTCATCTGTACCTCATACCAGCGGGCAAGGGCAATGTCATCCTCCTTGAACTCAGGGGCGCCTCCGGGAAGGAGATTGCCGCCAAGGCAGGAGCCCTTTTCAAAGAGCTCAGGCTTATGTCCTCTGATCGCAAGTACCCGGGCAGCCTCGCAGCCTGCAACTCCGCCTCCTACGATCATTACCTTCTTGGGCTTCAGTATGGGCTCATAGGCAGTGACCCTCTCCCTTGCGGCCTGAGGATTGACTGCACAGTTGATCATGGAGAAGTGCTGGATCCTGCCCATGCAGCCTTCCTGACAGGAAATGCAGGGACGTATCTCATCAGTCCTTCCCGTACGGAGCTTATTTACGTAATCGGGATCTGCAAGCAGGGGCCTTCCAAGGCTCACAATGTCGCAGTCTCCATCTTCAATGGACTTAAGTGCCATGTCGGGATCGTCCATCCTGCCGGCACAGAGCACCGGGACATCCACGACCTCCTTTACCATCCTGCAGTACTTGCGGAAAAGTCCTTTTTCCTGATACATGGGCGGATGATTCCACCACCAGGCGTCATAGGTACCCACATCCGTATCCAGGGCATCATAGCCGTACTGCACAAGGAGCCTTGCAGCTTCAAGGCCTTCCTCTATGTCACGGCCCTTTTCCTCAAAATCCTCTCCGGGAAGGGCTCCCTCTCTCCAGTCCTTGATCATGCTCTTTACGCTGAAACGGAGAGCTACGGGAAAGTCCTGTCCGCATCTGGATTTTATCTCTTCCACGACTTCTTTTGCAAAACGGAGTCTGTTTTCAAGGGATCCTCCGTATTCATCATTTCTGAGGTTGAACATGGAGATGGCAAACTGGTCCAGCAGATAGCCCTCGTGGACCGCATGGATCTCTACTCCGTCAAAGCCTGCACGCTTTGCGTTGAACGCGCCGTCTCCGAAGGACTTTACGATGCTGTGTATCTCCCTGGTTTCAAGGGGACGGCAGATCCTGTCCAGCCATCTGTGAGGAATGGCTGAAGGAGCCACGGGAGGGAAATCTCCCAGGTTGGTGGGTATGGTCACCCGTCCGAAGCCCGCAGACATCATCAGGAAGATCTTGCTTCCGTATGCATGTATGCGCTCCGTCATCTCCTTGCTGGTCCTTACAAAATGGACAGGGTTATAGGTGGAGTTGGGGCAGTTAGGCATGCTCTGCTTTTCAACTTCACAATCTGAAAATGTCACTCCGGTGATGATGAGTCCGGTACCGCCCTTTGCCCTTTCGGTATAGTAGTCGATACCGCGCTGGTTCCATCCTCCTTCCGAATCAGACAGTCCCAGGGGACCCATGGGAGCCATGGCAAAACGGTTCTTAATTTCGCAGTTCCCGATCTTTACGGGAGTAAATAGTTTTTCGTACTTCAAGCTGGCCTCCTTTCTGGATATCCTTATTTTATCATCCGGAGAGAGCCCGGACAACTTATGTTCTGTCATTTATATCCACATAGGGAAGCCTTATCATGCTTGCCCTGTATGCGGGACGCATGAGACGCCCGCCGGTAAGGACCTCTTCGATACGGTGTGCACACCAGCCTGAGATCCTGGCCACGGCAAAGAGGGGAGTGCAGAGTTCTTCGGGGATGCCGAGCATCCTGTAGATAAGCCCGGTATAGAGGTCCACGTTGGCGCATACAGGCATATCCAGATTTTTTTCCTTCATCAGTACGGGCACACCCAGCTCTTCCACCTTGCTGAGCAGGTTAAGCTCAGCCATGAAGCCCTTTTCCTCTGCCACGTCCACAGCGTATTTCCTAAGCAGCCTTGCCCTGGGATCCGATACTGTATATACGGCATGGCCGAGTCCATAGATCTTTCCCGATCCGTCACCGGCTTCCTTCCTTACGATCTTCCTGAGATACTCCCTGATCTCCTCATCATCAGTCCAGTCTTTGACATTTTCCCTGATATTGCCGAACATCTCCATGACTTTGCCGTTTGCGCCTCCGTGAAGGGGCCCCTTGAGGGAACCGATCGCTCCCGATATGGCACTGTAGGTGTCGGTGCCGGTGGAGGACAGTGCCCTGCAGACAAAGGTGGAGTTGTTTCCTCCGCCGTGCTCAGCCTGGATCATGAGCATAAGATCCAAAAGCAGGGCCTCGTTCTTGGTATAGCTCTTATCCTCACGGATCATGCGCAGGAAGTTTTCCGCCACGGAAAGCTCAGGCTTGGGATTGTGTATATAGAGGGATTTTCTGTCAAAATGGTGCCTCTTTGTGGCATAGGCCTGAGCCACGATGGTAGGGAACCTGGCCATCAGGGATATGGACTGCTTCACCATGTTCTGAAGGGAGATATCATCGGGGTCGCTGTCATAGGAATAGAGGGCCAGCACGCATCTTCCGAGCTTGTTCATGATATTTCTGCTGGGGACATTGAGTATCATATCCTCATAAAAGCCCTTGGGCAGGTCCCTTGCCAGGGCAAGGACCTCTTTGAAGTCCTGGAGCTGCTTCACGGTAGGAAGCTTTCCGGCTATCAGGAGATAGGCGACCTCCTCAAAGCCGAATGTATCATCCTTTCTGTGGGCCTCGACTATGTCCTCCATGCTGATGCCGCGATAATAGAGCCGTCCTTCCTTCGGAACGCGGATACCGTCTTCGACTATGTAGCCCTGGACACTTCCGACTCCGGTGACGCCTACGAGCACGCCGGTGCCGTCAGCATTTCTCAGGCCCCTTTTAAGATTTGCATCATTGAGATATCTGGGATTTATCACATACTGATCCTTCATCCCATCGCAAAGCTTAAGCATATAATTCTCAATGTATTCAGATGTCATGTCCAAGCTCCTTTCCATAAAAATAAATATGGATACCATACTAAACGTTCATTTTTCATTTATCAATAATAAATAGAAGGAAAATGCAGGATTTTTATGGATGTCAGGGATAATTTTGCATTATCACGATTGAAGAAAAAAAAGAAAAAAAGTATACTGGTGGATATTTAGCGTATCAATGTGTCAAAGTGCTCCGAAAATGAAAGGGAGGAAAGGCTTCATGATCAGCTTATATGACGGAAGGGTATATCTGAAAGACGGCAGCGTGGTAAAGGCGGAGGGCCCGGACAGAGAAGGACCGGACGTGTCCGCCAGGCAGAAGACCATGGCTTATGGGATCCTGAGGGACCATGACCGCGGAGACGGCGGGGATGTGCTTCATATACGCTTTGACAGCCTGATCTCCCATGACATAACCTATGTGGGTATCATACAGACTGCAAAGGCCAGCGGGCTTACGGAATTTCCAGTGCCCTATGTGATGACCAACTGCCACAACAGCCTGTGTGCGGTTGGAGGCACCATAAATGAGGATGACCATGTTTTCGGGCTTTCCGCTGCAGTAAAATATGGAGGGATATACGTCCCTGCTAATCAGGCTGTCATCCATCAGTATGCCAGGGAGATGATGGCAGGCTGCGGAAGGATGATACTGGGATCTGACAGCCATACCAGATACGGAGCCCTCGGGACTCTTGGCATAGGAGAGGGCGGGCCTGAGATAGTAAAGCAGCTCCTTGAAAACACCTACGATATCCAAAGCCCCAGGGTCGTCCTAGTATACCTTACCGGCAGGCCGGAGAGAGGGGTGGGCCCACACGATGTTGCCCTGGCTCTCTGCGGCGCCGTATACAAAAACGGATTTGTAAAAAACAGCATACTGGAATTCTGCGGGCCAGGCATAAAGGAGCTTTCCATGGATTTCAGGATAGGGATAGATGTCATGACCACGGAGACCGCCTGTCTTTCCTCGGTATGGGAGACGGATGAAGCGGTCGAGGCCTATCTTTCGAAACATGGCAGAAAAGAGGATTACAGGAAAATGTCTCCTGAGGAGGGAGCCTGCTATGATGCCCTGATAGAGATAGACCTTTCGTCCATAGAGCCTATGGCGGCTCTTCCGTTCCACCCATCGGAGGCCTATACGATCAGGGAACTAAAGGCCTGTGGTGCAGACATACTCAGAGAGGCGGAAAAACGGGCAGAAGAGCAGTTCGGAGGAAAGGTCAGCCTTCATCTTACGGATAAGATAAGGGATGGCCGGATATATGTGGACCAGGGAGTGATAGGAGGCTGTGCCGGAGGCATGTATGAAAATATCGCCGAGGCAGCATCCATACTGAAGGGGCATGACATCGGCTGCGGAGCCTTCAGCCTGTCCGTATATCCTCCCAGCATGCCGGTAAATCTTGAACTCATTAAAAACGGCATCATGGCAGATCTTTCGGAAGCCGGAGCAGTATTCAAGCCCTGCTTCTGCGGACCCTGCTTCGGGGCGGGGGATGTGCCTGCAAATGATGCATTATCCATAAGGCATACTACCAGGAACTTCCCGAACAGAGAAGGTTCAAAGCCGGGAGACGGGCAGCTCAGTGCCGTCATGCTGATGGATTCAAGAAGCATTGCTGCCACTGCGGCAAACCATGGAAGGCTGACGGCAGCCACGGAGATGGACTATGCTCCCGAGTATCCGATGGAATACGGCTTTGACGATACGGTTTATAAAAAGAGGGTTTATTTCGGATATGGAAGGCCCAGGAAGGAAGAATCTCTTAAGTACGGGCCCAATATAGCAGAATGGCCGAAGATCCCCTCCCTCAGGAAGAATCTTCTTATGGAGCTTGCTTCCGTGATCCAGGATGAGGTCACGACTACAGATGAGCTTATACCTTCGGGAGAGACCTCATCCTACAGGTCAAATCCCTTAAAGCTTGCTTCATTTACCCTGTCAAGAAGGGATCCGGACTATGTGCCCCGCACTGAAGCCATAAGAAAGGAAGCCGCAGGGCTCACGAACGGAGAGCCTTCTGATCGTATAAAAAGAGCCCTTGAGCTTGCAGGAGCTTCAGCTGAAGATATCGCTGATACCATCATGGGGTCAGTGATCTTTGCGAGAAAGCCGGGAGACGGATCTGCAAGGGAACAGGCCGCCTCCTGTCAGAGGGTGCTGGGAGGCTGTGCAAATATCTGCTACGAATTTGCCACAAAGAGATACCGCTCAAACTGCATAAACTGGGGCATGATACCATTTACCCTGGATAAGGATACGGAATTTGACTATGCTCCAGGTGACCTGATATATGTTCCGGATATCCTGGAAATGATAAGGAGCGGAGCGTCCGATATATCAGCAAAGGTCATATCAGAGGGACGCGTCAATGATATCAGGCTCCATGTGGCTGGACTTACGGAAGAGGAAAAGAAGATACTTGAATGCGGATGCCTGATGAATTATTATGCCGCATCGAAAAAGGAGGGATAAGGATCCTATGGAACTGATAAGGATGCAGAACCCGATAGCCGAGCTTGACGGTGATGAGATGACCAGGATAGTCTGGAAGCAGATAAAGGAGGAGCTGCTGCTTCCGTTTCTGGAACTTAAGACCGAGTACTATGATCTTGGGCTCGAAAACCGGGAAAAGACCGGGGATCAGGTGACCATAGAGGCCTCTGAGGCCATAAAGCGCCTCGGGGTGGGAGTAAAATGCGCCACCATCACGCCGAATGCACAGCGGATGAAGGAATATGGGCTCACTAGGATGTGGAAGAGCCCCAACGGTACCATACGCTTCATCCTTGACGGGACAGTGTTCAGAAAGCCGATCCTGGTGCCCGGAATCGCCCCTCTGGTGTCTAACTGGAAAAAGCCCATAACCATAGCAAGGCATGCCTTCGGAGACATTTACAGGTCCGCTGAATATATGGCTGACAGGCCGGGACACGCGGAGCTTTCATATAACGACCAGAACGGAGAGACGGTGTTTACCGCGAACATAGCGGAGCTTTCCGAAGGGGATGTGATCATGGGCCAGTTCAATACCGAAAGGTCCATAAGATCCTTTGCTGAGTCCTGCTTCAGATATGCGGTAAACGAAAGGGAGGACCTCTGGTTTTCTGCGAAGGATACCATTTCCAAGATATATGATCAGAGATTCAGGGACATATTTGAAGAGCTTTATGAGACCGGATATAGGAAGGAATTTGAACGTCTTGGCATAAAATACAGGTACATGCTCATAGATTCGGCGGCAGCAGGGATCATGAGATCCGAAGGCGGTATGATATGGGCATGCAAGAACTATGACGGAGACGTGATGAGCGATCTGATAAGCGCGGCTTTCGGAAGCATAGCCATGATGTCCAGCGTCCTCGTAAGTCCGGACGGAAAGTACGAATACGAGGCGGCCCACGGTACGGTCACGGATCTCTATTACAGGTATAAAAACGGGGAGAAGGTCTCAGTAAACCCTACGGCCATGATATTTGCATGGACCGGAGCCCTTGCAAAGAGGGGAGAGCTGGACGGAAGCCGGGAGCTTTCCGGTTTTGCGGAAAGACTGGAGTCTGCATGCATAGATACCATAGCTTCAGGCATCGTTACGGGAGATCTGGCGCCTCTTTGCGGCAGGAAGCCGGTGGATACCATGACCTTCCTGAGTGCAGTCAGAAAGCGTATGGAAGGATGAACAGCCTATTAAAGCTATACGAGGAATGCAGGCTTTGTCCCCGCATGTGCGGCGCTGACCGGAGGAAAACAAAGGGAGCCTGCGGAGAGGGGACCGGGATAAGGGCAGCGAGGGCTGCCCTTCATTTCTGGGAAGAGCCATGCCTCAGTGACAGCGGAGGAAGCGGAGCCATATTTTTTTCCGGCTGCACCTTACGGTGCTGCTATTGTCAGAACTATATGATAAGTCAGTCGGGACTTGGCAGGGAGATAAGCGAAGACCGGCTTTATGAGATCATGCTTGAGCTGCAGGATAAGGGAGCCCAGAACATAGATCTTATCACCGCCACCCAGTTCATTCCCTCCCTGATCCCGGTGCTTGAAAGGGCAAGGCCGGAGCTTCATATACCCATCGTCTATAACTGCGGAGGATATGAAAGGGCAGAGACTCTCAGGCTGCTGGAGGGATATGTGGACATATATCTTCCGGATCTCAAATATCATTCTTCTGAGGTTTCCGGAAGGTATTCTGCTGCTCCTGATTATTTTCCTTATGCGAAGGAAGCCATAAAGGAAATGATCCGCCAGTGCGGAAAGCCGGTCTTTGATGAAAAGGGCAGGCTGCAGAAAGGGGTCATCATCCGGCACATGGTGCTTCCTGGGCAGAAGGAGGATTCCATAAGGCTTCTTGAGTGGATCAGGGACGAGCTTCCGAAGGGCGGCTTCCTCATAAGCCTGATGAGCCAGTACACTCCCTTTTTCCGGGCAAAGGAGCATCCGGAGATCGACCGCAGGCTGACCTCCTATGAATATGACAGGGTCCTTAAGGCTGCTCTTTCCATGGGCATAGACCTGGGATACATGCAGGAAAGAAGCAGCGCAAGAGAGGAATATACGCCGCTCTTTGATCTTGAGGGGCTCTGATTTATCAGTGCTTTCTGTGTCCGAGGCACAGGTATTTTCCCTGAAAATATGGACGGCTTCGGCCAATTAATATTATCTTAACTTGCGTTAAGCCCTCTTTTTTGGTAAAATCTTCCACAAGTAATGCGGCAGGAATGGCTGTTGTATCCTGCTGCTTTTTGTTTTATTTGAAATCCAAAAGGCGTATTCGGATTGACACCCCGGACCGGCAAAACTATACTGAATGTGTTTTTTGCATGAAAGGAGGATGACTTATGAAGAAGATGACAGCTATTCTTTCAGGACTTTTACTGGCGGCTTCGGTCCTTACGGCATGCGGAGGATCCAAGACCGAGACTGCTGCTGAGACAGGCTCTGCTGAGAGCGGTGCCGTGGTTTCCGCTGCTGCAGAGGAGGGAGTCCTTCGTATAGCGAACATTGCAGATTATCAGACCCTGGATGTTCATAAGACAACAGCAGACTATACTATTCCGATAAATGTATTTGACAGGCTTTTTGAGATCGTGCCTACCGATGACGGCAGTACTACCATCGAAAACAGCCTTGTGGAGGACTATACGGTCTCCGAGGATGGACTTACATATGACTTTACGCTGAAGGATGGGATCCTGTTTTCCGATGGGACGCCCCTTAAGGCTTCCGATGTGGCCTATACCATAAAGCGTGCCCTGACTCACCCCCAGACCGTACAGACTGATATCTACGCATCCATCGAAGGAGCTTCAGAGCTTATGGATGGATCCGCCACTGAGCTTACCGGACTTACTGTAACTGATGATACCCACTTTACGATAAAGCTGGATCATCCCTATGCAGGCTTTATCGGACAGCTGGCTACCCCCGGTGCTGCCATCATGAGCGAGTCCATTACCGAGGCTGCTGGAGATGATTTCGGACAGGAACCTTCGGTTACCATAGGTACCGGTCCCTACATGCTTACAGAGTGGACCAGGAACTCCCAGATCGTGCTGGAGGCAAATCCCAACTACTGGGGAGAGCAGCCCGATGCCAGGAAGGTCATCATATCTATAGTTCCAGATCCTTCCACCATGAGCATGATGTTCCAGAACGGTGAGCTCGACATGCTGGACGGAGATGAGATCGATTCCGCAGTGTTTGATGCTACCTACAGGACTTCCCAGTATGAGGACAAGATAGTTTCAGCGAACAGACTGGCTACGACCTATCTTGCTCTCAATGAGGCAGTGGAGCCCCTTGATGACGTAAGGGTACGCAAGGCCATTCAGATGGCCATAGACAGGCAGACCATCCTGGATACCGTATACAGCGGAGCAGGCAGCATAGTGGACGGCATATATGCCCGCGGACTGATCGGATTTACCGAGGACAATCAGGGATGGCTTCAGTATGATCCCGAAGGAGCAAAGGAGCTCCTTGCAGAAGCAGGATATGCGGATGGCTTCGATCTTGAGATCTCTTCCGACAATTCAGCTTCATCAAGCGTTCTCCTGGTGCTTCAGATCATCCAGCAGAACCTGGAGGCAGTTGGCATACATGTGACCATAGAGCCCTACGATGAGGCAAGCTGGCTGGATTACAGAAAGAGCGGCGAGATGCCCAGCTTCGTGGCTACCTGGACAGCGGATTACAATGATCCCGACAACTTCATCTATACCTTCTTCGGATCAGAGGAAAACGTTGTAATAAGAAGCCTTAACTATACCGACACTGACGTGATCAACAGAGTTGCACAGGCCAGGACCATCATTGACGATGATGAGAGACTTGCCGAGTATGCAGCCCTTGAGGCCAAGATCGTCAAGGACGATGCTGCCTGGGTACCTCTGTTCAGCCGTTCACACCTGTTCGTACTGGGAGACAGAGTTGAGAGCTTCACTCCCCATTGGGCAGGATACAGTGCATACATCCTCTCCAGCTTCAAGCTTGCTGACTGAGGCAGGTACAGGAGAGATCGATGAAATATTTTCTGAAACGTGTCATTGGCACCATTCCCGTACTTCTGGGAGTGGTGCTGCTGATATTTGTGATGCTGCGCATCATACCGGGAAGCCCGGTGCTGATGCTGCTTGGCGAACATTATGATCAGGCAACCATAGACAGGCTTACCGCGGCCATGGGACTTGACAGGCCCATGATAGTACAGTTTGTTGACTATATCACCGGAGCCCTCAGCGGGGATCTGGGTATAAGCTACAAGTATTCCAGGCCTGTTACCGATATGATCATGGAGTCACTGCCCTATACCATAAGGCTGGCAGTCATGGCTGCCCTTTTCGCCTGGATCATGGGACTTGTGACGGGAGTCATAGCGGCGGTAAAGAAAAACAATATCATTGACAGACTGTTCATGGGCATCTCCCTTCTCGGAGTATCCATGCCCATATTCATGACATCCCTGGTGCTGCAGTATATATTCTCATTTAAGCTCGAGATACTTCCTATGACTGAGGACGGGACCTTCCTGTCCATGATACTTCCTTCCATAGCTCTTGGATGGAACAGCGCGGGAAGCATAGCCCGTATGACAAGATCCAGTCTTATAGAAGTGATGCAGGCAGACTATATCGACACTGCAAGGGCAAAGGGACTTCTGAGAGGAGCGGTCATAATCAAGCATGCTCTTAAGAACTCGCTGCTTCCTGTAGTCACGATGATGGCTCTGCAGCTTTCCAGCATGCTTTCAGGTGCGGTCATAACAGAGTCCGTATTTGCCATCCCCGGCATAGGCAGACTTGCCACTACGGCCATACAGAACAGGGACATGCCGGTCCTTCAGGGTACCGTGCTGTTCACCACGGTGATCGTCATAGCCGGAAATCTGCTTGCGGATCTTCTGTATTCTGTGCTCGATCCCAGGATCAGGAAAGGAGATTGACATGTCATCATTGAAAAGATCACAGGATCCGAAGCTGGATGACGAGCTCAAGCTTCAGATCGGGGAACGGGACGGGATCCGCGATAAGCTCAGGAAGATGTGCAGGGATAACCATCTTGCTGCCCTGTCTGCCATAGTCATATGCCTGTTCATAGCCATGGCCATCCTGGCACCTGTCATAGCTCCTTACGGAGAGGCAGAGCAGGATCTGATAAACCGTCTCCAGGGGCCAAGTGCGGCTCATATCCTGGGTACGGATGAGCTTGGAAGAGACGTATTTACCAGGATGCTTTACGGCTCCAGGATATCGATAGCCATAGGCATACTTCCCAGCCTTATATCACTTATCATCGGTGTCATAGCAGGCCTTACCGCCGGATATTTCGGCGGAGCAGTGGATTATGTGATCATGAGGGTAGCCGACGTGATGCTCTCGATCCCATCACTGCTGCTTGCCATGGTAGTCATGTATACCCTTGGCTCTTCCACGGTCAATCTGTTTGTCGCTCTGTCCATGACAGGATGGTCAAGTGTTGCCAGAGTGGTAAGGAGCCAGACCTTAAGCATCAAGCAGAGCGAATATATTGAAGCTGCCAGGTCCATAGGAGTAGGCAAGTGGAGGATCATGATAAGGCATATCCTTCCGAACTGCATACCTTCCCTTATCGTACTTTTTACGCTGAATGTGCCTTCTGCGATACTTTCAGAGAGTTCCCTGAGCTTTCTGGGCATAGGCATTAAGCTTCCGGCTTCCAGCTGGGGACTTATAGTCAATCAGGGACGTCAGTTCCTGTTCACCCAGCCCTGGCTCTGCATGGCGCCCTGTGTGGCGATCATGATAGTGGTGCTGGCATTCAACTTCCTGGGAGACGGACTCAGAGATGTCATGGATCCCTATATGCAGAGATAAGGAGGCTTTTATGGACGAAAAGAACATACTTGAGATCCGGGGCCTCAAATCATATTTCTTTACCGAAAACGGCACTGTTCCCGCGGTGGACGGTGTGGACATAGACGTTCCGAAGGGAAAGATCATAGGCCTTGTGGGGGAATCCGGCTGCGGCAAATCCATGACCGTAAGATCCATTATGGGACTTTTGAAATATCCCGGCAGGATAGTGGACGGCTCCATATGCTTTGACGGGACCGAGCTCTGCGGACTTCGGGAAAATGAACTCAGGAAGATCTGCGGCAAGGACATTTCCATGATCTTCCAGGAGCCCATGACCAGCCTTAACCCCGTCATCAAGGTGGGGAAACAGGTCAAGGAGGCCCTGCTTGCCCATGACCGGAGCATAACCCATGAAGAGGCTGACAGAAGGGTAGTGGAGATGTTTGAAAAGGTAGGCATCCCCGAGGCCAGGAAGCGCTTTGACAGCTATCCCCATCAGCTTTCCGGAGGACTCAGGCAGAGAGTCATGATAGCCATGGCCATGATATGCAGACCCAAGCTGCTTATAGCAGACGAGCCCACGACTGCCCTTGACGTGACCATAGAGGCCCAGATCCTGAGGCTCATGAAGGATCTTCGTGATGAAACTGACATGAGCGTGCTTCTGATCACTCATAACCTGGGAGTAGTGGCGGAACTCTGTGATTATGTATATGTCATGTATGCCGGCAAGATAGTTGAGCAGGCAGAGACCTACGAGCTGTTTGACCATACGGCACATCCCTATACCAAGGGACTTCTGGATTCCATACCCCGTATAGGCTCAAACAAGGACCGGCTTCATACCATACCTGGAGTGGTTCCCAACCTTCTGTATCTGCCCAAGGGCTGTGCCTTCTGCAACCGCTGCGAATATGCGGACGGGATCTGCCATGAGCAGGCGGATGAGCTCAGGGAGATAAGCCCCGGACACTGGGTAAGATGCAGGAAACCCATATATGGCGGGGAGGTGAGTCGATGAACGGACCGGAATTAAACGCCGCAGCTGAACCGGAGATCATACTCCGCGCTGAACACCTTTATAAAAACTATGATATAGGCAGGAAGGACAGACAGGTACATGCGGTTTCTGATGTGAGCCTTTCCATATATAAGGGGGAGACCCTTGCCCTCGTCGGTGAGTCCGGCTGCGGAAAGTCGACGCTTGGAAGGACACTTATACATATGCTTCCTGCAAGCTCAGGCTCTGTTTTCTATCATGACATGGATATTGCTGCCATGAGTGAAAAGGAATTCCGGCCCTACAGAAGGAAGATGCAGATGATCTTCCAGGATCCTTATGCAAGTCTGGATCCCAGGATGACCGTAAGGGATATCATAGCCGAGCCCCTTGAGACCTACAGGATCTGTGAGAGCAGGGAGGAAACTACCAAAAGAGTACTCATGCTTATGGATGCGGTGGGCATACCGGGAGAGTTCCTTAACCGATATCCTCATCAGTTTTCCGGAGGACAGAGGCAGAGGATAGGTATAGCAAGAGCCATAGCTCTGAGACCGGAGCTGATCATATGCGATGAGCCGGTATCTGCGCTGGATGTATCCGTACAGTCCCAGGTGCTGAACCTGCTCAAGGATATTCAGCAGGCCTTTGAGCTGACATATCTCTTTATAGGCCACGATCTTTCAGTGATCAATTTTGTGGCAGACAGGGTATGCGTCATGTTTCTTGGCTGCATCTGCGAGGTGGCAAAGAAGGATGCGCTTTATAAAAAGCCTCTTCACCCTTATTCTGAATTCCTGCTGGATGCGATCCCCATAGCGGATCCCCACAGAAGGAACAGGAAAAGAAAGGTCATAACCGGGGAGATACCAAGCCCCGTGGATCTTCCGAAGGGCTGCTGTTTCTGCACCAGATGCCCTTATGCGACGGATAAATGCAGAAATGAAAGGCCAGAACTCAAGGACATGGGAGATGGAAGACAGGTTGCCTGTCATTATCCGCTGACATGATATATAATAAAGCAGTCCGGAGTAGGATCCGGGCTGCTTTTTCATAATGGGGCCATAAGGATGGATAATCGAAATAAAGCTGAAAAAAGAGATAGGGATGCAAATGTAGAGCTTATGAGGATCATTGCCTGCCTTCTTGTGATCCTGCTCCATATACGTCTTATGGCAGTGGAAAACGGGATCATAAGGGACAGCGTGCTCCTGATGCAGACCTTTACATCGATAGCCGTAGGGACGTTTTTCCTTATCGCCGGTTTTTTTACTCCGAATCAGGGTTCAGTGATCAGGGTATGGAAGGGGTTTTTAAGGAGTGTCGCGCTTCCTGCGCTTCTTCTTGTTGTGGCTGTAAACATACTCGGGCCATGGCTTGATGATGAAGCGGGACTGGGTGAGGCCATCCTGCAGTTTGATCTGCCTGATTTTCTGGAGAGGCTTTTCAGGGGGATCCTGGGCTTTGATGTATCCTTTCTTGGAAATGGCTGTGCTCACCTCTGGTTCATCTTCAGCTATGCCCTGATCATGATATGGGCACCGGCCATCATGCTTTTTGCCAGAAACGGTGCGGGGAGGCTGCTGATATTTTATGCCTCCATAGCCCTGCTCCGTCTTCTGCTGATAGACATTACCAAAATGACAGGGATCCCCGTGGTCATTTACCTTGTGGAGCTGGGACCGGTGGAGGTGCTTTATTTTGTTCTTGGATATCTCATCTATTCAAAAAGAGATAAACTTAGATCCTGCCGCCCTGCCTTTCTGATCCTTGGTTTTCTGTCACTCCTCTGGTTCATGCTGATCTTCTTTGTGCAGAAGCATTACTTTATGCTTCAGCTTAAACAGGGGATGGATGACTTCACGGTAAATGTTTCCGGGACATACTATATTGACTGGGTCCAGCTTCTGCGGGGTCGCTGCTTCGTCCCTTACCGGAGCAGCCCTTCTGAGCCTTTCCCTTCGGAATAAAAGGCTCAGGACAGCTATCAACTATATGGGAAGCCTTACATTCCCCATATATCTTCTTCATTATCCCATCGTCATGAAGATAAATGCCATGGGATTCGGAGGCCTGCTCCAGTCCCTTTTTCGGGCGGATACGGTGATGGGCTCATTTGTCTATACAGTCGTCTATACTTTACTGGTGTTTCTGGCCACGGGAGCTATTGTTATTATCTGGCGTTATATAAGATCTGGGCTATATATAAAATTGAGATATGGCTATCATAAGTAAATTTATGAAAATTTGAAAAAGTTTATATTTTTTTATAAAATAATATTCGTTCGAGTGATTTTAGTGGACATTTGCATGATTTGAAGTTATAAAAAGTACTCATAGCGAAATCGACAACCTATTTTCGGGATCGCAGAAAAATATGGGCCGTAAGCCCGAGGAGGTAAAGAGTATGACTTCAAATCCAGTATTCAGCATCGCTTTATTTATGTTCCTTTATGCGGTCGGAAAAATGATCGCAAAGAAGACAAGCGGCATTATAGCTGAAGCCCTGTTCCTAAGCGTCGTTTATGCAGCGGGGTTCATTTTCGGGATCATACCCAGCAACAGCCTTGAGCTTACAGGGATCCCCGCGATGATGAGCGCATTCGGCACCATGCTCCTGGTAACCAACCTTGGAACCATGATCGAACTTGCCAGGTTCATCAGGGAATGGAAGACTGTTGTGGTATGTTTCGGAGGCCTTCTGGTCATGAGCGTACTGTTCTGTACGGTGGGCATCATGTTTTACGGAAGAGAGTATTCTCTGACAGCGATAGCCCCTGTAGCCGGAGGCATCGTGGCTACCGGTATCATAAGTGCAGCTGCTGAGGAGGCAGGACAGCTGGATTTTGCAGCCTTTGCCTCACTTATATGTTCCCTCCAGACCTTCGTGGGAGTTCCCGCTTCTGCGTATCTTATGCATAAATACTGCGACAGTGTCGTAAAGAGCGGAGACTACAGCGATCATCTGACAAAGGAATCTCATTTCAGCATAAAGTTCATAAAGATGCCTGCAGCACTCAATGAGGGAAGTATGATGGTCTTCCGTCTTCTGCTGGTCACCCTGCTTGGACAGGTGATCTCCACTGCATCCGGAGGGACCCTTCCCGCAGCAGTGGTAGTGCTGGTGCTTGGTATCATAGGAACAGAGATCGGTTTTCTGGAGCCCCAGACTCTTACGAGAGCCGGATATATGTCCTTCCTGCTCATGGGCCTTATCCTGACACTTCCCCACGGATTCAGGACGCTTACGGTTGAGTCCTTCGGGGCTATGATAGTTCCTCTGGTATTCTTCCTTATACTTGGAGCCATCGGGCTCATCATAGGCGGAGCCATCATCGGAAAGATACTTAAGGTGGATATGAGACTTGCTGCTTCCGTATCACTTTCAGCGATGTTCGGATTCCCCCTTACGCAGATCATAGTGGACAATGTGGTGGACAGCTACGACCTGGATGATGAGACAAGGGAAAAGCTCAGGGAGAAGGTAATGCCCCAGATGATCATAGCCGGATTCACCACGGTCACGGTAACTTCCGTAGCACTGGCAGGCTTCGTGGCACCCCTTATATTCAAATAAAATACAAAAAATAATCAGGATATAATATAAAAAAACGCAGAAATCAAAAGGAGATAATGGTATGACCAGAAAAGTTTTCAAAAACTGCAAGGTAGTTGATGTGGTAAACAGCAATATATTCGATGGTGCAGTAGCAGTAGAGGATGGAAAGATAGTTGAAGTGGGAGCTTCGGTAGACGCAAAGGGCGCAGAAGAAGTGGACCTTAAGGGCAAGTACCTGATGCCCGGGCTTTTCAACTGCCATACCCACATGTGTCTGCCTCCCACCCCTTCGACCCAGTATGGGCTTTCTGACTGCAAGACTACCATGATGGCTCTTGAGCATCTTAAGCAGTTCGTGGATACCGGAGTTACCTTCATCAGGGATGTGGGCGGTGTAAACTATATTGATGTGGATATCAGAAATGCAGCAAGGGCCGGAAAGATAGTGGCACCCGATATGCAGGTATCCGGAAAATGCATCTGCATGACAGGCGGACACGGCTGGCAGATGGGCCGGGAAGCTGACGGAGCCGATGACTGCAGAAAGGCTGCAAGAGAGCAGCTTAAGGCAGGAGCTGACTGGATAAAGATCATGGGTACCGGAGGAGTAATGACCGAAGGAGTAGAGCCCGGCTCTCCCCAGCTTAATGAGGATGAGCTCCGCGCAGCCATAGAAGAGGGACATAA
>DVNQ01000105.1 GCA_018714245.1 Candidatus Avilachnospira avicola
AGAGAGCTGTTCGAGACCTTATACCATCCCTTTGATAAGCTGTTCTGGCTTTTTGAGGTATTCTTTTACATCATGGTGCTGATGGCAGTGGCGGCGGCCATATCCGGAGCGGCTTCAGCGCTCAGCACATATTTTGGATTGGACTATTATATCGGTGTAGCAGCTGTGGGAGCGCTGGTACTTATGCTCACTATATTTGGTGCAGGCATAGTACGCGCTGCTTCCACCTACATGGGATTAGCCATACTGATAACAGCCATAACGATTTATGCAGTCGGCATTTTCAACAGTGAAAACACGGTTTTTGAGGTGCTTAAGCAGGATATGCAGGCGCAAGGCTTTGGAAATATGCCCAAGGCCATAGTAAATGCCTTTACATATGCGGGCTTTCAGTGCGTGACACTGCCTACCATGGCAGCCTGCGGAACCATACTTAAGGATAAAAAGGGCTGCTCAAAGTCCATGACCATCTCTTTTATCATAAATACCGTAGCTCTTGTTCTCTCAGTATTTATGCTGCTTTGCTGGAAGAACATTTATACCGCAGCTGAGGATGGTACGACTATACCGACACTTACGGTCTGCAATGCTATGGGGATTGAAGGACTTACTGTGATTTACGGTATATGTCTGCTTTTGTGTCTTATATCCACGGGAGTTACGACTATATTCGGCTTTGTTGCACGATTTGAAAAGCTTCCGGTCTTTAGAGGGATAGCTTCGGCTCCGATAAGGAGTGCAATAGTGTCAGCTTTCATAATTGTGCTGTCCATGTCTATTTCCATGATGGGCCTTTCCAATATCATAAAATACGGTTATGGATACTGCGGGTATCTTGGCATTGCAGTAGTGGTCATACCTTTCCTTACCGTGGGAGCTTATAAAAACAGAAAATATATGAAGGCTCATGGAGAGGTTTTTGGGATGAGCATAGATAAAACCGAAGAGATAAACGCTGAACCAGAAGAATCCGAAAGCTTCGGATATATGGACTATACAACGATATAAAAACAGGAAAGGAATGAACTGAAAATGGAGAGATCACTTTTTCCCGGATATACTATAGGCAGGGATGCATATGAGGACATAGGCAATATATGCAGTTCTTTTGGAAAGACTGCAGTAATAATAGGCGGAAAGAGAGCGCTTGAAGCAGCTGAAGAGAAGATAAAAAAAGCCATGGAGGGATCAGGAATAAGCTCTATCGGTACATTCTGGTACGGCGGAGAAGCCTCCATGGAAAACATGTCGATGTTACGTCCTGAGGCGGAGAAGGCGGAAATGATATTTGCTGTGGGCGGCGGTAAGGCCATAGACACCTGCAAGGTGCTGGCCCATGAGCTTAAGAAGCCATTTTTCACTTTTCCTACCATAGCTTCGACCTGTGCAGCCTGCACCTCCCTTGGCATAGTATACCATCCGGACGGCAGCCTCAGGGAATACTCGTTTTCCAAGGTCCCGCCAAACCACATTTTCATTGATACTGAGATAATAGCCAATGCACCGTCAAGATATCTCTGGGCAGGAATGGGAGATACCATGGCGAAGTATTATGAATGTACTATTTCATCAAGGAATGATACGCCCCTTCATTCTGATTCGATGGGGATAGCCTTAAGCTCAATGTGCGCAGCCCCTATAGTACGATTCGGAGAAAAGGCCATGGAGGACTGTGAAAATCATGAGGTGACAACAGAACTTACAGAGGTCATACTTGCAATAATAGTATCCACTGGGTTTGTGTCTAATTTTGTGCAGGTCGATTATACCACAGGCATGGCCCATGCCATGTATAACGGCTTTACCATACTTCCAAGCACTGAGGCAAATCATCATCTTCACGGTGAAGTGGTTTCCTATGGCATACTTGTCATGCTGACGGTTGATAAGCAGTATGAGGAAAGGAATAGGATATATGCCTTCAACCGATCCATAGGGCTTCCTACCTGCTTTAGGGATATCGACTCCAGGCCTGAGGATCTCCCTGCAGTCACAGAAAAGGCCCTGAAGGGCATAGATGTAAGAGTATGGCCTTATCCCGTTGATCAGCAGATGCTTATAGATGGGGTTATGGAGCTTGAAGACTACGACAGAAGTATGAGGTCAAAAGAAGTCGAGGCCTGATCCGGGATCCTAAATTCTGTAATTTTATCTTGCATAAGAGACCGAATTATGCTAAACTTTCGACAGTGCATTTAAACCCCGCACGATTTTGTTGCATGTAATGAACTTACAAAATCCTTGCAACCGAAGGGAGGTCAGGGGTCTTTGTCAAACGTAATCGTTAAGGAGAACGAGTCACTTGATTCAGCTCTTCGCAGATTCAAAAGGAATTGTGCCAAGGCAGGAATTCAGCAGGAGATTCGTAAAAGAGAACATTACGAGAAGCCGAGCGTAAGACGTAAGAAAAAGTCCGAAGCGGCAAGAAAGCGTAAGTACAACTAATTGTCAAGCCTCAATTCCTCGGAGTTGAGGCTGATTTGTTTTTGATGGGAGTTTTGATTTGACGAAGGAAACTATGCTGGAGATCCCTTCCGAGCATGGGAGGAACATATTCGGAAGTTTTGATTCATATCTTAAGAAAATAGAGAGGACCCTGTCCGTAGACATCATAGAACGGAATGGGCTGGTCAAGATAATCGGAGACGAGGGAGCCTGTGACCGTGCAGAAAAGGTCCTGAACGGGCTTCTGGAGCTCAGCCTGAGAGGCAATGCCATAACTGAGCAGAATGTGGATTACATATTAAGCCTCAGCATGACCGGAAATGAAAAGGACATAGTTGAGATCGACAAGGACATTATCTGCAGGAGCATAACCGGCAAGCCCATAAAACCGAAGACCATGGGCCAGAAGAACTATGTGGATCTCATACGCAATAAGATGATAACCTTCGGTATAGGCCCAGCAGGCACAGGAAAGACTTACCTTGCCATGGCCATGGCCATAAAGGCCTTCAAGGCTGAGGAGGTGCAGCGCATCATCCTTACCAGGCCTGCAATAGAGGCCGGGGAAAAGCTGGGCTTCCTTCCGGGAGACCTGCAGCAGAAGATCGATCCATATCTCAGGCCTCTTTACGATGCCCTTTACAACATCATGGGAGCAGACCAGTTTCTGGCAAATTCCGAAAAGGGACTTATCGAGGTGGCGCCTCTTGCATACATGAGAGGACGTACCCTTGACAACGCCTATATCGTGCTGGATGAGGCCCAGAATACCACTCCTGCCCAGATGAAGATGTTCCTTACCAGGATAGGCTTCGGATCCAAGGTCATCGTGACCGGAGACCTTACTCAGAAGGACCTTGAAAAGGGACAGGTATCAGGACTTGAGGTGGCCATGAAGGTACTTTCCAAAATCGATGACATAGGCTTCTGTGAGCTTACTGCTGCTGATGTTGTAAGACACCCCCTGGTACAGAAGATCGTCAAGGCCTATGATGAATATGAAGCCAGGCTTGCTGAAAAGAGAGAAAGATCCAATGACCATAAACACAGAAATTGAGTATGATAAGGACTGCGGCCTTGATTATGAGGCCATAGCCTCGGATATAGTAAAGGCTGCCCTTATTCACGAGGATTGTCCCTTTGAATGTGAGCTGAGCCTTCTTGTGACAGATGATGCCTCGATCGAGGAGCTGAATTCAGAATTCAGACATATGGAAAAGAGCACTGACGTACTCAGTTTTCCAATGGCAGAATTTGAAGTCCCTGCGGATTTTTCAGGGATGGAAGAAGATGTTACCCTGTTTGATCCGGACACCGGAGAATTTCTGCTTGGCGACATCGTCATATCCATGGATCACGTGATCTCACAGGCTGAGCTTTACGGGCATTCCAGGAAGCGGGAGTTTGCATTTCTGATCGCCCACAGCATGCTCCATCTGATGGGTTATGACCATATGGATGAGGAAGAAAGAAAGGAAATGGAACGCAGACAGGAGGAGATACTGGCTTCCTGCGGATATACGCGTGACATGATATAAAGGTCTAAGCTTATGGATCGGAAACCCGGATACCATAATTTCATAGTTCAGGGAAGCATACTTGCCATAGCAGGGATACTCTGCCGCATCATAGGAATGCTTTACCGGATCCCCTTAGTGGATATCATAGGTACGATCGGAAACGGATATTATACTTCTGCATACAGTATCTACAATATCCTGCTCATAGTATCTTCCTATTCCCTGCCTACGGCTATTTCAAAGATCGTTTCCGTAAGGCTTGCTAAAGGACGTACTGAGGACGTAAGGAGGGTGCTAAGGGTCACCTTCGTCTATTCCACGATAGTGGGGGCGCTGATGTGTGCTCTCATGTTCTTCGGTGCAGAGGCCATAGCCTCCTTCATGGATAAGCCTTTCCTGATGTATGTACTCAGGACCCTTGCGCCTACGATATGGATCATGGCCTATCTTGGCCTTCTGCGGGGATATTTTCAGGGCACGGGCAACATGATGCCTACCGCCATATCCCAGATCCTTGAGCAGATAGTAAACGCTATAGTATCCCTTGTGATGGCATACATCCTTTTTGGATACGGAGAAAAGGCAAACTATATATACGAAGAGACAGACTTTTCCTATGCCTACGGAGCTGCCGGCGGCACCATAGGTACCGGTGCCGGCGCACTGATAGCCCTGCTGTTTTTCATATTGCTCCTCTTCCTCTATGGAGTGGATGTACCTGAGGCCAGGACCGGTGCTGTATCAGCGGATAGGAGAGGAGACAGCAGATCCAGGCAAAGGCGCACCGCAAGGCCCGAATCCTATGGACACATAGCAAGGACCCTTCTTGTTACCCTGCTTCCGATACTTATCAGTTCCTGTGTATATAACATCAGCACGGTAGTCGATGATTTCATATTCAGTAATGCCATGACGGCCATAGGCCTGGGCTCTTCCGTAGTCCTTCTGTGGGGCATCTTCGGGGAATATCATATACTCTTCAATGTGCCGGTGGCCATATCAAATGCCCTGAGCTCCTCAGTCATCCCTTCCCTTACCAATGCGGCGGCGGAAAGGAACAAGAAGCTTGTGGTAAGCAAGATAAGGATGAGTATCAGGTTCACCATGCTCATAGCCATACCTGCAACGGTAGGCATGATCGTGCTGGCTGAGCCCATCTGCAATCTGCTGTTTAACACTGAGGACAATGCCACTCTGATCCAGGTGGTCATGATCGGCGCAGCTGCGGTTGTATTTTATTCACTTTCAACTATAACCACAGGCATACTTCAGGGACTGGGACACCTTTCCGAGCCGCTGAGGAATTCAGCCATTGCCCTGGTGCTTCATGTAGGTGTATTGCTGTTTCTGCTTTACGTGCCTAAGCTGGGGATATATGCGGTCATTATTTCAAATATATTCTTTGCCATTGTTGTATGCCTGCTGAACGCAGGCTGTATAAGGCGGCATGTAAGATACAGACAGAACTTCAAAAAGACGTACATTATCCCGCTTTTAGCTTCCCTTATCATGGGGGTCGTTACGTTCCTTCTGCATAAGGGGATCAGCTTCATTATGCCGGCAGGATTAAGAGATGGCAGGATAGGGCTTCTTATCATAGTTGGAGTCTGCATGGCAGCCGCGCTTTTTGTATATTTCATATCCCTGCTGCTTCTTCGGGCATTCAACAGGTCAGAGCTCCTTCAGATGCCGATGGGAGCTAGGATATACAGGCTTGCAAGGGCCATGGGAATGATGGACTGATGCTTACCTTATGCTGATGGAGGGCGGCCATGCCCTTTGTCAGCATTTTTGCATGGAGGACAGATGGGAGAGAAGAAGGTCGTTATTATAGGTGCGGGGGCCTCCGGGCTTATGGCAGCCGTCACTGCTGCAAGGAACGGGGCTTTGGTGACTGTGCTTGAACATATGGAAAGCGCAGGGAAAAAGCTCCTTCTTACCGGAAGCGGAAAATGCAATTTTACGAACAGGCTTCTGCTTCGTGGATCAGGGCGGATAAAGGAACATTATCATGGAGATCCTGATCTTGCGGCCTCAGTTATCGAACGCTTTGATGCGGAGGACTGCATCCGGTTTTTCCGTGAGCTTGGGGTGGAATCCGTAAACCGAAGCTATCCTTATGACGACGGAATATATGTGTATCCTGCTTCCATGGAGTCCCGCAGCATACTGAGGGCCCTGTTATCGGAGTGTGAGAGGCTCTCTGTAAGCTTTGTATATAACTGCCATATATCCTCCGTAAATGAATCTTCAGATGGAAGATGGGGGATACATACTGACCTTGGGACATTTGATGCAGACAGTCTGATCTTTGCCGTAGGCTCCAATGCGGCCCCCAGGACGGGATCGGATTCCTCCATATATCCGGTCATAAAAAGCCTGGGACATGGATTTATGCCTTTTCTTCCGGCCCTCTGCGGACTTCGGCCTGAGGCAGGGGCCCTGGATGAGCTCAAAGGGGTAAGGGCTGAGGCGATAGTTGGACTTCATGTATATTCTGACAATGACATGATGCTTTATCAGAGCAGGGGAGAGGTACAGCTGAGCTCCGAGGGGATAAGCGGAGTATGTGTGATGGATCTGTCAGGTCACGCTTCACTTTCTCTGAAACGCGGCTATGATACGATACTCTCCCTGAGGTTCCTGCCCTGGCTTTCTGATGAGGAACTAAAAGCTTATGTAAAAAGGCAGTATGAAAGCCATCCTGACGGGCCCCTGGACCTTCTTTCGGGATCTTTGCCATTAAGGCTTTCTGAGTATATAATGAGAAGGTCAGGATCCATGGAGCAGACGGCAGAGCTTCTCAGGGATCTTAGGTTCAGGATCAAAAAGACTGCAGATTTTGAACACAGTCAGGCTGCAGGCGGAGGTATTCCTGCTCATGAGATAGATTCATCTACGATGGGATCGAAACTTAAGAAGGGGATCTATTTTTGCGGTGAGATGGTGGATGTGGACGGATGTTGCGGCGGGTATAACCTGCAGTATGCATGGAGCTCAGGATATGTGGCCGGGATGGCTGCAGCAGTGATTTAGTCCTTCTATGACGGCAGACAGGAGAAAGAAATGTGGGAAGATTGTAAAGCATTACAGGATGAACTCATAAGGATACGAAGGGATCTGCACAGGATCCCTGAGGTGGGGGATGTACTTCCGAAGACCCGGGCATATGTGGAAGATAAGCTCAGGGAGTACGGAATAGCATTTTCTGAAAATACCCATGATTCGGGACTTATAGCTGTGATTAACGGAGATAAGCCAGGACGTACCATAGCCCTCAGAGCTGATATGGACGCCCTCCCCATAACAGAGGAAAATGATGTTGACTATAGATCCTGCCATGAGGGCGCCATGCATGCCTGCGGACATGACAGCCATATGGCCATGCTACTGGGTGCAGGAAAGGTGCTTAATGAACACAGATCTCAGCTTTGCGGCTCAGTCAGGCTCTTTTTCCAGACAAATGAAGAGGGCAGCCGGGGCGCAGAGCGGATGGTAAAGGATGGCTGCATGGAGGGAGTGGATGCGGTCTTCGGTACCCATATAGGCTGCATAGTTTCCAAGGATATCCC
>DVNQ01000015.1 GCA_018714245.1 Candidatus Avilachnospira avicola
AGACCATAAGGTCTGCGGGCCTTGATCGGGAGACTGAGGCCTGCGGCGATGACATAATGAGGCTTCAGGAACTGTTCAGAAAAAAGAAGGAGCTTGAAAAACTGCATGTATCTGTCGGAAAGACTTGAAAAGATAGTAGATGCCATAGGCCATGAAGGCCCACTTGAGCTGCTTCTTGACGTTGGCTGCGACCATGGATATGCATCCATAGCCGCGGTGGAACGGGGCCATGCAGATAGGGCGCTCTGCTGTGACATAAATGAGGGGCCTCTCAGATCTGCCTCACTGAACATAGCAGAGGCCGGACTTTCTTCCCGTATTGATACAAGGCTCTCGGACGGCCTGAGGAATGTGGATGAGGCGATGCTGGCGGATTCCGAAGAGAAGGGCCCCTGCCTCCTGCTTATAGCAGGCATGGGAGGACAGCTCATTAAAGACATACTCATTGGAGCAGGCAGCAGGATCTCCCATATCGACAGGATGATACTAAGCCCCCAGTCTGAGCCTGAGCTTGTAAGGAGCTTCCTGATCCATGAAGCGGGTTATGATATCACCCGTGAAGCCTGGGTCAGGGATGCAGGCAAGTATTATGTCATAATCACTGCAGAGAGAAGGAAAAAACAGGATCAAGGATTTGGATGCCATGATGGGGATGATCCTGACAGGGACATTCATGAGAGAGCCGATGATGAAAGGATGGAGCTTCTTTTCGGAAAAAAGGGACTTATGGCAAGAGATCCCATCCTTTATGAATATCTCTTAATAACAGGAGAAAAAATGGATCTTGCTATAGAAAGGGCTTCAAAGGGAAGCTCGGAAAGATCTGATAAAAGACTCAGGGAGCTTAAGGAGCTTCGGGGGGATATAGACAAAGCGCTTAAGGCATATGAGGAGGAGCAAAATGGCAGGGATAAGACTTAATGAACTGATAGACCTGATAGAGGAGCATTTTCCCAGGGAGCTTGCCATGGAATGGGATAATCCCGGTCTGCTCTGCGGGACCAGGGACCGTGAGGTAAAAAGGCTGCTTATTAGCCTGGATGCCACCGATGAGGCCTGTGCTGAGGCGGCGGCAGAGCACTGCGACCTGCTGCTTACCCATCATCCGCTGATATTCGGATCCATCAGAAACGTAAATGATGAGAACTTCATAGGAAGAAGGCTCATAAGCCTCATTAAAAATGACATAAGCCTCTATGCCATGCATACAAATTTTGACTCCGGAAAAGAGGGCATGGGACATATAGTTGCAGAAAGGCTTTCTCTTAAGGAGATATGCCCCATGGAGATCACGGGGCAGCAGGACGGAGCCGATGTTGGCATAGGCACCTTTGGAGAGCTTCCGGACAGCATGAGCGCAAAGGAGCTTTCTGAGCTTATCAGGGACAGATTTTCCATAGGACAGGTCATCTACTATGATGCGGGCCGTCCGATAAAGAAGGCTGCCATCTGCCCCGGCTCCGGAAAGGGCATGATGAAGTATGCCAAGGAGCTCCATGCAGATGCCTTCATCACCGGAGATATGGGCCATCATGACGGCATCGATGCGGTTTCGGAGGGCATAACGCTGATAGATGCAGGCCATTACGGCCTTGAGCATATATTTGTACCGTATATGAAGGACTTTCTCGAGAAGCATTTCCCGGGGATAGAGATCATATGCCATGAGCTGGATGAAAGGAGATATGTATGAAGAAGACATACCTTCTGGACTGTACCCTCAGGGATGGGGGATATATAAATGACTGGAGATTCGGCGAGGAGACCATTAAGGGAGTAATCAGGCTCATAGCCGACACCGGCATCGAGATGATCGAGGTGGGATTCATAAAGGGAGATACCTTCGATAAGGACAGTACCGTATTTCCTGACATAAGATCCATGACTCCGGTGATCGCGCCCAAGTCAAAGGGCCTGATCTATGCCGGCATGATAGACATGAGCGCTCCGATCCCGATAGAGAGGATCACGGATCGTACTGAGGATTCCATCGACGCAATCAGGGTCATATTCAAGAAGGATAAGATAGAAGAGGGGTATAGGTACTGCAAAAGAGTAAAGGAAGCAGGATACCTGCTTTTCGTTAATTTTGTCGGGACCGATCTTTATACCGACATGGAATTTATAGAGGGCATAAAGAAGTTCAATGACCTTGAGCCCTTTGCCATGACCATAGTTGACACCTTCGGCCTCATAAAGCGTAAGCAGTTCCTGAGGCTCGTATATCTTGCCGACAACAATATGGACGAGGGCATAGTCCTTGGATATCATGCCCATAATAACCTTCAGCAGGCCTTCGGCAATGCAGAGGCCATGGTGGAGCTGAACCTGAAAAGGGATATAGCCATAGATGCCTGTGTATTCGGCATGGGACGGGGCGCCGGAAATCTTAATCTGGAGCTCTTTTCAGAGTTCATGAATGAAAATCATGGGACGGATTACCGCATAGAGCCCATGCTTGAGATCATGGACCGGTATCTCAATGATATCTACAGGACCAGGGCCTGGGGCTATTCGCTGCCATTTTACCTTTCGGCGACGAGAGGCTGTCATCCAAACTATGCAATATATCTTGAGGGACGGGATTCACTTACCGCAAAGGGCTTTGATGAGCTCCTCAGGAGCATGACTCCTGAGGACAGGGTAAGGTTTTCTAAGGATAAGGCAGATAGGTATTACAGGGACTATCTGGAGAACCACATAGATGATGGGGAAGCCATATCGAAGCTCCGGGAGTGCTTTTCCGGAAAGAGGGTACTCTTTATTGCTCCCGGAAGGAGCCTGAGGGATCACAAGGCTGAGATCCTTGAGATCAGGAACCAGCCGGATACCGTCACGCTCTCGGTCAACTTCACTGCTGAGGAGTTTGCCCCTGACTTCATTTTTTCAAGCAATATGAGACGCTATGAAAGGATAGAGGGGCATACGGATGCAAAATGCATCACTACCTCCAATATGAAGGAGTGCGAAAAGACCGATTATGTGGTCAACTTCTCGAGTTATGCACTGAGGGATCCCGAGATCATTGACAATTCCGGACTGATGGCCCTCAGGCTGCTCCGTGACCTCTCGGTAAAGGAAGTATATATATGCGGCATGGACGGCTACAGCCTTCATCAGGAGGATGATTACTATCAGAGCTCTCTGGATTTCCGCTTCCCTGAAGGAGCCATGCGAAGGAACAGGCTCATATCAGCTGAGCTACGTGAGCTTGGCAGGCATATGAGTCTTAAGTTCCTTACCCCCACGGAATACGAGGTAGTTGAATGAAGATAAGCTGCAAAGGAGATCAGAGAGAGTTTGAAAGGGGCACAAAATGGTCTGAGATAGCCCGTGCCTTTTCCGAAAAGGACGGAAAAGATGTGCTTTTAGTACACGACCTTGATGAGAACAGGCTGATCGAGCTTTACAAATCCTGCAAATCAGATAAGAGAGTAGAGTTTCTGACCTATGAGGATCCTGCGGGCCGCATGACCTATGCAAGATCTGCCATCTTCATGATGCTCAAGGCCTTTTATGAGGTCTGCGGCTTTGAAAATGTGGAAAGGGTCTCTGTAAAATTTACCATAGGGGGCAATTTTTATGTGGTGCCCACTGGTAGCTTTGAGCTTGATCCGATCCTTTTATCAAAGGTATCGATGAAGATGCATGCCTATGCGGATGCTGCCATGCCCATAAGGAAGATCAGCATTTCCGTTGACAAGGCCATCAGGCGCTTCAGGAAATACCGGATGTACGATAAATCCGAGCTTTTCAGATACCGGAGAGTATCCAGGGTAAATGTCTATGAGCTGGAGGGCTTCGTGGATTATTTTTACGGTGCCATGTGCCCTGACACTTCCTATGTGAAGAAGTTCATGCTGGAGCCCTATAAGGAGGGCTTCATGCTTATACTGCCTTCCGGAAAGGATCCGGAAAAGCTTTCTGATTTCCACCCCTCGGAAAAGCTGTTTCGTGTCCAGTCCGAGTCCTTTGGCTGGGCCGAAAAGATCGGTATCGATACCATAGCTGATCTGAACCGGGCCATATGCGAGGGGAGGGCAAATGACCTGATCCTCATGCAGGAGGCATATTTTGAAAAGAGCATAGGGGAGATCGCTCAGCGCATATCCAGGAAGGACAAGAAATTCATACTCCTTTCAGGGCCTTCAAGCGCCGGAAAGACCACTACCGCAAACAGGATCGCCATACAGCTTCGGGCTTATGGCCTTAATCCACATATAATCTCAGTGGATAATTATTTTAAGGGCATTGCGGACAGAAAACTTGATGAATTCGGAAGGCCTGATTTCGAATCCCTGGATGCTGTGGATACGGAGCAGTTCAATTCCGATATGCTCAGGCTCTTAAATGGAGAGAGGGTAGAGATACCTTCCTATAATTTTATTACCGGAGAGAGGGAATATAAGGGCAATTTCATAGAACTTAGGGATGAGGACGTGCTTGTGATAGAGGGCATACACTGCCTCAATGAGAAATTTTCCGAGAAGCTTCCTTCGGAGTACAAGTACAAGGTCTACATATCTGCCCTTACCATGCTTAACATAGATGAGCATAACCGGATACCGACCACGGATATGAGGCTCCTTCGGCGCATGGTCAGGGACAGCCGTACCAGAGGCTACAGTGCTGCTCAGACCATAAACAGATGGCCTGACGTAAGGAAAGGGGAGGAGGAAAACATCTTTCCCTATCAGGATCAGGCGGATGTAATACTGAATACGTCGATGATATACGAGCTTGCGGTCATAAAGAGCTTCGCTGAGCCGCTGCTTTTCGGCATAAGCCAGGATGCACCGGAATATATAGAGGCAAAGAGACTGCTTAAGTTCCTTGACTATGTGCTTCCGCTTTCACCGGAAACGGTACCAGGAACGTCGATCGTAAGAGAATTTATAGGCGGATCACTGCTGGATGTGGGCTGAAAAAGGGCTCACTTCCCGGATCGCAGCATGGAGAGTTCCTCCCCAGTAAGGCGGCGGGACTCTCCTTTTTTCAGCTCAGGGTCCAGCCTGAGGCTTCCCATGGAAAGCCGCTTAAGATAGGTGACAGTACAGCCTTCAGTAAGAAGCATCCGCTTGATCTGATGGAAGCGCCCTTCATGGATGGTTATAAGTATGCTATTTTTTGAATTGAAGCTTATCCTGCAGGGAAGCGTAGGCTTATCATCGCCGATATCCACACCTTCCTCAATCCTCTTTCTGCCCTCCTCCGTAAGCGGGATGTCAAGCTCTGCAAGATACTGCTTATCCACATGCTTTTTCGGAGACAGAAGATCGTGGGCAAGCCTTCCGTCATTTGTTATGAGAAGGAGGCCCTCCGTATCCTTATCGAGGCGGCCGATGGGAAAAAGATCCTTCCGTTTTTTATCGGATATGAGATCCACTACGCAGATCTCCGCCTTGCTTCGCAGATCGGCTCTTGAAGCTGATATCACTCCCGCGGGCTTATTAAGCATAAAGTATTCAAACTCTGCATAGGCGATATGACGTCCGCCAACGAAAATGCAGTCCTTATCGGGATCCACCTTTTTCCCCGGATCAGAAACAGCTTCACCGTTCACTTCCACAAGGCCCTTTGATATGAGCTTCTTGACCTCGGAGCGGGTGCCTTCATTCATTTCGCAAAGAAATCTGTCAAGTCTTATCATGGATATGATTTTATCACATATGGGCAGAGATGGAACATAAGCATGCCTGGATTTATCTGAAGTTTGAAAGAAACTTGTATTTCCCGGCTTTTTTCAGTATAATCAGTGCTTGCGAGCTGCATGAGCGTTCGCTGCCGGCCTTTGGCCGGGAGAGGAAAGTCCGGGCTGCAGAGGGCAGGATGCCTGATAACGTCAGGTGGGAGTGATCCTAAGGAGAGTGCAACAGAAAGTATACCGCCCTCCATCATGCGGACATCCGCAGGCCATGCCTGTGCGATCTGCGGAGGGTAAGGGTGAAATGGCAGTGTAAGAGACTACCGGTGGTCCGGTAACGGAGCACGCATTGTAAACCCCATCCGCAGCAAGTCCATGAAGGAGCTTTATGGCTGCCCGTCATGCTCCGGGTAGGACGCTTGAGACCTGTGGTGACACAGGCCCTAGACAGATGAACGCTTTAAACGACATAACCCGGCTTACAGTGCGGCTCGCCTGTTTGGCCATATGCATGCGCCTTTTCGGACCTTATGTCCGGAAGGGCGTATTTTTTTGTAGGCCCTTTGTTGAGAATATACAAAAATATCTTTTACAAGATTGTGAAATATGGTACAATTAATGCAAATATGTATAAAGGCAGGCATACTATGGAGAGCAAAAAGTTTATCATCGCTATAGGCCGCCAGTACGGTGCGGGCGGCAGGGCCGTCGGCAAGGCACTTGCCGAAGAGCTCGGCGTACATTTTTATGATGAGGAGATACTCAAGATCACCTCGGAAACATCTGCCATAGGAGAGCAGTATTTCAGGCTGGCGGATGAAAAGGCGGGCAATAACGTCCTTTATAAGATATTTGATTCTCTGAAGCCGGAGCTCGGGGAGCCCAGGGTGGGAGATCATATGACAAACCCTGATAACCTTTTCAGGTTTCAGGCAAAGATCATCAAGGAGATAGCCCAGAGGGAGTCCTGCATATTTGCCGGAAGGGCTGCAAACTATGTCCTTCGGGAAGCGGGCATGGAGGATGTGATCAGCATATTTGTATATGCTGACATGAAAAAGAAGATAGAGAGGATCATGGATCTGGAAAAGACGGATGCGGAGACAGCTGAACGTCATGTAAGGGAAAAGGACCGGGACCGGGCAGAGTTTTACCGGTATTATACCGGGCTTGACTGGCTGGACATGCAGAACTATGACCTCTGCATCGATTCTTCCGACATAAGCTATCCTCAGATCGCAAAGATCATCAAGGATTACATGCACACAAGAGGCTATGATATCTGAACGCCGATTCCATAATAAAATTTAGAGAGGAGACATTTTCATATGAAGGCGTACAAAACTGAACAGATAAGGAACGTGGTGCTGCTTGGCCATGGAGGGGCCGGAAAGACGACTGTGGTCGAAGCATTGGCTAAAGTCACGGGAGTCTTAAGCCGCATGGGAAAGGTAGACGACGGCAACACCATCAGCGATTACGACAAAGAGGAGCAGAAGCGTAAGTTCTCAATATCCACTTCTGTCGTGCCCATCGAATATAAGGGTGAAAACGGAGATATCAAGATCAACCTTCTGGATACTCCGGGCTACTTTGATTTCTGCGGAGAAGTTGAAGAGGCACTTTCCGTGGCCGATGCTGCGATCATAGTCATTAACTGCAAGTCCGGCATAGAGCCCGGTACCAGAAAGGCCTGGGAGTACTGCGATAAGTATGAACTTCCCAGAGTTATATTCGTTACGGATATGGACGATGATGAGGCATCCTTCAGAGAGCTTGTCATCAAGCTCAGCATGGAGTTCGGACGTAAGGTATCCCCGATACAGATCCCCATCAGAGAGGACCGTAAGTTTGTGGGCTATGTAAACGTGGTAAAGATGAAGGGCCGCCGTTTCACCACAGAGAGCAACTATGAAGAGTGCCCTATCCCTGACTATGTTGAAAAGCAGCTTGAGACTGCAAGGAATGCTCTTATGGAGGCGGTTGCCGAGACTTCCGATGAGATGATGGAGAAGTATTTCGGAGGAGAGGAATTCTCCTATGAGGAGATCTCTCAGGCACTCAGACAGAACGTTACCGAGGGCAGCATAGTTCCCGTCCTCTGCGGATCCGGCTATAACTGCCAAGGCATGAGCACCCTGCTTCAGTCCATTGACAAGTATTTCCCTTCACCCGCATCCTGCGAGTGCGTTGGAAAGGATCTTTATACCGGCGAGAGATTTGTTGCAAAGTATAATCCTGACGCCAACCTTACGGCCATGGTATGGAAGACCATAGCAGATCCCTTCATCGGAAAGTACAGCCTAATAAAGGTGGTTACCGGTGTCATGAAGCCCGACAGCGTTATCTATAACGCCAACAAGGAAGCAGACGAGAAGATAGGCAAGCTCTATATCATGCGCGGAAAGGACACCATTGAGGTGGATGAGCTCTGCGCAGGCGACATAGGCGCTATCTCCAAGCTTACCGTTACCCAGACCGGAGATACCATAGCACAGAGGAATGCTCCCGTGGAGTACCAGACAGCCGATATCGACAAGCCCTATACATTCATGGCTTATAAGCCTGTCAACAAGGGCGATGATGACAAGGTATCCTCAGCCCTTTCAAAGATGCTTGATGAGGACCTTACCCTCAGGGTAGTAAACGATGCTGAGAACCGTCAGTCACTTATCTACGGCATCGGCGAACAGCAGCTGGATGTGGTGAAGTCCAAGCTTGAGGCCAGATATAAGGTCCAGATAACACTTTCAAAGCCCAAGTTTGCTTATCGCGAGACCATAAGGAAGAAGGTAAAGGTACAGGGAAGACATAAAAAGCAGTCCGGAGGACATGGACAGTTCGGTGACGTTATCATGGAATTTGAGCCCTCAGGCGATCTTACCATCCCCTATGTTTTCGAGGAGAAGATATTCGGAGGCTCCGTGCCCAAGAACTATTTCCCTGCAGTAGAGAAGGGACTTCAGGACTGCGTTCAGAAGGGACCCATGGCAGGATATCCCGTAGTCGGCATAAAGGCTACCCTTGTGGACGGTTCCTATCATCCCGTGGATTCCTCCGAGATGGCCTTCAAGATGGCTGCTACCATAGCCTTCAAGGAGGGCTTCATGCAGGCAAATCCCGTGATACTTGAGCCCATAGCAGCTCTGACCGTGACTGTGCCCGATTCCTTCACCGGTGATGTCATGGGAGATCTGAACCGCAGACGCGGCAGGGTACTCGGAATGAATTCCGATCACCACGGAAAGCAGACCATAGAGGCTGAAGTGCCCATGGCTGAACTTTACGGCTATGGAACCGATCTCAGGTCCATGACAGGAGGCCTTGGAGTCTTTGCTTATGAGCTTGCAAGATATGAGCAGGCACCCAACGATGTTCAGAATGCCGTTATAGCTGCTGCAGCAGAAGCTGCCGATGCAGAATAAGGCTGTGAGTATAATGAACATGGATATACGTTTGAATCTGATATGAAGGATCAGCTCGATTCCATACATGAAGAAAATATTCAATTAGTAAAGAGGGACTGTTCTTTGGAACAATCCCTCTTGTATTATGAGTAAATGCAAATAGACAGATAATAGATCGTATGTATCAGATCATTGAAAAGCCGTGAATAAAAAGCTGGTCTTTGTGCTCCTCTTTCAGAAGCACTATCGCACAGGAGAGGACAAGTGAGAGTATCTCCTCTGGCTCATCTATATCTATACCCATATCATCTCGTATCTTCCTTAGGCGATAAAGTATCGTGTTTTTATGAGTAAACAGCTTCTCGCAGGTAGCATGCAGGGAGTGATGACAGCAGAGGTAGGTATAAAGAGTGAGACATAGCTCTGAATCATGCTCTCTGTCATAGGTAGAGAGCAGTCTGATCCTTGGATCTATAAGCTCCGGACGGTCTGAGATTCGCCAGAGCAGCATAAGTTCTCTGAACTGTCCGAATCTGGCAGTGAAACTGATGTTAGTATGGCTGAGCAGATAATCCTTGAGCTTAAGAAGGGCTTTATAGACAACTCTTATCCTGTACAGGTCGCTGAATGCTTCTGATATTACTACGCGAAACCCGTATTTTACCGAAAGCCGGTCAAGAGCAAGATCGTCATCACTTTCTTTCAATAATAAAAGCACATCATCATGATATAAAAAGGGTTCTGCTTTTGGAAATGCCTGCTTTAGTTCTTTTTTTAGTGTATCATCTTTGAAATTTTTGCTGTGGTAAAGGCCCAGATCAATGATCGCCAGCTTTCCGGAGTAAAAATCAGAGAGAGAACTTGTGAGCACCTGAGCATGAAAAGCAGACGGTCCGGAAAATTTACCGTCGAGAAGCCTTGTCAGCAATTCCTCGGAACTGCTTCCATAAAGCCTGTCATGATGTTCCTGACAGAAGAGCTGTTTAGTTATGATGGCCTCGATTATCTGCATATCCTCAGCCGGTACTTCCTTAAGCTGCAGTTTCGGATCTACAAAGACCAGATAACCAAGCTTGATC
>DVNQ01000106.1 GCA_018714245.1 Candidatus Avilachnospira avicola
AGGAGGTCGTGAGAAGCTATGGTAAACCTTAAGATAGACAATATCGATGTCAGCGTCAAGGAAGGCACGACCATTATGGAGGCTGCCGCCTCCGTAGGCATTGGCATCCCCCACCTCTGCTACTGGAAGGGACTCAATGAGATAGCCGCATGCCGCGTCTGTGTCGTAGAGATAGAAGGAAAGGACAAGCTCATTACCGCCTGCAACAACATTGCTGAGGATGGCATGGTGGTATATACCAACAGCCGTAAGGTAAGGCTTGACCGCAGGCGTACGGTACAGCTGATACTTTCAGAGCATGACTGCCTTTGCGCTACCTGCGTAAGGAGCGGAAACTGCTCACTGCAGAAGATCGCAAATGACCTTAACATCCATGATGCCCTTTACGAAAAGGAATTGGAGGAGCAGCCCTGGGACAATACCTTCCCTCTCATAAGGGATTCCAGGAAGTGCATCAAGTGCATGCGCTGCGTACAGGTCTGTGACAAGATACAGAGCCTCAACATCTGGGATTTCGAAGGAACCGGATCCCGCTCCACCATAAATGTCACCCGCAACAGGACCATAAGAGAGGCAGACTGTTCGCTCTGCGGACAGTGCATAACCCATTGCCCCGTAGGAGCTCTCAGGGAGAGGGATGATACCGAAAAGCTCTGGAAGGCCATAGCCGATCCCAGTAAGACGGTGGTCGTACAGGTGGCTCCGGCAGTACGTGCCGCATTCGGAGAGAGCCTCGGGCTTTCAAAGGAACAGGCAACGGTCGGAAAGATCTTCGATGCACTTAAGAAGATGGGAGTGGATTATGTCTTCGATACCACCTTCTCTGCGGATCTTACCATCATGGAAGAGGCCAATGAGTTCATTGAGAGGTATAAGAAGGGGGATCTGAGGGACAGGCCCATGTTCACATCCTGCTGTCCCGGATGGATCAGGTTCATAAAGAGCCAGTTCCCTGAGCTTGTATCCCAGCTCTCCACTGCCAAGTCTCCGATGCAGATGTTCGGAGCGATCATGAAGACATATTTTGCCGACAAGCTTGGAAAGAAGCCGGAAGACATATATTCAGTGGCTGTCATGCCCTGTCTTGCAAAGAAGGGTGAGGCCAACATGGAGCTCTACTACGGAGAATATGCAGGCCATGATACTGACCTTGTCATAACCACCAGAGAGCTCTGCCGCATGATAAGGAGCACGAATCTCATGCCTCAGCTCCTTAAGGACGCCGAGCCCGACAGGCTGTTCCACGACGGATCCGGAGCCGGAGTCATCTTCGGTGCTACAGGAGGAGTCATGGAGGCTGCACTAAGGACAGCTTATTTCCAGATCATGGGAGAGAACTGCGAGCCGGATGCCTTTAAGGTAGTCAGGGCATCGGATGATGACTTTGACGTACAGGAGGCAGAGTTCAAGCTTGGAGACATAACCCTCAGGGTAGCTGCAGTCAGCGGGCTTTCAAATACCAGAAAGCTGATAACAGCCATCCAGAGGGGTGAAAAGCACTATGATTTTGTTGAGGTCATGGCATGTCCCGGAGGATGTGTAGGCGGAGGCGGACAGCCTCAGCATGACGGCTATGAGATGGCATTTGAGCGCGGAAAGAATCTCTATTTCCTCGATGCCAATGCCCAGATCCGTTACAGCCATATGAACCCGGATATCTGGAACCTTTACAATGACTTTCTGGGAGAGCCTCTGAGCCACAAGGCCCATGAGCTCCTTCACACCGACCATAACAGATGGGAGATGCCCAGGAGCCCTGAGAGGAACCGCAACGGATACGTGATCAACCCCAATGTAAAGCTTCAGGGCTGATACGGAAAGATTAGGATGAAAGCCTGATATGAAAGAAAGGAAAGTACCGCAAAACAGTATAGCCGTGTATGGAGTTTCGGTGGCTGTTTCGCTGGTACTTTCTTATATAGAGAGCGTGATCCCGATAAATCTGGGCATCCCCGGCGCAAAGCTGGGGCTCCCGAACATGGTGACGGTATTTCTGCTTTATATAGCGGATGCAGCCGGAGCAGCAGGAGTTTCCGCCATGAGGATAGTCCTTTCGGGAGCCATGTACGGCAATATGTTCTCCATCCTTTATTCCATGTCAGGAGCTGCGCTGAGCTTCTTATGCATGCTGATCGCAAAGAGGAGCGGGAAGTTCGGAGTCATGGGAGTGAGCATCATGGGAGGCATCACCCATAACTTCGGGCAGCTCATATGCGCATCATTCATTGCCGGAGGCTATGTCATGACATATCTTCCGGTGCTGATACTGGCAGGCTGTGTTGCCGGGACTGCCATAGGAGTGCTTTCAGCGGAGATCATAAAACGAGTAGGGAGGTATTTTAAATGAAGATATGGAAGGCGGTAAGAGACCTTACGGACTATGGCCTGTTCTGCGGCCTGATCCGGAAAGAGGATGAGATCTACTGCAGGAACCGCATACTCTGGATGCTTGGGCTTAACGAGTATGAGGAGCCTGAGGAGGAAAAGAGGGCATTTACAGAAGAAAACAAGGGAGATGAGCTTTGCAGCATACTTTCCGAGCTGCTCTCCTATGCGGTATCAGAAGGGATCATTGAGGACACCGTTACCCAGCGGGATCTTTTTGACACAAAGCTCATGAACTGTCTTATGCCCATGCCCCACGAGGTCATATCCACATTCAGGGAGAAGTATGCTTCTTCTGCCCAGGAGGCTACGGACTATTTTTACGGGATTTCCCAGGACAGTGATTATATCCGCAGATACAGGATCAAGAAGGATCTTCGCTGGAAGACCGGCACTCCTTATGGTGAGCTTGACATTACCATCAACCTCAGCAAGCCGGAGAAGGATCCGAAGGATATAGCTGCAGCAAAGAAGATGAAGCAGTCAGGCTATCCCAAGTGCCAGCTCTGCGTGGAAAATGTAGGCTATGCCGGAAGGGCTGATCATCCTGCTAGGGATAACCACAGGATAATCCCCCTGAAGCTTGACGGAGCAGACTGGGGATTCCAGTACAGCCCCTATGTCTATTACAATGAGCACTGCATAGTCTTCAACTATGAGCATATTCCCATGAAGATATGCGAGGCCACATTCAGGAGGCTCTTTGATTTTGTAAAGCTGTTCCCTCACTACTTCCTCGGGTCCAATGCAGACCTTCCGATAGTGGGCGGATCCATCCTGACCCATGATCATTTCCAAGGCGGACATTATGAGTTCGCCATGGCAAAGGCTGCCTGTGAGATCGGGTACCAGCCGCCGGCAGAGGCCCTTGAAAAGGATGGAAGCCTTACGGCAGAGATAGTAAAGTGGCCCATGTCAGTCATAAGGCTCAGGGCCAAGGATACGGATGTGCTCGTAAGCGAGGCTTCAAGGATACTTGATGCCTGGAGGGCTTATACCGATGAGGAGGCAGTGATCTATGCCGAGACTGACGGTGAGCCCCACAACACCATAACTCCGATAGCGAGATTCAGGAACGGAAAATATGAGCTGGATCTTGTGCTTAGAAACAACCTGACCACAGAGGAATATCCTCTTGGCATCTACCATCCTCATAAGGAACTCCATCACATAAAGAAGGAAAACATAGGACTTATAGAGGTCATGGGACTTGCTGTACTCCCCTCAAGGCTGAAAAAGGAGATGGGAGAGCTCAAGGACATCATAGAGAAATGTGCGGTAAAAGCCGGAGATCATGACGGGGAGCATATCTCAGCTCTTCTCAGGGAGGAGGCGGCTGCCTATCCCGAACTTGAATCCCATCTTGACTGGGCCTGCGGTTTTATAAAAGAGTACTCGGAAAAGGGAAAGGAGCTTAAGGGAGAAGCTCTTTCAGCCATAGTGGATGAGGAGATAGGAAAGGCCTTCTGCAGGGTGCTTGAGGACGCGGGAGTATTCAAGTGCACTGAAGAAGGAAGAAGATACTTTGACAGATTCATGAAGCATATAGGATATGAGCAGAAATAATGGATCCGTTGATACGGAAAGGCCCCGCAGGCTGCTTTTTGGCGCGGGGCTTCTTCTTTTGATACTGGAGACGGCAAAACAGATATATCTTTATACTGAAGTTTTTAAGGGCAGCTACAATATATGGTATCTGCCCTTTCAGCTTTGCTCCATGCCCATGTACCTCTGCCTGGCTTACCCTGTCCTGGACATGCGTGGGAAGGCCGGGCTTAAAACGGCAGCGGCCACCTTCATGCAGGATTACGGCGTGCTTGGAGGCATCATGGCCCTTATCGTGCGGGACGGATTTACCTGGCCTGAGCATCCGCTCCTTACGGCCCACGGCTATATATGGCATGTGATACTGATACTTACAGGCCTTTTCATATGGAGAAATGGGCTGTCAGACCCGAGTCTTAGGGGATTTCTCCGTTCCACCGGGCTCTTTTTCTTTTTTGCGGCAGCCGCGGAGGTCCTGAACGTGGCCTTAAGAGGCCTTGGGGACTGCGACATGTTTTACATATCCCCTTATCACCTCAGTTCCCAGCCGGTATTCCGGGATATTGACCGGGTACTTGGAAGGATTCCCGGTATAGGCATATACCTTATGTGCATAGTTCTTGGAGCCGGAATCATACATCTTTGTTTTTCTTTCAAGGCTGTACGGAGCCGGTTTCTTATGATAAAATAATATACTGTTTTTTATATCAAAGACAGCGGGAGAACAAGAAAAATGCAGCAGATCGGATTTGACAATGACAAATATCTGCGTATCCAGTCCGAGAGGATCAAGGAGCGCATAGGCAAGTTTGAAGGAAAGCTCTATCTGGAGTTCGGAGGCAAGCTGTTTGATGACTTTCATGCATCAAGGGTGCTTCCCGGGTTTGAGCCTGATGCGAAGCTCAAGATGCTCCTTTCCTTAAAGGACGAGGCTGAGGTTGTGATAGCCATCAGCGCCGAAGACATAGAGCGCAACAAGAAAAGGGATGATCTTGGCATCGGATATGATGAGGATGTACTGAGGCTTGCCAATGTCTATACGGAAAAGGGACTTTCGGTCAACTCCGTAGTCATAACCAGATTCACCCCCTCTCCCGCAGTGACACAGTTCAAGCAGAGGCTTGAGCGCAAAAAGATAAAGGTGTACAGGCATTACAGCATAGAGGGATATCCCAGCAATGTGCCTCTCATAGTCAGCGACAAGGGCTATGGCAAGGATGAGTATATCGAGACCACAAAGCCCCTTATCATAGTTACGGCACCCGGTCCCGGAAGCGGAAAGATGGCTACCTGCCTCTCCCAGCTCTATCATGAGAATAAACGAGGGATAAAGGCGGGATATGCAAAATTTGAGACCTTCCCTGTATGGAACCTTCCTCTCAAGCATCCGGTGAACCTGGCTTATGAGGCTGCCACGGCGGATCTCAATGATGTCAACATGATAGATCCCTTCCATCTGGCTGCCTATGGAGAGACTACCGTAAACTACAACAGGGATGTGGAGATCTTTCCTGTACTCAATGCCATATTTGAGGGCATATACGGAGAGAGCCCCTATAAATCTCCCACCGATATGGGCGTAAACATGGTGGGCATGTGCATCACCGATGACGAGGCCTGCAGGGAGGCCTCCAAGCAGGAGATAATACGCAGGTATTATCAGGCCAAGGAAGCCTTTGCCAGAGGCCAGGGGGACGAAAAGGAGATATACAAGATCGAGCTTCTGATGAAGCAGGCGGATATAGATCCCGAATATAGAAAGGTAGTAAAGCCCTGCATGGACAGGGCAAAGAAGGAGGGGAAACCGGCCATGGCCATAGAGCTTGAGGACGGCGAGATAGTTACCGGGGGTACGACTCCGCTGCTTGGAGCTTCGGCAGCCGGACTGCTCAATGCCTTAAAGACCCTTGCAGGCATCCCCAAAAAGGTAAAGGTCATTTCTCCACAGGCCATAGAGCCCATACAGAGGCTCAAGATAGAGTATCTCGGGTCGCAGAACCCGGCTCTTCATACGGATGAGACCCTGATAGCCCTCAGCATGAGTGCGGCAGAGGATCCCAATGCCAAACTTGCCATGGAACAGCTGCCCAGGCTTCGGGGAGGCCAGGTGCATACCTCCGTCATGCTGGCCCATGTGGATGTGAAGATGTTCAAGAAGCTTGGCATAAACCTGACCAGCGAGGCTATTCAGGAAAAAGGTACACGGAGTATTTGATGGACGATAACAGAGACAGTTATAACGGAGACGGCCGAGGGCCCGACGACAGGCATGGAGGAGGCAGACGGGGGCCGGAAAGGCCGGGGCCGGGAGGAGGATTTTCACAGAGCCTGATGGTCCTCCTTCTTATGATGGGACTGAGCTTCTTTCTTATGAATATGGGCCGGGGCGCCATCGCCGACACCAGCAGGGTAGAGATATCCTACACCCAGTTCTATGACATGGTGGAAGAGGGCGTGGTAAGCAGCGTGGAGGTCGGGGAGACCGAGATAAACATCAGGGTCAGGCCGGGCTCTGACGGATATTCTTCGGGACTTACCTATTACACCGAAAAGATGAACGATCCCTTCCTTTCCATGTATCTTGTGAGCAGCGGAGTCACTGCCTATCAGCAGAAGCCCAGTAATACGGGACTTATTTTTGATATATTTGTGACCATAGTCCTGCCGGTGGCCATGCTCTTTATCATGATAAATTACATGTCCAAAAAGATGGGCGGAGGATCAGGCGGCATCATGGGAGTCGGAAAGTCCACTGCCAAGATGTACATGCAGAAGCAGACCGGAGTCACCTTTGCGGATGTTGCGGGAGAGGATGAAGCCAAGGAATCCCTGGTGGAGATAGTGGACTTCCTGCATGATCCGGAAAAATACCGCAGGATAGGGGCCAAGCTTCCCAAGGGAGCTCTGCTTGTGGGGCCTCCCGGTACGGGAAAGACCCTTCTTGCAAAGGCTGTGGCAGGAGAGGCGGATGTGCCCTTCTTCTCGCTTACCGGATCGGATTTTGTGGAGATGTTCGTAGGCGTGGGAGCATCGAGGGTCAGAGACCTGTTCAAGCAGGCCAATTCCGTTGCGCCCTGCATCATTTTCATTGATGAGATAGATGCCATAGGAAAGTCCAGGGACAATCGGCTGGGCTCAAATGATGAAAGGGAACAGACCCTTAACCAGCTGCTTTCCGAGATGGATGGTTTTGATCCTGGAAAGGGGATCATGGTGCTCGGGGCCACCAACAGGCCCGAGATACTTGACCCTGCACTGCTTCGCCCAGGACGCTTTGACAGGCGTGTCATAGTTGAAAAGCCTGATCTCAAGGGCCGTGTGGACATACTTAAAGTGCATTCAAAGGGAGTAAAGCTGGACAGCACGGTGAACTTTGAAGAGATAGGCCTTGCCACCAGCGGAGCCGTGGGCGCGGATCTTGCCAATATGATGAATGAGGCTGCCATCACTGCCGTAAAGCATGGCAGGAATGCGGTAAGCCAGAAGGATCTTTTTGAGGCCGTGGAGGTGGTGCTGGTCGGAAAGGAAAAGAAGGACCGCATACTTTCACAGGAGGAACGGAGGATTGTTTCCTACCATGAGGTTGGACATGCCCTTATAGCTGCGGTCCAGAAGGATGCAGAACCGGTTCAGAAGATAACCATAGTTCCCAGGACCATGGGTGCCCTAGGCTATGTGATGCAGGTGCCTGAGGAGGAAAAGTATCTCAACACCAAGAAGGAGCTCTGTGCGATGCTGGTAACTACCCTTGGAGGCAGGGCCGCAGAAGAGCTGGTATTCGATACGGTGACCACGGGAGCTGCAAATGACATAGAAAAGGCCACGCAGATCGCCAGGGCCATGATTACCCAGTATGGCATGAGTGAGAAATTCGGCCTTATGGGACTTGCCAGACAGCAGGATCTATATCTTACCGGCAGGACCGTCATGGACTGCGGAGATGAGACAGCTACTGAGGTAGACCATGAGGTCATGGAGCTGCTACGCTCATCTTACGAGGAAGCCAAGAGGATACTTTCGGAAAATATGGATGCGCTTCATAAGATATCGGATTATCTTATCAAGAAAGAGACCATAACCGGCAAGGAATTCATGGAGATACTCCGCAGGGTCAATTTAGGTGAGCCCATAGATGAAGAGGAGATATCCGGAACCGGGGAAAGCACTGATGCTCCGGATAAGGAAGAGGGGGCTGAGAAAAAGCCCAGCTTCGAGGATGTGGCAGCCCAGATGCACATAGACACGGGCACAAAATAAAATTCTTGTAATGATATCGTAATATCCCAAAGCTTTGAATAGGCTTTGGGATATGATATACTTAGCTTCGTTACGCATCGGGACGGCGGGGGCATCAGCGGCTTCCGGACTGTCTCAGACGAGCTAAAAGGAGTTCAGCTAAGGATGTTCAGAAGGTTAAAGAGGACAGGCGCGCTTGCTCTGGCGGCGGCCTTTATGATAGGAGAGGTTTCATTCGGATCCCAGACGATCACGGCTACTCAGCCCGTAGTCTCCACCGGCGCTTCGACCGGCATGAACGGCAGCCTTGAAGGCTATGTCAATTCTGGGCCGGGAACGGTCGGAGTATTTGCAGAGGACGCTGCAAACAATGTGACCATCATAGAGAGCAGCGGCTCTGCGGCAGAAACGGTTCCCGGAGGACAGCAGGGGGTTACTGGAGAAACTGAAACCAGCGGAGCAGTGCAGACTCCTTCTGCCGGACCCGGAGTCCAGACGGGACCGTCTGCAGGAAACGGGACACAGACCGGCTCTTCAGCAGGCACTCAGACAGGCACTTCCGGACAGGTAAACACCAATGCTTCCGTGGCAAAGCCTGAGATCCACAGTACGGCAGCAGCGCTTTATGATGCCACCACCGGACAGTTCCTTTATGAAAAGGAAGGGTCAAAGGCCATGTATCCGGCTTCCATTACAAAGCTCATGACCGCGCTTCTTGCGGTGGAAAATCTGAGCCTTGATGATACCGTGACCTATTCGGCATCCGCTACCCAGAACCTGGAGTCGGGAGCCGCAAACATAAACCTTACCACAGGAGATAAGCTTTCCGTAAAGGACAGCCTCTATGCCCTGCTCCTTAAGTCCGCATGCGAGGTTGCAAACGGACTCGGAGAAAAGGTATCCGGCAGTCAGGAAGCATTTGCGGAAAAAATGAACCAGAGAGCCAGGGAGCTGGGCTGCACTGGAACTCATTTTGAAAATGCATCGGGACTCAACGGAGCAAGCCATTATACTACGGCAAAGGATATGGCCCTCATAGCCAATGCGGCCATTTCCAATGATACGATCAGGACCATACTCCAGACCCGTACCTATAAGCTTCCCGCTTCCATAAAGCGCGGAGCAATAACCATAACAAACGGAAACAAGATGATCAATCCGGACAATACCCAGTACTATGAAGGCATACTGGGAGGAAAGACCGGATATACCTCAAAGGCCGGCAATACACTGGCAGAGGCAGCGGATATATCCGGACACAGGCTCGTTGCCGTGGTCATGAAGTCCAATAACAAGCACTATGATGACATAAAGGCACTTTTTGACTATGGAAAGGTGCTGATAGGAGCTTCCGGTACGACTTCCGGTACGACGACAGTACCCGGTGCGGCCGGATCTTCAGGTACGACAGTGCCGACTCAGCCCGGGACCGGATCAGCTTCCGGCATGACATCCACAGAGGGGCCTGGCATGAGCGGAACAACGACTCCCGATCAGCCTGCAGCAGGCATGACCGGAGGCCCTGGAGCACAGGGCTCAGGATTTGTGGAGACCTCTGCAGGAACTCAGTATGTAAAGGCTGACGGAAGCATATGCAAAAATGAGTGGCTGGATCTTGATGGCAAGTCATATTTCTTTGACGGAGACGGGATCATGTGTACCGGCTGGATACATTTTGCAAATGACGCATGGTATTACTTCAATCCGGAGACCGGAGAGATGGTCAGGAACAAGTGGATTACTGACAGTGAGGAAGGCAAATCCTATTATGTTGGATCTGACGGAGTCATGGCAAGAAATACGGTCATCGACGGAACCTACAGGGTCAATGAGGATGGAGAATACGTGGAAAAGGTAGGCTGATCCATCAGGCCGGATCAAACAGATTTACGGAGAGGATGTTTTGAACGATATGGATAACAAGGAGGCAAAGGACCAGGCTTCCGGGAATAAGGATCTGTTTAACGAGATCGAGACAGACCTGGATCTCAGCTTTTTCGACAGGGAAAAGAAAAGGTCCAAAGGAGATAAGGATATAAGGAAGACACGGAGACGTGCTTCCGCAGGAGGCGGCATGGGAGACCATGGCCGTCTCATTATCGTATCTGCGGCAGTGATCCTTGCAGCAGTGATGGCTCTGGTATTTTTCCTTAAGGGAAGGGCCGGAGAAGAAGGGATCGGGGCAGAAGCCCAGGCTTCCATAGAATCAGCTGCGGGTACGGAGGAAATGACTTCCGATGCTTCGACTTCCGAAGAGGCCGAGGACTCGCTCCTCAGGAGTTGTGACATACCGGAGATAAGCATGCTGATGGATTCCTATTTCAGTATGAGACTGGCTGCGGATGCAGAAGGACTTTACGGCATTTTTGGAAAGACTGAGGACGGAGCGATCGAAAGCGTAAGAGAAAAGCTCAGTGCCCAGGCTTCATGGATACAGGCCTTTAACGGCATTGAGGTAAGGCTTGCAAAGGGACTTTCGGATAATTCCTGGGTATGCTTCGTGACTTATTCCATAAACTTCCGCAGGACCGATACTGACGCGCCAGGCATCATGTACTGTTATGTGGAAAAAGGCGATGACGGAAGCTATCATATAAATGATGCTCCGGATGCGGACAGGATAAACTACATGCAGAGCCTGATCGCGGAGCCGGAGATACAGGACCTCATAACGGAGACCGACAACGCCCTTTCCAATGCACTTGGATATGACAGCGACCTTGCCCTTATATACACCTCCTTTATAAACGGAGAGATCTATGACGAGACAAATATCGACATGGACAGGGAACCGGAGGTAAACCTTTTCACTGATCCCATGGATTCGGTGCTGATCGAGACCGGGACTGAAGAAGCTGAGACGGCGGGATCAGCGGAGGCTGAGGTGAGCATTACGGAAATAAATGAAACTGAGGGAAATGAAACCGGAGCGGAGGCAGAATAATGGATGTAAAGGATTTTGATTATGAACTGCCGGAGGAACTGATAGCCCAGGATCCCCTGACTGATCGCAGCTCTTCAAGGCTCATGCTTCTTGACAAGGATACCGGTGCCATCGAGCATAGGCATTTCAGGGACATAATTGATTATCTGGAGCCCGGGGACTGCCTGGTCATAAATGATACCAAGGTGATACCTGCCAGGCTTCTTGGAGTCAAGGAGGATACAGGTGCCCATGCGGAGATACTCCTTCTCACGAGAAAAACCGACAATGTATGGGAATGTCTCGTCCGCCCAGGGAAAAAGCTTCGCGAGGGAGCAAGAGTGGTATTCGGAAACGGAGAGCTTCGGGCAGAGATACTTGGTACCGTAAATGAGGGCAACAGGCTGGTCAGATTCGAGTACCAGGGCATATTTGAAGAGGTGCTTGACCGACTCGGAGAGATGCCCCTTCCGCCTTATATCAAGCACAAGCTTGAGGATAAGGACCGCTACCAGACCGTATATGCCAAAAATGAAGGGTCTGCAGCAGCTCCTACGGCGGGGCTTCATTTTACCAATGAGCTTCTTTCCGAGATAGAAGATAAGGGGATCAATATCGCAAGAGTCACCCTCCATGTGGGACTTGGTACTTTCCGTCCGGTAAAGGCGGATAAGATCGAGGACCATCACATGCATTCAGAGTTTTATATCGTAAATGAGGAGACAGTGGAGCTCATAAACCGTACCATGGAGTCAGGCCATAAGATCATCTCTGTGGGCACTACTTCCACCCGTACCCTGGAATCCGCTGCAGTCCTTAATCCTGAATTCGAAAGGCTGTCATCGGAAGGTGCAAGAGTGGAAAATGCCGGAACCTCACTGGGTAAAGAGGGAAAAGACGGCAGTATGGACATTTCCCGGATAGAAGATCAGGTCAATAAAAAGAAGTACATCATAGGTGCTGATGGAAGGATCATCCCTAAGTATATACTTAAGGCCCAGAGCGCCTGGACATCCATCTTCATATATCCTGGCTACGAATGGAAGCTGGTCGATGAGCTTATAACCAATTTCCACCTTCCCCAGTCCACGCTCATCATGCTGGTCTCATCCCTCTGCGGCAGGACAAATATACTTAATGCCTACAAGGAAGCCGTAAGGGAGAGATACAGGTTCTTTTCCTTCGGGGATGCCATGTTCCTGCATGACTGAAGCGTACTTGTAAAATCCTTAAAAATAAGATAAAATCTGACAAGACGGCAGCTCAGGCTGCCCATAGGGCCATCGCCAAGCGGTAAGGCACAGCACTTTGACTGCTGCATTCGCTGGTTCAAATCCAGCTGGCCCTGTCAAGGGTTCAGAGACATTTTGTGGACCGCTGATAAGATTAAAAATATATTGTGAAAGGTGAGACGATGGAGACAAACAAGCATGAAATGATCATAGTCATGGACTTTGGCGGCCAGTATAATCAGCTCATAGCCCGCCGCGTCCGTGAGTGCCACGTTTACTGCGAGGTCCATCCTTCCACACTTTCCATCGAGAAGATCAGGGAGATGGCTCCCAAGGGGATCATCTTCACCGGAGGCCCCAATTCCGTCTATCTCGAGGAATCCCAGCATGTGGACAAGGCCATATTTGATCTGGGGATACCCATATTGGGCATATGTTACGGAGCACAGCTCATAGCCTATACCCTGGGAGGAAAGGTGGAGACAGCTCCGACTTCCGAATATGGAAGGACTGAGATCAGCTATGATACATCCTCCAAGCTCTTTAAGGATGTGCCGAAGAAGGGTATTGCCTGGATGAGCCATACGGACTATATTGCTGAGGTCCCTGAAGGATTCCGTGTGACTGCAAAGACTGCCGTATGTCCTGTGGCTGCAATGGAATGTGCAGAGCGCAGGATCTATGCCATTCAGCCTCACCCGGAGGTAAACCATACGGAGCACGGCTTTGACATGCTCAGGGCCTTTGTCATGGACGTATGCGGATGCAGCGGAGACTGGAACATGGGCTCCTTCATTGAAAAGAGCGTTGCATCCATAAGAGAGAAGGTAGGATCCGGCAGAGTGCTGCTGGCCCTTTCCGGAGGCGTGGACTCTTCTGTATGTGCAGTGCTTCTTTCGAAGGCCATCGGCAAGCAGCTCACCTGCGTGTTTGTGGATCACGGACTGCTTCGGAAGAACGAAGCTGCAGAGGTTGATGCTGTATTTGGAGATAAGGGCATATATGATCTTAACTTTGTTCATGTAGATGCCTCCAGGCGTTTCTATGAGAAGCTTTCAGGAGTCACTGATCCGGAGCAGAAGCGTAAGATCATCGGTGCAGAATTCATAAATGTTTTTGAGGAAGAGGCAAAGAAGATCGGAGCCGTCGAGTTCCTTGCACAGGGGACCATCTATCCGGATGTCATAGAATCCGGACTTGGAAAGAGTGCGGTCATCAAGTCTCACCACAATGTGGGAGGACTTCCCGAGCATGTGGATTTCAAGGAGATCATAGAGCCCCTACGTCTTCTTTTCAAGGATGAGGTAAGGGCTGCAGGCCTTGAACTCGGACTTCCCGAAAACCTTGTGTTCCGTCAGCCCTTCCCCGGGCCTGGACTCGGAGTCAGGATCATAGGTGAGATCACCCCTGAAAAGATCAGGATAGTTCAGGATGCTGATTACATATACCGCGAAGAGATAGCCAAGGCAGGCCTTGACAAGCAGATAAGCCAGTACTTTGCAGCACTTACAAATATGCGTTCCGTGGGTGTTATGGGTGATTTCCGTACCTATGACTACGCAGTAGTGCTCCGTGCAGTGCTTACATCGGACTTCATGACTGCTACGGCGGCGGACCTTCCCTATGAGCTTCTGCAGCGCATTATGACCCGTATCGTAAATGAGGTAAAAGGAGTCAATCGCGTACTTTACGATGTGACCTCCAAACCCCCGGGAACGATAGAGATGGAGTGATTTTCATTTATGGATTTTCAGAGCATGAAGGCTGGAACTTCATGCTCTTTTAATTAGCAAAAAGAACAGTATATTTATGAAATACGATAATATTGAAAAGGGCATATTTATCGAGAGGCCGAATCGATTTATAGCTCTTGTGGATATAAATGGAAGGACTGAGAGAGTCCATGTAAAGAATACGGGCAGATGCAGAGAGCTCCTGATACCCGGGGCGGAGGTCTGGCTTTGCAGGTCGGATTCGCCGGGAAGAAAGACGGCCTATGATCTAATAACCGTGCAGAAGCCGGGATTGGGACTGGTAAATATCGACAGTCAGGCGCCGAATCAGGTAGTATATGAGTGGCTTATGGAGCAGGGTTTTTCAGTCATAAAGCCGGAATATACATATGGAGGATCCAGACTGGATTTCTATATGGAACGAGAGGGGCGTCCCATGCTCATGGAGGTCAAGGGCTGCACGCTGGAGATAGATGGTCTGGGATACTTCCCTGATGCACCTACGGAAAGGGGAATAAAGCACCTTCATGAGCTGAAAAATGCAGCAATGGGCGGGATCAGTTCCTGCATAGCCTTCGTCATCCCGATGCCCGGGGTCATAAAGGTGCTTCCAAACATGGATACGGCACCGGAGTTTGGAAGGGCTCTATACGAAGCCGTGGAAGCAGGAGTAAAGACGCTGTATCTGCCCTGCGTGGTCAGGACAGATGAGCTATATATCGACAGGAAGCTGAGCAGAAAGATAAATACAGATATACTGTCAGGATGGAATTGAGGAAAAAGATCAGGATGAGTAAGGTGCTGGATGAAAGGCTGATATACGAGATCCTTTCTGTAGTGGAAGAGATACCATATGGACGTGTCGCCTCCTACGGGCAGATAGCAAGACTCATAGGAAGGGATAGAAATGCCAGGCTTGTAGGGAAGGTCCTGAGCATGTCAGAACACTATGGAGATTATCCCTGTCATAGGGTAGTAAACGGAGCAGGACGTACCGCTCCTCATTTCTGGGGTCAGCGGGAACTTCTGGAAGAGGAGGGCGTCAGGTTTAAGGAAAATGGATGCGTGGACATGAAACATTTTCAATGGGAAGAATAAATTGGTCATTCAGCCATCGGGAGTGAAAAGGTAAATTCACTTCCGACTTTTTCTGTGGAGACCACGTCTATATTTTCGCCGTGGGCCTGCAGGATCTCCTTTACGATCGAGAGTCCGAGCCCTGTCCCGGTACGGTCCCTTCCGCGGGAGCTGTCAGTCTTATAGAATCTGTCCCAGATCTTTTTCAGGGATTCCTTGGGGATGCCGCAGCCGGTATCCCTGACCGATATGAATACCTTCCGCTGCCTCATGGCGGTAGAGACATATATGGCAGAATCATTATTGCTGAATTTTATGGCATTGTCGATAAGGTTATAAAGCACCTGCTGGATCTTGCCGTAGTCGGCATACACCATCTCTGTTTCATCCTCGAAGGTGAGCTCAAAGCTCAGATTTTTCTTTTCACAGGCATTTTCATTTGCAGCACAGACATCCTTGATCATACGGTTTATATCAAAAGCGGTACGCTTCAGCAGTTTTTTCCCCTCAAGGGAATTGAGCGTCAGCATGCCTTCTGTGAGCTTATTGAGTCTTTCGGTCTCCGATATGACCCTGCCTATGTATTTTCCCCTGAGCTCAGGTGGTATGGTGCCGTCCAGCATGGCTTCCAGGTACCCTTTTATGGAGGTGAGAGGTGAGCGGAAATCATGGGATACGTTTGCGATGAATTCACGCTGATATTCCTCCTGCTTTGCAAGCTCACCCGACATGTAGTCCAGGGTGTTGGCCAGATAGCCGATCTCATCATTTTTGCCCTTCAGGCTTATCTTGTGAGCAAAATTGCCTGAGGCATATTCGGAAGCTCCCCGGGATATCTGCTTAAGAGGCAGGAATACCTCAAATGTAAATATGACAAGTATGATGAAGGACAGCAGAAAGAGTATGATGGATGCTATATAAACTATGTTCATGAAAGAAGTCGAAACGGAAAGCACCGAGGACATGGGATAGTGAAGCACCACATAGCCTCCGGTGGTATATCCGTAGTTGATGGGAGCCGATACGGTCAGCATCTCATCCGTGAACATGCCGTAGAACCGGCCTATGGTATAGCTGCTTCGCTCTGCGCCGGGATCAAAGCCGAGTATGGATTCTCCAGCATATCCGGGATCCGTGGTATCAAGGAGGATATTTCCATCATCATCGACCAGCCATATGCGTGCTCCGGTAAATCCGGATACGATATCAAGCTGGTCTGACACATCGGAAAGATCATCCTCATAGGCCAGCTGATCCGAATAGGTGCCTGCTATGCGCACTGCTTCAGCATAGAGAGCATTTCCCTTTTCCTCCACCAGGAGATCATAGGTAGAGGAAGAGGATATGAAGGCGATGAACAGAAAGCCTATAAGCCCATATAATATATAGCCAAGCACCAGCTTGGAATAAAGAGTCCTGAACATGAAAATACCCCGATATATGTCATAGATTGTTTACTTTTATATTATAAAATTATAACATATCACTAGGACGATAGACAGACGGTTGTCCGGAAACTTGAGTACGGTGGATTCAATGACTGACGGGGAAAAGAAAAATTTCATAAATGAAAAGATAGTAGGAAGGAATATCAGCCCTAAAAATGCTGCAAAGAGGCTGCTGCTTGCACTCCTCTGCGGGCTTGTGTTCGGAGGCGGGGCAGCGACGGCTTTTTTTGCGGTAAGGGAGCTTTACGAAGGCTTTGAACAGGCTGCCAGGAAGAAGGGAGATGACCAGCCGGATACCGACGGTCAGGATATGGAGCCTGAGACAGTCCATGACACGAATGAAGTTCAGGACTCTGCCCTGGAGGAAGCCCCTGAGGATATGGACATTCCTGATGAAAATGTCCATGAGACCTGGTCAAAGTCTGAGCTAAGGGCTGAGATAGAGGAGATCCTGGATTCCAGGAACTGGATATATGATGAGCAGGACCTGAGGGCGATCTCCAGGGTCACGGCAGCCATGGCCGAAAAGGCATCTGAGCTTATCGCCGAGGTCCATGCGGTATCCACAAATACTACCTGGTTCGAGGATACTGTGGAATCATCCCGTACTTTTGCCGGACTTATCATTTCCGATACGGATTCGGAGATCCTGATCCTTTCCACGGATGAGGCCGCAGACAGCGGAGAGAGCTACAGCGTCACCTTTTCTGACGGGACCGAAAAGGAAGCCCTTCTGAAACAGATATCCAGGCAGGACGGGATCTGTGTGATCGCTGTATCCAAGGAAGGACTGGGCGAGGAATTCCTGTCCGACCTGAGGACCGCGGATATAGGCTCTGCTCTCAATGTCTCTGAGGGAAGCATGGTGCTGGCTCTTGGTGCGCCTCTTGGCAAGGTAAGGTCATTTGATATAGGATATATCGGTATGAAGTCCGAAGCAGAGGAGACGGTGGATGGACAGCAGGAGGTATTTTACTCTTCCATCAATTCAGACCCTCAGCACGGAACATTCATCTTCAATATGGAAGGCCAGTTTATAGGCCTTGCTGCCTCCGATAAAAGCACGGAGTCAGTGACGGGGATCGTGAGCACATCCTATCTCAAGCGTGCGATCGACAGGCTCACGGAAGGGGAACCTCTTCCGTATATAGGGATCACCGGCAGCGGCATCAGCTTTGACATGAGTTACCAGGGCATGCCTTCCGGCATGTATGTAACTGAGGTATCTTCAGGCAGCCCTGCTTATGATGCGGGCATAAAGAACGGAGACATTATCACCGGCATAGGAGATACCAATGTAAGCGATGTAAGATCCTACGAAAATGCAGTCAGGCTGCTTAAGAGCGGAGACAGTGTGACGGTAAGGCTCATGAGAAGCTCAGGAAGCTCAGGCTATACGGAGCTCTCCTTTGATGTGAATGTGGGCACAAGATAACGGAGTTATTATATGCAGAAAAATGATGAATTCGAGATAAAGATAACCGATATGACAGATGAGGGCCTGGGTATCGGAAAGCATGAAGGATTCACCTGGTTCATAAAGGACAGTATCGTTGGTGATACTGTCCTTTGCGGTGTAACGAAGATAAAGAAGACTTACGGCTTTGCAAGGGTCATAAGGATAATCGAACCCTCTGCGGACAGAACAGAGGCACCCTGCCCGATAGCGAGAGCCTGCGGCGGGTGCCAGATCCAGCAGATGGGCTATGATGCACAGCTTCGCCTTAAATCCGGTAAGGTCAGAAATGCGCTTACAAGGCTCGGCGGATTTTCGGAGGAGGAAGTTGACCGCATCATGGAGCCCATAGTCCCTTCTGATGACATTTTCAGATACAGGAACAAGGCCCAGTTCCCGATAGGAAGGGACAGGGAGGGGCATATCGTGGCAGGCTTTTATGCCGGCAGGACCCACAGCATCATCCCTGCTTCAGACTGCCTTCTCGGGGCAGAGGAAAACAGGATCATACTTGATTCGGTCATCGGGTGGATGAAGGCCTTCGGGTTGGAGCCTTATGATGAGAGATCCCTGAAAGGCACGGTCCGTCATGTGCTTATCAGAAAAAGCCGGGCAAGCGGAGGCATGATGGTTTGCCTCGTCATAAACAGCAAAAAGCTTCCCAGAGAAAAAGAGCTTGTGGAAGCTCTTACGGAATGCTGCGATGGTGCCGGTATCCGGCTTATGAGCCTTAGCTATAGTCCGAACTTAAGAGATACAAATGTGATCATGGGGGATGAGTATGTCACCATCTGCGGCGATCCTTATCTTGAGGATTCCATCAGGCTTCCTGACGGAGAAAAGATCGGCTTCAGGATTTCTCCTTTGTCATTTTATCAGGTAAATCCTGGGCAGATGGAAAAACTGTATGCCGGAGCCCTTGAGTTTGCAGAGCTCAGCGGCAATGAGACCGTCTGGGATCTTTACTGCGGCATAGGGACCATTTCCCTGTTCCTTGCAAAGAAAGCAGGATATGTATACGGCGTAGAGATAGTGCCTCAGGCCATAGAAGACGCCAGGGAAAATGCCCTGCGAAACGGCATTGCAAATGCGGAATTCTTTAGCGGAAAGGCTGAGGAGGTGCTCCCTCACTGGTATGAAGTGCATGCCGCCGATAAAGACCGGGGTGCGAGGCCTGATGTCATGGTAGTCGATCCTCCGAGAAAGGGCTGCGATGAAGCCTGCCTTGAGACCATGGTAAAGATGCAGCCACGGCGCATAGTCTATGTCTCCTGCAATCCGGCAACTCTTGCCCGGGATCTCAGGTATCTCTGCAGCCAGGGATACAGGCTAACTCGCGTAAGGCCCTATGACCTCTTCCCCCAGAGCGTGCATGTGGAGACGGTAGTACTTTTGTCCAAACTTAACACCAAGCAGCATATCGAAGTGGAGTTGAATCTGGATGAGTTGGATTTGACTGCGGCGGAGAGTAAGGCGACCTATGACGAGATCAAAGCGTATGTGCTGGAGAAGTATGGCTTGAAGGTATCGTCCCTATACATCTCGCAGATTAAGCGCAAGTGTGGGCTGGATGTGGGGCAGAATTATAATCTGTCAAAGAAGGAAGACGCAAAAGTGCCACAGTGCCCACCGGAGAAAGAGGCGGCGATCATAGAAGCGTTAAAACATTTTCAGATGATTTGAGTACATTGATACAGCAGGAATGTGGGGTGAAGCAATCTTGCTGTATTTTTTCATTATAACGCCTTTATCTCTAATCAAAATATTTTTTATATCGTATAAACGCGGGGTCATCTAAGATATCAAATTTGCCATGTGTGTTTTCTAAAACCAGTTTACGGCAAACTTCCACACGATGTAACATCGGGGATACAATAGTATGTGTTTGGTTAAGGTACGTTGTAATATCCTCTACTGATACTGGAATTTTGTAGCCATGTGAACAGCTAGCGATAATAATGCCGTCATCCCGTAGGGGGGCAATTACCCTACGAAACAGGAAATTTTTTGTGATTCGATGGTTCAAATATTCACGAATCACTGCTACAAGTTGGTTGGAAGATATGTAGTGTGTTGGACTAACATTTTT
>DVNQ01000016.1 GCA_018714245.1 Candidatus Avilachnospira avicola
GTCCTTGCATAGATCCTGCCGATGAGCCTTCCCACCGGGATCATGTCAGACAGGTCCCTGAGCTCATTAAGAAGGGAAAGGAAGCTTTTGCATTTTCCGGAAATGTCTCCCTCCGAACCGAGAGAGCTACAGTACATAAGCGCCTCATAAAGGTCCGTAAGTCCGGTCCCTGAAGGCTGATCTCCCCGGCCTTCAAAAAGGATCCTGATCCTCGCAAGCTCCTCGTCTGAAAAACCTCCTATCATGCTTCGCATGACAGCCGCAAGGTCTATGTCCTGCCTGGGGTCATCGATTATGTTGAGAAAGGACAGCATAATCCTCACCTCATAAGCGTCAAAATACCCATGTGAGGATTCCGTATATGCGGGTATACCGAGCGCTGAAAGCATATCCACGTAGGTATCCGCCCGCTTTCCCGGAGCCCGAAGGAGTATGGCTATGTCCCCATAGGAGACGGGCCTTAAGCCTCCATGCTGCCTGTCGGATATCAGGAGCCTTTTTTCATCGCCAAGGCATCCCGTCATCTCCTTTATCTTCCATCCTATAAGCAGGGCTTCCTGCTCATCGGCACTGAGTTCAGCATAGGGATCCAGTGACCTGTCTGCTTCGGCCTCATCATTTTCTTCCTTTGAGATATCCAGTATCTCAAGCTCCGTCACATAGTCCTGGCCCTCGCCCTCGAATTCGGCTCCCTTATGGAGGGCCGCACTTTCGTCATAGTCTATGCCTCCGAGCTCCCTGCCCATGATCCTCATGAAAACATCATTTACAGAGCCTATGACCTGATCCCTGCTTCGGAAATTCCTGTTGAGATCTATCCTTACGCCTTCAGGCCCAGATCCTTCTCCGGTCCTGTAGCTATGGTATTTATCCATAAAGAGCTCCGGCTTTGCCAGCCTGAAGCGATATATGCTCTGCTTTACGTCTCCGACCATAAATACGTCCGGCCTTCCGAAGCGTTCTGCAGAAAGGGCATATATAAGAGCCTCCTGCACCATGTTGGAATCCTGATACTCATCCACAAGTATCTCGTCATAGCGCATGCAGAGCTCGTCTGCTATAGCCGAAGGCTTCATGCCTTCTTCGGTCTCATCATATAGTATCTGAAGGCACAGGTGCTCCATGTCATTGAAATCGACTATGTTCTTTTCACGTTTCGCCGCATCAAAGCGGTCCATGAAATCGGAGCTCAAAAGCACCAGCTCCTTTATATAGGAGGCGGCTCCGGAGACAGCTCTCTTCATTATATCCGGCGGCAGCATGAAAAGAGAGGAAAGGGATTTTATCCTCTCACGGGAAATATCTATGCACTGCTTTACTGCATTTTTCTTAAGGACATCCACATCCTTGGAGCGTACGGCCTTAAGCCTGGAAGGCTTATATCCGGGGATCAGCCTGTAAAGCTCCCCATAATCCCTGGCGTCCAGGATAGAATCAAAAAATGTCGAAAGCTCCTGCACTGCCTCGGTATATGGCCCGGGTCCGCCCTCTTCCTCACAGATCGGTATGCAGGAGGAAAGGAGCTCCTTCTGCTCCATCGCATCCCTTTTTATACGCTCCATCAGATATCCGTACCAGGGGAGCCCGTAAAATTTCCCTTCCATCTCATCCTCAGCCTCTTTGATCATCCGCCTGAGGAAGAGCCTGGGCCAGGGATCCCCCTGTATGAACATATATGTGTCTTCGATCATCTCTGAGAGCTTTTCATCATTTCGTCTGCTGGAAAAGCTCTCTGCAAAATCCAGGAAGGCCCGGTCTCCTTCCGTATATCTGTCCTCAAGAAGCTCTGAGAGCACATCTGCCCTGAGTACTCTAAGCTCTCCCTCCTCTGCAGTCCTCGCTCCCGGGTCTATGTCAAGATCCTGATAATATTCCCGAAGCAGCCTTCTGCACAGGCTGTCTATGGTGGAGATGTCCGCATCCCGAAGGAGGAGCCTCTGCTTCCTGAGATGGGAAAGGAGGGCTTCATCCTCTGTCGCCGCTATCCTTTCGGAAAGGGCTGAGGCTATTCGATCCTTCATCTCCTCGGCTGCAGCCCTTGTAAAGGTCATGATGAGCAGACAGTCAAGGCTCACAGGCTCCTCCGGGTCGCACAGCCTTTCGATTATGCGCTCGCAGAGCACGGCAGTCTTTCCGCTCCCTGCCGCAGCAGAGACCAGTATGTTGCTGCCTCTCTCATCGATCACTCTTTTCTGTTCTTCAGTCCACTGCATCATTTCCATCCTCTCCGAAAAGCTCCGCTCTCAGCCTGTCCTTGCTTATGGGCCACAGCCTCCTGTAGCCATAGCCGGGTACTGAAGCATCAAATCCGCAGACGCTCCGGTAAGGACAGTAGTCGCAGCCGCTTGCGGCTCCGCTCCTGAATGGCCTGATATCTATATTGCCGGAAAATATCTCCTTCGTATCCTTCCTTATCCGCTCCCTGGTACGCTCCATGAGCCTGCGGAAGCCCTCGGTGCCGCATACCATGGAAGATGAAGGCACTACGCTTCCTCCCTTGACCTTGACCGGTATCACGCTGGAGGCAGCATCTCCCTCTGTCTGAAGCTCTCCGTCCAGTTCCCTGAGGATCTCAGGATCGGAGTTGGAAAGGCCGTTCATCCGAAGCTCAGAAAGGATCTCCTTATCTGCCGCCTCCTCCGCTTCCGGACCCGCTTTTTTTGAAAGGTCCACGTAGCTTATGACCGGATCATCGATGTTGTAATAATACAGTCCTGCAGGGTGTACATGTCCCCTGCCCTTCCGATTTTCCAGCTCTCCTACGGCTGCATCCATGTAGGTGATAAGCTGAAGCTGCAGGCCGTGATACACAAGATCCAGATCAAATCTGGTCTTTCCTGATTTATAGTCTATGACCTTTACATAGGTATCGGTCCTGTCCTCGCAGAGATCCACCCTGTCTATACGCCCGTGAAGCTCAAGCCCCTGATCCTTTATGCGGAAGGGAAGCTCGCAGTACGCAGTCCTGAAGCTGCCCTTTGCGGCCTGGGACCGAAGGGCCCAGAGGGTACGTCCCGTTATCCTTGAAACCCGGTCCCTCAGATACAGATTCCTTGAGCTGGAGCTTAAGATGCTGTCATTGTAGCTCCCGGTCACCTCCCTGACCGCATTTTCTCCGATCTTAAGAAGCTCCGCTTCAGATACCGAAGTGATCTCCAGCTTCCGATCCGCAAGCTCCCTGAAGGTATGCTCTATGGCAGCGTGATAAAGATTGCCGATATCCGCCGCCTCTATGTCATATCTCTGTCTCTCCATAAGCCTGAGCCCGTATCTGAGAAAATGTGCATAGGCACATCTTTCAAAGCTCTCTATGCGCGTCACGGAGCCATAAAGGCTGTCTCCGTAAAGCTCCAGAGCCGTATCCGAACCTATTGGGCAATCCTCATGACGCATGAAGGCTCCCTCCGTGAGCTTTGAGGCCCTGTCCTTCGTCCTCTCATCCGCGGAAAGAAAGGCATAGAGCCTCTTAAGCCTGTCGCTTCCCGGATCCCCTTCCTTCAGCATGGATGCAAGGGAAGAAAGGGCGTCCTCAGGAGAGGAATAAAATACATCTTCATCCTCCTTGCTGCCCAGGTCTTCCGCCTTAAGAGCCTTAAGCTCTATCCCCTTTATGGTCCCGGGCCTTGAGATGAACTCCGCAGGGCGCAGCATCTTTCCGTCCCTCCCCTCTCTGGGGCAGGTGACCGTAAGCCTTTCCCAGGGCTTATGGAGCAGCATATACAAATAAAAATATTCTGAGGAGGTCAGCCTTGCGGACTGGGGCGCCAGGCTCAGGCCAAGGGAGCCGAGCATCTCTCTTTCCTTTACCGTAAATATGCCCGCTACCTCGCCGCTCTTTGGTATGAGTCCCTCATTTGCGCCGATGATATACAACTGCCTTATGCCATCAAAGCGGCTCCTCTTAAGGTCTCCCACCATAAGCATGTCCATGCCCTCAGGGATAGCTCCCGTCTTAAGCGAAAGAAGTCCTGCGGAAAGCAGCTCTGAAAATGCTTTCATAGAAGCGGCCTCATCCCCCATGAGCCCTGATATGCGCTCAAGAAGCAGAAGGCAGAGCTCGGAAAAGCTCTCCTCCGCTCCGGCTTCATTTGCATATCCTGCTCCGCGGAGCTTCTCGCAAAATGCCCTTTCTGCATCTTCTATACCTGCATCGGAGATATATGCCTTAAGCGCCTCCGCATAACCTCCCAGCTTCTTTTCCTCCCTGAGCCGGTCATGGAGGCGAAAAACAGGCGAAAGCACCTCTTCCCTGTAGGCATTCAGCCCGTCAAGGTCAAGGCCCTCAGCTCCCCTGTAGGTATTGCCCCAGGAGGCCTCGTAGGCCTTCCTGCCTCTTATGCCCTTTGCCCTTATGTAATTATCAAAGATATCCGCATATAAAGCTCCGCCCTTACATGCAGCTTTTATGAGAGGGTTCTTTATGTATCTGCTCACATCCTCATAGCGGTAGCCCCGACAGATCATATCCATACAGGCCCGAAGCAAAGCTGCCTCCTGGGACTGATCGGATCCCGGCTTTTCATCCATGAAAAAGGGGATGCCTGCCTTTTCAAATTCATTTTTTATCAGGTCCCTGTATGTGCCGGGATCCGAGATAGCAACTGCGATGTCGGAATATCTGATCTCTCCCCCATGCTTACAAAGGATCTGCTTTTTTATGCTGCGGGCAAGCTCCCTTACCTCCTCCTGGGCATCCTCATATATGATGCAGGAAGTCTTTGGAAGCTCCGTCCGTCCGGGCAGCACCACATCCTTTCCATGGGGCACTCCCTCCCTGTCGGAAAGCTCGCCTATGTCCCGCATGCTCTCCCGGCTAAGCCAGAAAATATCTGTATCGGAAAATGCATCCCTACTCCTTCCGATCCCCAGCTCCTCCTTGGGGATGGTCAGGGCAAAGTGGACCTCGGAGGCTGCGCTCAGCACATGTGCAAGTATCTTCTGCTGGATCGGAGTAAAGCCGGTGAAGCCGTCAAAATACACTATGGCTCCATCCAGAAAATGTGACTTCGGAAGCAGCCTGAGAAGCAGCTTTGGAAGCTCCTCGGGTATGATCTCCCCATTTTCAAGAAGCGAAGTGAAGCAGTCGTAGATCTCTGCTATGTCAGAAAGCTTGTCATAAAGCCTCCTTGTGACTCCCTGTTCCCGAAGCTCCCAAAGCCGTTTCGTATCTATGTCATACTGGCAGAACTCAGCTATCGCCTGCTTCAGCTCATCCAGGAAGCCCTGGGTATCCGTCTTCTTTGAGTAGAGGCGGAGCTCATTTTTCTTAAGCCTCATAGCCTTCCTCAGGAGCAGGGACTTTGTCATGTCATCCAGTATGTCCGGCTTTTTTACCCCAAGCTCGGAAAATACCCTGTAGGTAAGCAGGGTAAATGAGAGTACATCGATATTTAGCATGCCTCCCCTTTGGCTTTTTTCCGCGATCATCTGCTGGGCCCTAAGTGTATTCTGCTCCGGTACGAAAAGGATAAACCGTTTTTTCGGATCCGCAAGGCAGTCCTCGGTAAGTCTCTCGTATATATATGCGGTTTTTCCGGAGGCAGCGCCTCCCAGGATAAAGTCATACATATGTCTGCTCCTTAAAATGCCCCATATCAGAAAAGTTGGGATGAGATCTCATCCCAACTTTATCTTAAAGTCTGATCATATCAATAATGTATATACCGTCCTCAGGTCCATCATGCCGGAGGTCCGCTGGTAAGTCCGGGTACCAGATTGCCATAGGAATCATAAGCGTTGCTTATGTTGGAGCCTGTTATGACGGAAGATCCGGTTCCGCTCACCGTAGGTGAAGTAGCGGTGATCGTCGAACTTCCGGAAGTACCCACCGTTGTTCCGCTGTTTACAAATCCAGGGCCATAGTTGGCGGAAGGCGCCGAGCCTGAATTGCCGACATATGAAGGTGCCGACGAAGGCCCTCCCGTGCTTCCGATGGCTCCTGAAGGAGTGGTAGCCCCGCTGGTAGTGCTTCCGCCCGAAGGTGAGGAAGGAGTCACGGAATTGGTGACATTGCCTGAAGGCGAGTTGACATTGCTTACATTGCCTCCGTTGGTTACCGTACCGCTGTAGGCTCCGTTCTGATCGAAGCTGTAGTTCACACCGTTGATGTTGAGAGTCGTGTTTGCAGCCATGGCTCCGTTGGACTGGAGGTAATAGTAAACTCCCGAAGAGTTATCCTTGATCCAGCCTGTCTGCATCACTCCTGATCCGTTGAAATAATACCAGGTACCGCCTATCTGCTTCCAGCCTGTAGCCATGGTACCGTTCTGGGTATCACAGTAATACATGGTGTTATTGGTATTGTTGCGGAGCCAGCCCGTCTGCATCGCTCCCGAGCTGTCCAGATAGTACCAGTTGTTGTTGATCTGCTGCCAGCCGGTCTTCATCTTGCCGTCCGTGCCACAGAAATACCACTTGCCGTTGACCTGGACCCAGAGATTGATGACACAGACTCCGTCATCCAGGAAATAATACCAGGCACTGTCTATCTGCCTCCAGCCCGTCGCCATGGCTCCGGAATCCTTGAGATAGTAATACTCGGTAATGCCGTTATTCTGCTGGTTGTGCCAGCCGGTCTTCATCTGTCCGCTCTGAGGGTCCAGATAATACCAGGCTCCGTCTATCTGCTTCCAGCCGGTGGCCATGGTGCCGTCAGCATTGAAATAATACCAGACATTGTTGAGCTTCTGCCAGCCCGTGACCATGTATCCGTTCTGGTTGATGTAATAATATGTATAGCCGCCATTGGAATTGGCCATGCGAAGCCAGTTGGAATATACGCGGCTGTTGCCGTTCATGTAATAATAGCCGTTTGCATCCTGCTGCCACGCTGCAAAGGCCGGCATGGAAAGCATGCATGCCGCTGAAATGCCAAGAGCTGCAGTAAGGATCCTGATCCGTTTGTTCATAGCTTTTCGTATCCCCCGATCATCATATAATGATGGTAAACTTAACTATTTTCATATTATAATACAATATCTTGTATAATGTATATCTTTTTTCATTAGCTTTTCTAAATATTTGCTTACATGAGCGTGTTCATTTTCATAATTATTTTAATGAATATGAACAAATATCGTGGTTTTCTTCCTTTCCCTGTGCTATACTCTCTCATATGTTATCACTGAAAGGTCTGTTATGGATAGAAAAGTATATATATTAAGAAGGATATATGAAAATGAACACGCGCCCGCAGCTGGCAGGGAAAGCCAGCGGCTCACCCAGCGGGAGCTTTCAAAGGCTGCAGGAGTGTCCCTTGGAAAGACAAATAAGCTCATAGCGGAATGCCGTCAAGGCGGCCTTATGGAGGATGATCCGGCGCTCGGCTTAAGGCTCACCGATGCCGGGCTCAGCTATCTTTCGCCCTTCAGGGTGGAAAAGGCCGTGATCCTTGCCGCAGGCTTCGGCTCCCGTTTCGTGCCCCTCACCTATGAGACCCCGAAGGGGCTGCTTTCCGTATTCGGAGAACCCATGATCGAAAGACAGATAAGGCAGCTTAGGGAGGCAGGCATAACCGATATCAGCATCATGGTAGGATATCTCAAGGAAAAGTTCGAGTACCTTACGGATCTCTATGGAGTAAGGCTCATATATAATCCTGAGTATGCCGTGCGAAATACCATATCCACGGTCTTCCACGCCTCAGAAGAATTCCTCGGGCATAATGCCTACATACTCAATTCCGACAACTGGATAAGGGACAATATCTACCATCTTTATGAGCCCGCAGCCTGGTATTGTGCCCAGCATGCCGAGGGTTCCTGCTCTGAATGGGTGCTGGAGACTGACGCCAAGGGCCGCATCACCGACACATACCCCGGGGGCATGGACTGTGACTATATGTACGGCCCGGCTTATTTCTCAAGAGAATTCTCCGAGGATTTTATTCCCGTGCTAAGGTACTATCACGATATGCCTGGCACCGAGCAGTATTACTGGGAGCATGTGCTCATGGAGATGCTGGAAGGCAGGGCAAAAAAGAGGGTCACCGCCTATTTCGGCAACATAGCCGGATCCGAGGGCTGGAAGGATATTGAAATGTACATAAATCTCCTTCCCAACGATACGGTCTATGAATTTGAAAATCTTGAGGAGCTCCGGCTCTTTGATCCCAAATATCAGAATGACTCGGGTTCCGAGGCCATGCAGCTGGTAAGCCGGGTGCTCTCCGTGCCCGAATCGGAGATCGTAAGGATAAAGCGGCTTAAGGCAGGCATGACCAACAATTCCTGGCTTTTTTCCGTAAAGGGAAAGGACTATATCTGCCGCATCCCCGGCGAAGGCACCGAAAAGCTTATAAACAGGAAACAGGAAAAAGCGGTATATGAGGCTATAGCCGGCCTTCATATCTCAGAAAAGCTCATATATCTGGATGAGTATACAGGCTACAAGATATCCTGTTACTATGAAGGCTCCAGAAATGCCGATGCGGGAAATGATACGGACATGCTCTACTGCATGAAGAAGCTCCGTATGCTCCATGAGTCGGGGGCAAAGGTCAGCCATCATTTTGATATCGAAGAACGGATAGCATATTATGAAAGGCTCTGCATCGAAAGCAGCCGGCATAATCCTTCAGCAATAGCTGAAAATGACGATTCCTCCCAAATGGCTGCCATTCCGTTTTCAGATTATCCCAGGATCCGTGAGGAAAAGGACCGGCTCTGCGCCTGGCTTAAGGGCATTTCCCGTCCTTTGGTCCTCTGCCATATTGATTCTGTTCAGGACAATTTCCTGTTCCTTCCGGGAGCGGATATCTCCGATCATGAGCGGGATCTCGATAAGATAAAGCTCATCGATTGGGAATATGCAGGCATGTGTGATCCTCTTATGGATATCGGCATGTGTGCGATCTATTCCTATATGAATGAGCAGGGAGCGGAAAAGCTCATGACTGCATATTTCGGACGGGCTCCGAAGCCCGAAGAGCGCAGGCTGGTCTATGCCTACATGGCGCTTGGAGGCCTCCTCTGGGCTCTCTGGGGAGTCTATAAGGAAAACCTCGGCGTACAGTTTACCGACTACACCCTGAAGATGTACAGATATTTCAAGGACTACTCAAAAAAGGCCCTCGGCTGAGGAGCTTCATTCACTGATCCCATAGTTTTTACTGCCCGGGCAGTTCTGTTTACGGAGCCGCCCGGGTGTGTTATAATATTTAAATTCTATTATCAACAATCAATTATCTATTATCTTTTTTCTTTCCAGAAATCTTTATTATTCCATCCCATTCCTTATCTATGAAAGGACATCCCCATGAAAGACGGTCTCAAAAACACCTTACTGCCTGTTCAGGATCAATCAGCAAAAG
>DVNQ01000107.1 GCA_018714245.1 Candidatus Avilachnospira avicola
GGAGAGACCAAGCCCTCAAGAGGACCCGGAAGACGTGAGATAGGCCATGGAGCCCTTGCGGAGAAGGCACTTGTACCCGTACTTCCCACCGAGGAGGAGTTCCCCTATGCCATAAGGACAGTATCCGAGACCCTGGAGTCAAACGGCTCCACTTCCCAGGCTTCTGTATGTGCATCATCCCTTTCCCTTATGGCTGCTGGCGTGCCCATAAAGGCTCCCGTTGCCGGCATAAGCTGCGGACTTGTGACCGGAGATACGGATGATGATTATATCGTACTTACCGATATCCAGGGACTGGAAGATTTCTTCGGTGACATGGACTTCAAGGTAGCCGGTACCAGAAAGGGCATCACTGCCATCCAGATGGATATCAAGATCCATGGACTTACAAGGCCTATCGTTGAGGAGGCCATAAAGAGGACCCATGAAGCAAGGCTCTACATCATGGACAACATCATGGATCCCGTTATAAGCGAGCCCAGGAAGGAGCTTTCCAAATACGCTCCCAAGATCAGCTCCATCACCATCGATCCCATGAAGATCGGTGATGTTGTCGGAAAGCAGGGCAAGACCATCAACAAGATCATTGAGGAGACCGGAGTAAGCATAGACATAGATGATGACGGAAGAGTTTCCGTATGCGGTACAGATCAGGAGATGATCGACCGTGCCATCGAGATCATTGAGAGCATCGTGACAGATATCGAGCTTGGCATGGTTATGTCAGGCAAGGTCGTAAATATCCTGAGCTTCGGAGCCCAGGTGGAGCTTGCTCCCAACAAGAAGGGACTCATCCATATCTCAAAGCTGGCTGACCGCAGGGTAGGCAAGGTCGAGGATGTGGTAAAGCTTGGAGATGAGGTCACCGTCAAGGTCATCAAGGTAGACCAGAGAGACGGCAAGATAGATCTTTCCATGAGACCTTCAGACATAAACAGCGACAAGCTTCCCACGGACATCGATGACAGAAGGGACCGCAGGGATCGCGGGGAGAGACGCGGAAGGAACTTCGGCTACGGCAGAGGTGATCGCGATCGTGACCGTGACCGCAGGGAAGAGAGAGAAAGCAGAGAAGACAGGGACTACGATAACGAGGACTGATGGCTTTTAAGCTTATGGATCTTAGGTTTTTTACAAAAAGAACTATCATAGCAATGCTTGGTTTAGCCATGGGGACGCTCCCCATGGCTAATGCTTATATGACGGCCTATGCAAGGAGCGCAGGCTTTGTGGATTCCGGCCCGGGAGTAGCCCTTTCCGGAAACAGCAAAACAGGAACTGACAGCAGTGAATACCCGGTGGACAGCGGCATATCTCTGGATGCCTATGCATATCAGAGCACCGGTGGGGTAGCCCAGGGCGCCCTTACAGTCGACAGCACCGTGCCTGAGGGCTGTGTACAGTCCACGGCCATGGAGGTGAAGGATCCGGCAGTCGCCTATGAGGATGTCTATACCTATGACATCATGGTGAATGACATAAACGACCTTCAGAAAAAATATCCCGGAAAGCTCACCGTAAGAAGCATAGGGACCAGTGCTGACGGAAGGAGCATTTACGAGCTTGTCCTCGGCAATGAAAAGGCAGCTACCCATGTGCTGATTGATGCTGCCATACATGGAAGGGAATACATAACCTCAAATCTCTGCATGCTTCAGCTGGAATATCTGCTTTATTTTTATGATACCGGCTGCTTCGACGGAAAGCCGCTTAAGCAGTGGTTCAATGACGTCTGCCTCCATTTCATTCCCATGGCGGACCCCGATGGAGTGAGCATAAGCCAGTTCGGCATAGACGGAGTAAGGGACGAAAAGCTGAAGGAGACCGTAAGAAAGGCCTATGAGCTTGACACTGCGGCAGGCTATACTTCGCTGGACCTTCCCACATATCTGACAAGGTGGAAGGCAAATGCCAGGGGAGTCAATCTCAACCAGAATTTCAATGCCATGTTCGAGTTTGCAAGCGGAAAGGCTGAGGGACCTTCCTTTGGCAATTACCGTGGGCCCTATGCGGCTTCTGAGCCGGAGACCATTGCCCTTACGAAGCTTTATGACAGCAGGACCTGGTGGGCAGTGATAAACTACCATGCCCAGGGACAGGTACTTTACTGGGATATAGAAAATAACAAGATGAGAGAGCACAGCAGGGACCTTTCCAATCAGCTCTCTCTGATCACCGGATATCCGAAGGCAGTTGCCGGAGGAGGCGGAGGCTTCAAGGAATATGTGCAGCTCTGCGGCAGGCCTGCGGCTTCCGTGACCATAGAGGTAGGGCAGGGGACCTGTCCCCTTCCGGGATCACAGCTTCCGCTCATCTGGGCACAGAATAAATTCGTGCCTCTTTATACAATGAAATGGGCATATGATAAATTTGTCGTCAAGGGGGACAGATAATATGAAGATCCGTACACGTTATGCACCGAGCCCTACGGGCCGCATGCATGTGGGAAATCTGAGGACTGCGCTTTATGCCTACCTTATAGCAAAGCATGAGGATGGAGATTATATCCTCCGCATCGAGGACACTGACAGGGAGCGTGAGGTAGAAGGCGCTGTAGATATCATTTACCAGACACTTAAGGATACCGGGCTAAAGCACGATGAAGGGCCTGATATCGGAGGACCTGTGGGCCCTTACGTACAGTCGGAAAGACAGGCTCAGGGGATCTATCTTGAGTATGCAAAAAAGCTGGTGGAAAAGGGAGAGGCATACTACTGCTTCTGCACCCCCGAGAGGCTTCAGTCCCTTACAAGGACAGTAAACGGCGAGGAGATCACCCAGTACGACAAGCACTGCCTGTCTCTTTCAAAGGAAGAGGTGGAGGCAAACCTTGCTGCCGGCATGCCCTATGTCATAAGACAGAACAATCCCAGGGAAGGCACCACTACTTTCCATGATGAGCTTTACGGAGACATTACCGTTGACAATGCGGAGCTTGACGATATGATCCTGATCAAGTCCGACGGCTATCCCACCTACAATTTTGCAAATGTGGTGGATGACCATCTCATGGGCATAACCCATGTGGTCAGGGGCAACGAATACCTTTCCTCAGCCCCCAAGTATAACCGTCTCTATGAGGCCTTCGGCTGGGAAGTGCCCGTATATGTGCACTGTCCTCTGATAACCGATGAGAACCATAAGAAGCTTTCAAAGCGCAGCGGACATTCATCCTTTGAGGATCTCATGGATCAGGGCTTCATCGCTGAGGCAGTGGTAAACTATGTGGCCCTTCTTGGCTGGTCTCCTGAATCAGACAGGGAGATATTCAGCCTTTCTGAGCTTGTAAAGGAGTTTGATTATCACAGGATAGCAAAATCTCCCGCAGTTTTTGATATGGTAAAGCTCCGCTGGATGAACGGAGAATACATAAAGGCCATGGACTTTGACCGATTCTATGCCATGGCAGAGCCCTTCCTCAAGAAGGTCATAAAGAAGCCCCTTGATCTTAAAAAGATCGCAGCCATGGTCAAGACCCGTATAGAGGTGCTTCCGGATATAGAGAGCCATATCGATTTCTTTGAGGAGATGCCTGCATATGACTGCTCCCTCTACGTTCATAAGAAGATGAAGACCAACGAAGAGAATTCTCTGGAGCTCCTTAAGGAAGTAAAGCCGATCCTTGAAGGGCTTTCTGACTTCTCAAATGACGGGCTTTTCGGAGAGCTCAAGGCCTATGCGGATGAAAAGGGCTATAAGACGGGTTATATGATGTGGCCCCTTCGCATAGCGGTTTC
>DVNQ01000108.1 GCA_018714245.1 Candidatus Avilachnospira avicola
GCGGATCACCTGAAGGAAAGGATAAAGTCCAGGGCAGCCTCTGCAGCATCATGAACATAGCAGGAGAAGATGTAAGGCCTTTAAGAAGCTATGTGGAGGAGCTGAGGGACCTGCTTTCCAGCAGGTCAGAGCTCAGATTCGGAGCCAGGGGACAGAACCTGGAAGGGGCTGCCGATCTTGCTCCGGACATAACAAGGCTTTTATCCCTGGGATTTCATGAGGAGTACAGCTTCTCCTCTGCCATAAGGGATATGCTGCACATGGAACAGGAGACGGGACCGGATATTGCATGACTAGGATAAACGGGAAAAAGATATTTATCACCGGAGTTTCGGGCTTCATTGGAAGCTATACGGCAGCAGCTTTCCTATCGGAGGGGGCGGAGGTCTATGGCCTCATAAGGCCCGGCTCCATGGAAAGGGCCATATGCCGGATGAAGGAGCTTTCCGGCAGGGAAGAGCTTTCGCATTTTCATGCCGTAAGCGGATGCATCGAGGATATCGGATCTTTGGAGGGACTTCCGGGACACATAGACTGTTTTCTTCATTTTGCCTGGGGCGGAGTCAACCGCCGGGAGATAGATGAGGAGGACATACATCGGAGAAATGCTGAGGCCTCCCTGGGCTTGGTAAGGCTGGCGGCTTCCCTGGGTGCGGAGTTATTCATGGATGCCGGCTCCCGTGTGGAATACGGCATTAAGGCTGACGGGATCATGGAGGAATCCATGGACTGTGATCCGATAAATGCCTATGGAAGGAACAAGCTTAAGTTCTATAAAGAGGCGAGGGATCTCTGCGGAAGGCTGGGCATGGGATATATCCACCTCAGGTATTTCAGCGTTTACGGAAAGGGAGACCACCCCTGGTCCATCATATCCACGCTGACAAGAGAGCTTCCGAAGGGAGAAAAGGTGGCCCTCAGCGCCTGCAGGCATCGCTGGAATTTCATGGAGGTCAGGGATGCCGCAAGGGCGGTAGTGCTGTTATATAAGAACAGATCCGGATCAGGATCTTCCATGGAAGGATATGATATAGTAAATATAGCCTCGGAGGATACCCGGGTATTAAGAGAGTTTACGGAGGAGATCCATAAGCTTTCGGGAGGAAAGGGAGAGCTTTGCTATGGAGAGTTCATCCAGGCAAAGGAAGGACCTCTTTCCATATGTCCGGTAACTGAAAGGCTTAAACTGCTCACGGGCGGAGAGTTCAGGGAAGAGATAACATTTTCCCAGGGTATCAGTGAGCTTATAGAATATAACCGAAATCAGGATAGGACATGAAAAAGATCAGTGTTTTGATTCCATGCTTCAATGAAAAGGACAATGTGGGGCCCATAAGCAGGGCAGTGATCGACATAATCGAAAAGGAACTGCCCAATTATGATTATGAGCTCGTATTTATAGACAATGACTCCACCGACGGGACCAGAGACATCATAAGAACCCTCTGCGCCGGAAACAAAAAGATAAAGGCCATCTTCAACGCCAAGAACTTCGGACAGTTCAATTCACCCTATTATGGTATGCTTCAGGTGACCGGGGACTGTGTCATAGAGATGGTGGCAGATTTTCAGGATCCGGTGGAGCTGATCCCGAGATATGTGAAGGAATGGGAAAACGGATACAAGATAGTCATCGGGGTAAAGGCCGGAAGCAGGGAGAACCCCCTGATGTACTCTATCAGAAGGCTTTACTATAAACTTATAAAGAAGTTTTCGAATGTGGAGCAGATAGAGAACTTTACCGGATCGGGGCTTTATGACAGGGCCTTTATAGAGGTGCTCCGGGGGATGGATGATCCGACCCCCTTCCTTCGCGGCATGGTGGCAGAATTCGGCTTTGCCCGTAAGGAGATACCGTATGAACAGCCGATGAGGCGGGCAGGAAAGACCCATAATAATTTTTATACCCTCTATGATGCCGCCATGCTGGGCTTTACCTCATATACCAAGGTCGGACTCAGGATAGCCACCTTTGCCGGTGCCATATGCTCCTTCATATGCCTTGCAGCAGCCCTGGTCTATCTGATCATGAAGCTCATCTGGTGGGACAGGTTTTCAGCCGGCATGGCTCCGCTGCTCATAGGCATGCTTTTTATAGGCAGCGTACAGATATTTTTCCTTGGGGTATTGGGAGAGTATATACTGAGCATAAATCAGAGAGTGATGCACAGACCCCTTGTAGTGGAGGAGGAAAGGATCAATTTTGATGAGCCCGCAGATAAAGATAAGGCATGAGGATAAGGCTTCCGGGTCCGGAAAAGGCGGAAGATGTCTCCTGTGCGGAGCCCCGCTTCCGGGGAAAGCCCTTCTGGAATTCCATAACATGCCTGCTTCAGCCCAGGATATACCGGCTGAGGATGAACTCCCTTTTGACAGGGGCATGGATCTGTCACTCTTTGTATGTGAGAGCTGCGGGCTTTGTCAGTTTGACTGTGAGCCGGTCAGCTACTACAGGGATGTGATCAGGGCAGTGGGACTTTCCGAGACCATGAGAGGGCTGAGACGGGAAGACTACCGTCACATGATAGAGCACTACGGGCTTTCCGGAGGCAGCTTTATTGAATGCGGATGCGGAAACGGAGACTTCCTTTATGTACTTTCGGAATTTCCTGTTAAGATATACGGTACGGAGGCAAACCGGGAAAATGCCCGCCTGGCAGCTGACAGACTTGGATCAGGCATAAGCTGCATGTTCCCTGACAGTCCGGATGCAGATATCCCCGGGGCTCCCTTTGACTGTTTTCTGAGCTTCAATTTTCTTGAGCATCAGCCGGATCCGGTCAGCATGCTGAAAGCCATGAGAAAGAATCTCAGGGAAGGGGGATATGGGCTTCTGACGGTCCCCTCACTTGAATATATACTTGAAGAAGGCAATTACTATGAGTTCATAAGGGATCATATCGCAAACTATGATCTTGATTCACTTGGATATCTGTGCAGGCTCTGCGGATTTGAGATCCTTGAGGAGGGCCGCATAGGTATAGGGGATACTCTCAGGATGGTGGTGCGGAAGCTTCCTGGGGAGGGGCTTTTTAAAGAAGAAAATGCAGAAAGCCACAGGATCAATTTGAAGAATATTTACAGCAGATTCGAAAAAGTAAGAGGCAATCAAAAAAATATAGCCGATAAACTGAAAAAACATGTGGAAATGCTTGAAAGCAATCGGCGAAGGCTGGCTCTCTGGGGAGCCGGACACCAGGGCTTTACCATTGCTTCGACCACAGTCCTTGCAGAAGCCGCTGAATATATGATAGATTCTGCAGGATTCAAACAGGGAAGATATGCTCCTGCGAGCCATATCCCCATAGTATCACCGGAGTATTTTCTCACACATCCCGTGGATGAGGTCATGATCACCGCACCGGGATATGTGAAGGAGATAAAAGGAACCATAGAGGATCTGTGCAAAAAAGAGGGGGTACGGATCCCTGACATCACGGACATCAGAAGCATGGCAGGCTGATACAGATGTCCGCAGACGATCAAGGAGGAAGGTATGCAGAAGTACAACATTTTGGTGGGACAGTCCGGAGGGCCTACGGCAGTGATCAACTGCTCTCTTTACGGCGTCATAAAGGAAAGCCTGGACTCGGATGTCATAGATAAGGTCTATGGCATGAAAAACGGGATCGAAGGCTTCCTTAGGGGAGAGATCATGGATCTTGGAGAATTTTTCTCGGATCCTGACAAGCTTGAGCTGCTTAAGCAGACTCCGTCGGCATTTCTGGGATCATGCCGCTACAAGCTCCCTCCGATAGATGAGACGGAGATATATGAGGAGATGTTCGAGAAGTTCGAGGAATACGGGATAGGAGCCTTCCTTTATATCGGAGGCAATGATTCCATGGATACTGCGGGAAAGCTTTCCGCATATGCAAAGAGGCATGGTTCTCATATCCGCTTCCTTGGAGTTCCCAAGACCATAGACAATGACCTTGTGGGAACGGACCATACTCCGGGATACGGATCAGCTGCAAAATACATTGCCTCCACCATCAGGGACATATCCATAGATGCGGGCACCTATGATATCAAGTCCGTTACCATAGTGGAGATCATGGGAAGACATGCGGGATGGCTCTGTGCAGCCTCCGCTCTTGCGAGGAACAAGCATGTCCATAATCCCATGCTTATATATCTTCCCGAGACGCCCTTCCATTTTGAAAGATTCGTTTCGGATGTAAAGGAAGCTCTCAAAAAGGAAAACAATGTGGTGGTATGCGTAAGCGAGGGCATAAGGGACTCGGAACACCGGCTGATCTGCGAGTACAGCGGAAAGGCAGAGGTTGACAGCTTCGGACATAAGAAGCTTACCGGGGCTGCAAAGCTGCTTGAGGAAGCAGTCATGAACGGTATACCCGGAGTAAAGTGCCGTTCCATAGAGTTCAGCCTGCTCCAGAGGAGTTCCTCCGTCCTGGCATCCGGCAGGGACAAGGAAGAGGCCGAGCAGGTGGGCCGTTTTGCGGTAAGATCCGTCATCGCAGGAGAAAGCCACCAGATGGTATGCATGGAGAGGGCAGAGGGCGATGAATATAAGATCGACTATGTTCTCAAGGATGTTGCGGAGATCGGAAACAAGGAAAAGATGATCCCCTCCTGGTGGATAACCAAGAACGGCACTGACGTGACCGATGAGTTCATAGATTACGTAAGGCCGCTGATCGAAGGGGAATGTGACATCAGATTTTCCGACGGCATGCCTGAGTACGTTTACAGAGATTAAGATATCCGAGGAGTTAGCTGTTTATGATATTTGCATCGATGCTGTTCATCTGGATCTTTCTTCCGGTGACACTGGTGCTTTATTATCTGTTATCGTTTACGGGGAAGCAGGAGCTTTTGAACCTCCTGCTTCTTTTGGCGAGCATATTTTTTTATGCCTGGGGAGAACCCAGGTATATCCTGCTTCTTTTCATATCGGTGGCGATCAATTATGCCGGAGGCATGATGATAGAGCATTTCCGTCAGGTGCCTTCCTACAGGAAAGCGGCACTTGCACTGACCGTGGCCATAAATCTCCTGCTGCTCGGATATTTCAAGTATTATAATTTTTTTGCTGACAACATAAATGCCCTTTTTCATGGAGAGATCATACCTGAAAGGGATATAGTGCTTCCGATAGGCATATCCTTTTATACCTTTCAGGCAATGTCCTATGTTATAGACCTTTACAGAGGCAGATGCCTTCTGCAGAGATCCTTTTTCAAGCTGCTCCTTTACATCATGTTTTTCCCTCAGCTCATAGCCGGGCCCATAGTCAGGTACAGGGACGTGGCGGAGCAGATAGATGACAGAAGGACGGACACGGAAAAGTTTGCGCTGGGGATAAGGCGCTTTATCATCGGACTTGGAAAAAAGGTGCTTCTTGCAAATACCTTTGCTGAGGCGGTCGATACGGTCTTTGCCCTTTCGGCTTCGGATCTTTCCACGGCCATAGCCTGGTATGGGATATTCCTTTATTCCATGCAGATCTACTTTGATTTCAGCGGATATTCGGACATGGCCATAGGCCTTGGAAAGATGTTCGGCTTTGATTTCATGGAGAACTTTGATTTTCCCTACATGGCATCTTCCATAAGGGAATTCTGGAGACGCTGGCACATAAGCCTTTCTACCTGGTTCAAGGAATACCTCTATATTCCACTCGGCGGCAACAGGAAGGGAAGGCTTCGTACATATATAAATCTCATCATAGTATTTTTTGCTACAGGATTCTGGCATGGGGCCGGCTGGGCCTTTGTGCTCTGGGGCCTCATACACGGATTTTTCAGCATAATGGAAAGGCTGTTCCTCGGGGATTTCCTGGAAAAGAATCCCATAAAGCCCCTTAACCATATATATACCCTCCTTGTGACAGGCATAGCATGGGTGCTTTTCAGGGCGGAAGAGCTTCCCCTTGCGGCTT
>DVNQ01000109.1 GCA_018714245.1 Candidatus Avilachnospira avicola
GGAAATGTCCAGAAGGTACTGGTGGGAAGAGAGATAGCCTCGGATCCTACCGTGCTCCTTACTGCCTATGCAGTACGCGGACTTGATATCAATTCTTCCTATACCATATATAATCTTATAAATGAACAGAAGGAAAAGGGAGTTGCAGTCATATTTGTAGGAGAGGACCTGGATGTTCTTCTGGAGCTTTCAGACAGGATCATGGTACTCTGCGGAGGCAGGGTAAGCGGGATACTGGATGCAAGGACCGCGGACAAGAACCTTATCGGCAGGCTGATGACCAGCACGGGAGGAGGTAAGAGCCATGAAAAAAAGGATCAGTGAGCCTCTTTTTCATATAGTAAAAAGGGATGCTCCCAGCCTTAACAGGATAATCGGAGTAAGGGTGGTGGCCATACTTTTGGCCCTCCTGCTTTGCGGGATCGTGACCATGGCAACTACGGGCCTTGATCCCCTGAGCGTCTATGAATCCATATTTACTGGAGCCTTCGGAAGCAGGAGAAAGATCTGGATCACGCTTCAGAATACGGCGATCCTGCTGCTCATATCAGTGGCCCTCACACCTGCCTTCCGCATGAGATTCTGGAATGTGGGAGGAGAAGGGCAGATCCTTGCGGGCGGCCTTGCGGCAGCAGCCTGCATGATATGTCTTGCAGATAAGCTTCCCAATGTGCTTGTCATGATATGCATGGTGGCAGGAAGCCTTCTTGCCGGAGCTTTGTGGGGATTTATCCCTGCCTTCTTCAAGAGCAGATGGAATACGAATGAGACTCTGTCCACTCTTATGATGAACTATATAGCTACCCAGCTCGTGGCTTACTTTACGATCATATGGGAGGTGCCCAAGGGCTCGGGAAAGATAGGCATCATAAATCAGGATTCCAATATAGGCTGGCTTCCCGAGGTGTTTGGATCAAAGTATCTTCTTACCATCATCGTGGCAGTGCTTGTTACGGCATTCATATATATCTATCTTAATTATTTCAAGCACGGATATGAGATATCAGTGGTGGGAGAGAGCGATAAGACAGCAAGATATGTGGGCATAAAGGTGGAAAAAGTCATAGTCAGGACCATGCTCCTTTCAGGGTGCCTCTGCGGACTGGTGGGACTGCTCCTTGTGGGCAGCATCAACCATACGGTGACTACCACCATAGCCGACGGCCAGGGCTTTACCGGGGTACTTGTAGCCTGGATGTGCAAGTTCAATCCTCTGACCATGGTATTTGCCAGCCTGCTTATCATATTCATGAACAGGGGAGCCGGCGAGATATCCACTAATTTCGGGCTCAATCATTCCTATGCGGATATCATCACAGGCATCATACTGTTCTTCCTCATCGGATGTGAGTTTTTCATCAATTACAGGATACAGTTCCGTAAAAAAGCAGCAAGGGAGGAGAAGTAAGTATGTGGAGCTTTTTACTGGCATTCATACCAAGAGCCGTGGTACAGGGCATACCCCTTCTTTTCGGCTGTACAGGAGAGATAATCACTGAAAAGTCAGGAAATCTCAACCTGGGTATCCCCGGAGTCATGTATGTGGGAGCCATATCCGGCGTCATCGGTGCCTTCTTTTATGAAAGATCGCTTCCTGATGCTGCCATGATGACCCCGGCGCTTGCGATCCTGATCCCTCTTACGTGCTGCCTTCTGGGATCACTTCTGATGGGCCTTCTTTATTCCTTCCTTACTGTGACGCTCAGGGCCAACCAGAATGTAGTTGGCCTTGCCATGACTACCTTCGGCATAGGCTTCGGAAACTTTTTCGGTGGATCCCTCATAAAGCTTGTGGACAGTGACGTTCCCTCCATAGCCCTTACCGCTACCAGCGCATATTTCAGCAGGAAACTGCCCTTTGCGGACAGCTTCGGCGCCTTCGGGGACCTGTTTCTATCCTATGGCTTTATGGCTTATCTGGGAGTAGCCATAGCGCTTATAGCCTCTCATGTACTGAATCATACCAGGACAGGCCTTCACCTGAGGGCGGTGGGAGAGGATCCCTACACCGCCGATGCGGTGGGCATAAGCGTGTCCCGCTATAAGTATGCGGCCACCTGCCTGGGATGCATGATAGCAGGCCTGGGAGGTCTCTACTATGTCATGGATTATGCAACGGGAGTATGGTCCAACAATGCCTTCGGAGACAGAGGCTGGCTTGCCATCGCTCTGGTAATTTTTACCGTATGGCGTCCTAAGCTGAGCATCCTGGCTTCCTTCCTGTTCGGCGGTTTATACATACTTTATCTTTATATCCCCACCGGTATGGATCATATGGAGCTTCGGGAGCTTTACAAAATGATACCCTATGTGGTAACTTTGTTAGTGCTGGTCATAACCAGCATACGGAGCAAAAAGGAGGATCAGCCTCCGGCAAGCCTCGGAAAATCCTATTTCAGAGAGGAAAGGTAAACAGAGCTTCATGAATGAGCGATATGACGTTATAATACTCGGCACCGGCGAAGCCGGTATCTTTGCGGCCTATGAGATGGCGGAAAAATGTCCGGAGGCCAGAGTGCTTGTACTGGACCAGGGACCTGACATATATCATCGTTCCTGCCCGATAGTTGCGGGCAAGGTAAAGTCCTGCATCCACTGCAAGGTATGCGATACCATGTGCGGTTTCGGAGGAGCGGGAGCATTTTCAGACGGAAAATACAACTTTACCACCGCTTTCGGCGGATGGCTTACGGACTTCATGCCGGAAAAGGAGGTCATGGAGCTCATAGAGTATGTGGACAGCCTCAATGTGCGCCATGGAGCCACGACGGAGACATTTTCCACCTTTACCCCCGAAGCACAGGCATTAAAGAAAAAGGCGCTGGAGCACGACCTTCATCTGCTTTCTGCAAGGGTCAAGCATCTTGGCACGGAAAAGAACCTTCAGATACTGACCAGCATATACGAGCATATCTGCGGCAAGCATACCTTCCGCTTCAACACCGCAGTCACCGAGATAAACGTTGAGGAAGACGGAAGCTACAGCCTCAGGACTGAAAATGGAGATACCTACAGCGCAAAGTATCTGATCGCAGGCCCGGGGCGCTCCGGAGCCGAGTGGTTTGCGGACCAGTGCAAGAAGCTGGGGCTTGATCTTCTCAATAATCAGGTGGATATCGGAGTGAGAGTGGAGCTTCCCGCATTGGTATTTGAGCATATCACGGATGTGGTTTACGAATCAAAGCTTGTGTACCGCACCAAGCAGTACGGAGATACGGTAAGGACCTTCTGCATGAATCCCTATGGTCATGTGGTCACTGAAAATGTTGAAGGCATCAACACGGTGAACGGCCATTCCTATTCGGATGAGAGCCTTAGGAGTGACAA
>DVNQ01000110.1 GCA_018714245.1 Candidatus Avilachnospira avicola
GACAGTATACAGACTGCAAACCTTCCCTGTGTGGGAGAGTACATAACCGCAAACGAGGTCAATCTCTGCCTCAACATCCAGACCTTCCAGGAATGCGTGCACAGCCAGTCCTATTCCTACATGCTGGATACCATATGCTCTCCTGAAGAGAGGAATGACATCCTTTATCAGTGGAAGACTGATGAGCATCTTCTCAGGCGCAATGAATTCATCGGCAACATTTACAATGAATTCCAGACAAAGAAGGACGCCCATACGCTCCTTAAGGTCATGATGGGAAATTATATACTGGAAGGCATATATTTCTATTCGGGGTTCATGTTCTTCTATAACCTGGCAAGGAACGGAAAAATGCCGGGATCTGCCCAGGAGATAAGATATATCAACAGGGATGAAAATACTCATCTCTGGCTCTTCAGAAATATCATAAGGGAGCTTCAGAAGGAGGAACCTGAACTCTTTACGGAGGAAGTGGTAACTGAGCTTCGGGAAATGATAAAGGAAGGGGTCCGTCAGGAGATCGCCTGGGGCCATTATGTCATAGGAGACAACATCAGCGGACTTACGAAGCAGATGGTGACGGATTACATAGAGTATCTCGGAAACCTCCGTTTTACTTCCCTTGGATATGAGCCCATTTATGAGGGGAAAACCTCTGAGCCCGAGGACATGAGATGGGTATCAAATTATTCCAATGCGAACATGGTAAAGACGGATTTCTTTGAGGCAAAGAGCACAGCCTATGCAAAGAGCACGGCTCTCGTGGATGATCTTTGATGGAGCATACCCATGGCTATAGACAATGACTGGCTCCCGGCACTGAGCCCGGAATTCAAAAAGAGCTATTACAGGGAGCTCTATGATAAGGTAAATTACGAATACAGGCATTTTAAGGTATTTCCGGAAAGCAGGGACCTCTTTTCGGCATTTTCCCTGACCCCCCTTTCCAAGGTGAAGGTGGTGATACTGGGACAGGATCCCTATCACAATGATGGGCAGGCCCATGGGCTATGCTTTTCTGTAAAGCCGGGGGTGGACATACCGCCGTCGCTCCAGAACATTTACAAGGAGCTCCATGAGGAACTGGGATGCTATATCCCCAATAACGGCTGTCTTGTGCCCTGGGCGAGACAGGGAGTACTGCTCCTTAATACGGTGCTTACGGTCCGGGCCCATAAGGCATTTTCTCACAGGGGCATAGGCTGGGAGCAGTTTACCGATGCTGCGATCAGGGCAGTGGACGAGCTGGACCGTCCGGTGGTCTTTATGCTGTGGGGAAGGCCTGCAGGAGAGAAGGCTGCCATGCTGCATAATCCCGGGCACCTGATACTGAAGTCGGCCCATCCGAGCCCCCTTTCGGCCCAGCGGGGATTTTTCGGGTGCGGACATTTCAGGGCCTGCAATGATTTTCTGACGGAACATGGGGAAGAGCCTATAGACTGGCAGATACCAAATATATGATACGGATGGTAGAAGCATGAACATCATCGAGATACTGAAGGTAATACTTTTCGGAATAGTGGAAGGATATACGGAGTGGCTGCCCATATCCTCGACCGGGCATCTGATACTGGTCGAGAATCTGGTGCATCTGAATCAGCCTGAGGAATTCTTCAATGTATTCAAGGTAGTCATACAGCTGGGAGCCATCCTTGCCATAGTAGTGCTTTACTGGCACAAGCTCTGGCCCTTTTCAAAAAAGAAAAGCAGGGAGCAGAGGGAGGATACGCTGGTCCTCTGGGCAAAGATCGTTATAGCCAGCATACCTGCGGCTGCTATCGGGATCCCCTTCGATGATTTCATCGACAGCCATCTGAGCACTCCCACGGTCATCGGCATCACGCTGCTCCTTTACGGCATCATATTCATAGTACTGGAGCGGATCTATAGGGGGCGCAGCTTTGTCATCAAAAAGACCTCGGAGATAGACATAAAGACCGCATTTCTGATCGGATGCTTCCAGTGCCTTTCACTGATACCTGGTACATCCAGATCCGGAGCGACCATACTTGGAGCCATGCTCCTTGGGTGCTCAAGGGGTGCTTCCGCAGAATTTTCATTTTTCCTTGGCATACCTGCCATGGCCGGAGCGAGCCTGCTTAAGATATTTAAATTCGGGCTTGATTTTACCGGCACCCAGGTCTTCATACTCATACTTGGCATGGCCATATCCTTTATTGTGGCGGTCTATACGGTCAAGTACCTGATGGGCTACATAAGGAAGCATGATTTTACCATATTCGGATATTACCGTATCGTGCTGGGCATCATAGTACTTATATACTTCGGGCTTCTGGCCTGAATGAAGGCTTCGGAGATATATGGATAAAAATAAGATCATCATAGGGCTTTCCGGAGGAGTGGACAGCTCGGTAGCAGCCTTCCTTCTCAGGGAGCAGGGCTATGAAGTCAAAGGCTGCTTTATGAGGTCCTTTGATACTGAGACCTCAAAGAGAGAATGCGAGCTTGCAGAGAGGCTGGCCTCAAGGATAGGGATAAGCTTCGAAGTGGCGGACGGAAGGGAGGATTTCCTTTCGGAGGTGGTGGAGTATTTCCTTCGGTCCTACATGGAGGGCAGGACTCCCAATCCCTGCTGCATATGCAACAGGACCGTAAAATGGCCGACACTCATGAAAGCCATGAAAAAGGCGGGTGCGGATAAGCTTGCCACCGGGCACTATGCGGGAGTAGGCTTTGATGAGCATTCCGGACGCTATTATATACAGAGGGCAGAAAGGATCAAAAAGGATCAGAGCTACGCCCTGTACCGGCTGAGCCAGGAAGAACTGAGCCATACTGTCATGCCCCTTTTCAGCTACTATAAGGAGGATGTCAGGGAGCTTGCAAGACGTATAGGTTTAGACACTGCGGACAAGCCGGATTCCCAGGAGATATGCTTCATAGAAGACGGGAAATACCAGAGCTTCATAATGGAGCATCTTGACATGCTCATACCCGCGGATATATCCGGGACGGAAAGGAAACAGATGCTCTCAGGCCTGCGTGAAAGAGTGGAAAGAAAAGGAAGCTTTGTGGATGTAAACGGGAGATTCCTCGGAGAGCATGAGGGCATCATAAACTATACCATAGGCCAGAGAAAGGGCCTTGGCATAGCCCTTGGAAAGAGGGCCTTCGTAAAGGAGATAAGGCCGGGATCCTGCGAGGTTGTGCTATCTGACGATGAGGGCCTTTATGCCAGGGAGGCCCTGGTATCGGATCTCAGCTTTCAGCTTCTGGCTATTGACGATAATCTAGGACTATCCTCGCCGGAGGGCATTGAAGCCACTGTAAAGATCAGGTATGGGGATCGGGGCATGAAGGCAAGGCTTTCCTTTACGGATGAGGAAAGAAATAATATCAGGATACATTTTCAGGAACCTGTAAGAGCCGTGACGCCGGGACAGGCTGCGGTATTTTACGATGATGAAGGACGCATACTTGGAGGAGGGACCATCCTATGAAAAAAAGGTGGATATACAGCCTTGCAGGCACGGCGCTTTGTGCCGCACTGCTGGTACTTTCCATGGACATAACCAACACGGGAAACATGACCGCCTCGGGGCAGGAGACGCCACTTCGGGAGGTCACGGTCATAAAGGATACTGCAAGCGAGGGACCCGGGGTGACGCTTTCAGCTACTGCTTCCGAAACGGAAGCTCCCGCAAATGAGACCGAAACGGAAGCAGCGGAGACAAAGGCAGCTCAGGCAGAGACCGAGGCAGCGACGGCAGCCGCAGAGACAAAGGCAGAGACCGAGGCTGTGAAAGCTGAAACCGAAGCCGCTGAAACCGGAGCTGCTTATGCAGACGGAGAAGAGATAGGCCTGGATCCCGAGTGGGAGTTTGCATCCTTTGCTGCCATAAGCTCGGGAAAGGCAGTATATTACAGGGCTGAAGGCAGCAGGAAGGGTGTGGTCATCGCAGTAAATGCAGGACATGGTACCGAGGGAGGTTCTTCAGTAAAGACCTACTGCCATCCGGACATGACTCCAAAGGTGACCGGAGGCACGACAGCAGCCGGAGCCACGAAGGCAGTTGCTGTATCATCAGGTATGACCTTCAGGGACGGGACTCCGGAAAAGACCGTAACTCTCCGCATGGCCAGGATCCTCAGGGACAGGCTCCTTTCGGAGGGCTATGATGTACTTATGCTGAGGGACGGAGAGGACGTGCAGCTGGATAACGTGGCAAGGACTGTCATTGCCAACAATGCGGCTGATTGTCATATAGCCCTTCATTGGGACAGCGACGGACTTTCCACGGTCAAGGGCTGCTTCTATATGTCAGTACCTGACGGACTCAAGTCCATGTATCCGGTGAGCCAGCACTGGCAGGAGCATGAGAAGCTGGGAGATGCCCTGATAGAAGGGCTCAGAGGACAGGGACTTAAGATCTGGGGATCAAATCCCCTCGATATGGATCTGACCCAGACCTCATACAGCACCATACCGTCCATAGACATAGAGCTTGGAAACCAGTGCTCATCCCATACAGATGAGGATCTTGCGGTCAGGGCAGAGGGACTTGTTGCAGGCATAAATGCATACTTTGGATATTAAAAAGATCATCTTCTGGGGGATCTGCGCGGCAGCGATGTTTGCCGCGTTCCTTTACTATGAGGATCTTGAGCTGTCGGGCTTTGCGATACTGCTTTTGCTTCTTCTTATCTGCGGGGTATTTGCAAATTCAATCAGGGAAGATGCAAGTGAACGGAAGGCGGGTTTTTCAGTATCAGAGACAGATAAAGGAACGGATATTTCCGCGAGGGATCCTTCCTATGATATCCTCAGGATCCTTGCTGCACTGTGCGTGGTGGCTTCTCATGTTTTTCAGACTGATACGGGGATCATGGCTCCGGAGGAACAGAGCAGGCTTCTTCTTTTTATGGGTTTTGCAACGCTTGTGTGCAATCCGATATATGTCATGCTGAGCGGTGCGCTGCTCCTTAGGTGGAAAGAGGAGAGCCCCGGAACATTTTACCGGAGGAGACTCCTTAAGATAGTGCTTCCGCTTATCGTTTGTTATACCTTTTACCTCTGGGAAAACAGGATCATATGCGATATGCCGCTTTCCGAGGCGTTGCTCCTGATATTTGGGAACCTGATCTCAGGGAAAACGCCGGAAACGCCTTATTACTGGCTGATATTTACCATCATTTCCCTGTATATCGCTTTTCCGTTTATCAGATATATGCTAAGGGACCTGCCCTATAACTTGCTTCGGAAGCTCAGCCTGCTTTCGATCCTGATGATGGGTGCAGCCTCTTACCTGCCGGTCCTGCTTGGAGGCTCTGCGATAAACAGTTTCCTGGGATCCTGGATGGGCATTGCACTGCTGGGTTATTTTCTGTCAAGGAAAGAGACAAGGGCCTATGATCCCTTTATCATAGGGATCGGAGCCATAGCTCTTTTATTGATGGGAGGAGCTCTGGTGTTCGGACTTGATTACATGACACTCTGTACTGGAACGACTCCGGTCATGACTCTTTTTGCCATGGGGATCATGGCTCTGGTGCTGAGGCTTCCAAAGATAAGGGAGCCCCATGTGCTCCGTGTGCTTGCCTTTATAAGCCGGCACAGTTACGGGATCATACTCATACACTGGTGGGTCATATTCTGGCCGGTAAAGAGACATTTCGGGCTTGGGACTGCTCCGCTGAGCGGCACGGTCTGCCTGTTCATCACGGCAGTCACTTTTCTTATCTCGCTGCTGGGAGCCTTCGGTATCGACAGGCTAATAATTTATCCGACAGAGAGATTTCTTGAATCCGTAAGAAAATCTTTGCATAAGCTTCACATAAAAGCCTGATTTATAAGGTATAATTGTATACATGATATAAAGACCCCGTTTGATGAGGCGGAATCGCTCCGGCCCTTTAAGCGGGAGTTTTTTATGAGGAGCAGGATATGACTAAAAGAAAGCTGAAGCATGCTGAAAATGATATATTCCTTGAGGATCTGGACCTCGATGAGAGGGAGGATGTGGAAGTCCGCCATGGCCGTAAGGACAGGGCCTATCACGGCGGAGAAGGGGCCGGGGAGCATTCCCATAAAAAAGGACGTCGGAAGCGCCGCCGCTGGCCCTTTGTGCTGCTGCTTATCGCCGCCGCTTTGGCAGCGGTGCTTCTGTATAATAATTTCCGCACCGGAAGGAACTGGACCGTAGCTGTTTTCGGCGTGGATTCCCGGGAGGGACAGCTTGAGAGCGGCACCCGCTCGGATGTCATCATGCTGGTCAACATAGACCGCAAGACCGGAGAGGTGAAGCTCTGTTCGGTATTCCGTGATACCTACTTGAAGATCTCGGAGGATGGGGAATACGGAAAGATCAATAAGGCCTATGAGCGGGGAGGACATGAGCAGGCGGTAGCTGCCCTTGAGGAAAATCTGGACATAAAGATCGATGATTATGCCACCTTCAGCTGGGGCACCGTTGCAACTCTCATAAATGCGGTCGGAGGAGTGGATCTGGAGATAACCGATTCGGAATTCCGCTATATCAATTCCTTTATCACGGAGACGGTCGAGGCTACGGGCATACCCTCAGTACATCTTAGTTCCGCAGGCTGGAACCACCTTGACGGAGTACAGGCCGTGGCCTATGGAAGGCTCAGGCTCATGGATACGGATTTCCAGAGGACCGCAAGGCAGCGAAAGGTACTCAGCCTTGCCCTTGAAAAGGCGAAGCAGGCTGATGCGCTGACCCTGATCGCCGTGGTCCAGTCGCTTATGAGCGAGGTATCCACCAGCGTGGATCTGGGGGACATCATACCGATCATCAATACGCTTTATAAATTCAACATTCCTGAGGATGCCTCATCGGGATTTCCCTTTTCAAGGCAGACCGAGGATATAGGTTCACAAAATTATGTCATACCTACTACTCTTGAGAGCAATGTGGTGACGCTGCATAGTTTCCTTTTCGGGGATGAGGACTATGAGGCTTCTCAGTCGGTAAGGGACATAAGCGTCCGCATAGCTTCTGACAGCGGCCTTGGAACGGCAGGCGAGGATGCTCCGGTGCCTCAGGTCGGAGGATCCTCGGGAGGCTCGTCGGGCACTGCTGCTGAACCTGCCCCTTCGAAGGAGCCTGAAACCGCAGCTGAGCCGGAAACTGAGACAGAGTCCGAGACCGAGACCTTGCCGGAAACTGAGACAGGGACTGATACTGGAACCGGATCGGAGGAAGGAGCTGAAAACGAAAGCGAAGATGGACCTTCGGCCGGTGATGAGACCGGAGAAGATACGGAGACAGATGGGGATTCGGATCAGGAAGAGGAACAGCCCGGACCGGGATCTTCCCATGGGGAAGACCGTCCCGAAGGCGGATCTCCAGGAACATCAGAGGGAAGGCCGGTCGAAAGGCCGACTGCTCCTTCCGGAGAAGGCCCCATGACGGGAGATAAGGAAGGGCCTTTAGATGATCACCCGGATCAGCCTGCTGCGAAGCCTGAAGCTCCCACGGAGCAGGGCCCTCAAAATGAGAAAGAGAGCCTTAACGAGTCCCTGTCACAGCTCGATAAGGACGTGCCGGTAGTGGAAAGTGCTGAAGCAGGGCCGGGTTCGGGCATATAATTATATGTAGCTTTTTTCCACTTCAGAAGGTATAATTGTAGCCGGTGTCATGGCCATCAGGGCCTGGCCCGGCTATTTTTTTATTCTGATATTTAGGGAGAGAGGAAGGCTTAATGATATCCACATCGAACCTGACATTTCGCGTAGGCAAGAAGGCTTTGTTTGAAGACGTCAATATCAAATTTACCGAGGGCAACTGCTATGGACTCATAGGAGCCAACGGAGCAGGCAAGTCCACATTTCTGAAGATCCTTTCCGGCCAGCTGGAGCCTACCTCAGGCGAGGTGGTGATCTCTAAGAACCAGAGGCTCTCATTCCTGGAACAGGACCAGTTCAAATACGACGAGTATACCGTACTGGATACAGTCATCATGGGCAATAAAAGGCTCTATGACATCATGAAAGAAAAGGATGCCATCTATATGAAGGAAGACTTTTCCGACGAGGACGGCATAAAGGCTGCAGAGCTTGAAGCAGAATTTGCGGAGCTCGGCGGATGGGAGGCAGAGTCCGATGCGGCTTCCCTCCTGGAGGGCCTTGGAGTATCGGTGGATCATCACTACAGCATGATGGGAAGCCTTCCCGGCCCCCTTAAGGTCAAGGTGCTCCTTGCCAAGGCTCTTTTCGGAAATCCTGACATACTGCTTCTTGACGAGCCCACGAACCATCTGGATCTGGATGCCATCGCCTGGCTCGAGGAGTTCCTGATAAATTTCGACAATACTGTCATAACAGTATCCCACGACAGATATTTCCTCAACAAGGTATGTACCTCCATCGCGGACATAGACTACGGCAAGATCCAGCTCTATGCAGGAAACTATGATTTCTGGGTAGAGTCATCACAGCTCATGATAAGGCAGATGAAGGAAGCCAACAGAAAGAAGGAGGAGCAGATAAAGGAACTCAAAGAATTCATTGCCCGTTTCTCTGCAAATGCTTCCAAGTCAAGGCAGGCTACTTCACGTAAGCGTGCGCTGGAAAAGATAGAGCTGGAGGAGATCAAACCTTCCAGCCGTAAGTATCCCTACATTGATTTCAAGCCCAACCGTGAGATCGGAAATGAGGTCCTTACGGTAACCAACCTTTCAAAGACCATAGACGGAGTAAAGGTGCTGGATGATATCAGCTTCATCCTCGGCAGGGAGGACAAGGTTGCGCTGGTAGGCCCCAACGAACTTGCAAAGACCACCCTCTTTAAGATCCTGATGGGAGAGATGGAGCCGGACGAGGGAGATTATAAGTGGGGCATAACCACCTCCCAGGCATATTTCCCCAAGGACAACAGCCATGAGTTTGACTCCGAGGATACCATCTATGAATGGCTCATGCAGTACAGCCCTGAAAAGGATGTGACCTATGTGAGAGGCTTCCTGGGACGTATGCTGTTTGCCGGAGATGACGGCATGAAGCATGTCAATGTCCTTTCCGGAGGCGAGAGGGTACGCTGCATGCTGTCAAAGATGATGATAAGCGGCGCCAATGTGCTGATACTTGATGAGCCTACGGACCATCTGGATATGGAGTCCATATCGGCCCTCAACAATGCCCTGATCAAGTTCCCGGGAGTGCTCATATTCTCATCCAGGGATCATCAGGTCGTGGAGACCACGGCAAACCGTATCATGGAGATCCGTGACGGAAAGCTCATAGATAAGATGACCACCTATGATGAATATCTGGCATCTGACGAGCAGGCGAGAAAGAGCTTTACCTTCACGCTTACAGGTGACGATGCAAATGACAACTGATCAGAAGAACTGATCAGAAAAGCTGATAAAAGGAGGAGACCAATGGCATTGAGGCCTCAGATACCAGTGACCACCGCGGATACGGATGATACATTAAGCTTTATACGACAGATGGGCATAGAGTATGTGAGCCTGATGCTTAAGCCGGAGGATCTCAGCTATGAGGCCATAATGGCTCAGCAGGACAGGCTTTCGGGCTTTGGACTCAGCATCTCAGACGCCTCCTGCAATGAGCTTCAGAAGAACAGGAGCATCCATCTTGGCCTTCCTGACAGGGACGAACAGATAAAGCGCTTCAATGAGATGCTTTATGTCATGGGAAGGGCAGGGATCCCCTTTACATCCATTGCATGGCAGCCTCACGGCATACTCCGTACAGCATTTAAGGCAGGAGATCATACAAGAGGCGGCATATCCATGTTCTGTGATGAGGCGGAGATCATGGCACGCAAAAATGCCGAGGACCGGGCATATACGGAAGAAGAGATCTGGGACAATTTCCAGTATTTCATGGACAGAGTGATCCCG
>DVNQ01000111.1 GCA_018714245.1 Candidatus Avilachnospira avicola
CTCAGGATAGGAGACGGAATCAGGGTGACCAGGATGGGAGGCATGACAGGCACCGTATCCACCCTTCCGGATAAGGACGGAAATCTCTTTGTACAGCTTGGCATCATGAAATCCAAGGTCAATATCAGGGACATTGAGCTGATACCTGATGAAGGGCCCCGGAAGGAAGGAAAAAAGCCTTCATTTGTAGGGCAGAAGGGACTTACTGGAGGAAGCGGAGCTTCGGGCTCCTCCTTCATGCCGAAGGCCATGTCCGTAAGCTCAGAGGTGAATCTGATAGGCATGACTACCGATGAGGCTGTGCCGGAGATGGAGAAATTCCTGGATGATGCATACCTTGCTCATCTTGAGACCGTACGGGTAGTGCATGGACGAGGCACCGGGGCCCTCAAGGAGGCTGTACACAGAAGACTTAAGAAGCTTCCGTATGTAAAGAGCTTCCGCCTTGGGGAATATGGAGAAGGCGATACGGGCGTGACCATAGTGACATTCAAATGACGGATAGAAGCCAACTTTAGGAGAATGCATAATGACAGAAAAGCAGAAGATACTCATAGTAGATGATGACCCCTCCATTTCCGAGCTTATAGAGCTTTATCTCAACAAGGAAAGATATGATACGAGATGCGTGGAGGATGGGGAAGAGGCCCTCAGGGAGTTTGCGTCATATAAACCGGACCTTGTGCTGCTGGACCTTATGCTTCCGGGCATGGACGGATACCAGGTCTGCAGGGAGATCCGGAGCAGATCCGATACTCCCGTCATCATGCTGTCAGCAAAGGGAGAGGTCTTTGACAAGGTGTTGGGACTTGAGCTGGGAGCTGATGACTACATGATAAAGCCTTTTGACTCCAAGGAGCTCGTTGCCAGGGTGAAGGCTGTCCTCAGGCGGTATAACGCCAAGCCCCAGAAAACCCCTGGGCATGAGCAGGTGGGAGACTATGTGGAATATGAGGACCTGATAGTCAATCTTACAAATTACTCGGTCATATATAAGGGACATACCGTGGACATGCCTCCGAAGGAGCTGGAGCTGCTGTATTTCCTTGCCTCATCTCCCAATCAGGTATTTACGAGAGAGCAGCTGCTGGATAATATCTGGGGCTATGAATATCTGGGAGATACCAGGACTGTGGACGTGCATATAAAGAGGCTCAGGGAAAAGCTTCAGGACAATGAGAGCTGGTCCATATCGACCGTATGGGGGATAGGCTATAAATTTGAAGTAAAAAGATAAAAAAAGAAGGACTCTTCAGTCCTTCATCCTAAGGTGCTGCATGAAACCGCCGAGAGCAGAGATCGGAGCCTCGGCTATTGCGGCACCTTTTTCTCGCATAAGCCGCAGCTTGAAATCCAGGAGCTCTGCAGGGACCCGGAGCTTTGCTGCACATTCAAAAAAGCCGAAGCCTTCAGAAAGAAGCTCGGTAAGTTCAGTGTCGGATATCAGAAGCTCCGCGGTCAGAAGGTTGGCTTCATATTCGCGGATCTCGGCTTCGGAAAATGCGGAAAAATCCTGAAAGGCTCCTGCAAGGCCTGTAGAGACATGCAGGAAATAATGGGACAGCTCATGCATGAGGATGATCTTCTGCATATCCTCTGGGAGGTCACTGTTTATGGTTATGGAAACGGTGCTCCCGAGTTTCAGGATAAAGCCCTTACAGGCATAATCCTCCGTGCCCATCTGGCTGTAAAGAAGGATTATGCCGGCATCTTTGCAGAGTTTTTCCGGGTCCGGGATACCGTACCTTTTCCGGAGCTCTGAAGCGGTACTCAGGATGGAAGCTTTGTTCATGAACGACTCAGTCCCTGTCCTTGTTTTCCGCCTTCTTGCAGGCCATGTATGCGCTTGTGAGAGCTTCGTAGTATCTGTCCTTTGCCTCCTGGCTGAGACGGCCGCCTGCAAAGAGGGCGGCACTTCCCTTGAGCAGGGTCTCTATCTCGTCGGCAGTCTCCCTGCCGTACATGTCTCGGACGTTGGTGAGATAGAGCTCTTCCTTCGTAGGGGTGCAGAATTCAGTAAGGGTATCGTTGGAGAGATAGTCTACTGAGCATCCCAGGGCAGCGGCCAGCTTCTTGAGCGTGGACTCCCTGGGCTGCCTTCCGTCAGTCTCATAAGAAGCTATGGTGCGCTTGGTAACACCGCACATGTCAGCAAGTCTCTGCTGGGAGCAGTGCATCTCCTTCCTTCTCTGGATTATCTTTTTTCCTATGGTAGTAGTCAGCATATCTTGGCTCCGTTTCAAAAAACCAGGTTTATATGAGTGTTCCTAAAAACCGCAGCTGGTGCAGTTATGATGTTCAATTACAGTCTAAAAGCCGAAAGACATTTTGTCAACTTCATTTATCCGAAGGAAGGCCCGAAAGGGCACTTATTTCAGCTTTTTTAGGGAGGGAAGGAGGCTTAAGGCGGATACGAGACGGTCATCCCTGTCATAACAGAACTTGAGGGAAAAGCATCCGCCCTCATCCTTAAGGAGCAGGTCCAGCATATACCGATCGCCTTCCCAGAGCTCAAGCCCCGGGATATCGGACTTTCTGACCCATCTGAGATCCCCTTCATTGCAGTCCGTAAGGCTGCCCTCATATCCATCTGCCGTATAAGTGAAGATATATTCAGGCTCCCGGTCTTCATATATGAAGCTTAAGAGACCCCTGTATCTGAAGGCGGTGAGGGAAAGACCGGTCTCCTCCCTTACCTCTCTCAGGAGACATTCCTCGGGAGATTCCCCCTTTTCAAGCTTTCCTCCTACGCCTATCCATTTGTTATGATTCACATCATTTTTCTTTTTGGTGCGGTGAAGCATAAGAAAGGCATCATCCTTTTCCACATAGCATAAAGTTGAAATGATCATTGTGCTCCTTTCCCTTCTGCCTGAGCAGAAACAGCAAGACTGAAGGCTATATTTTCAGGATTCCATGGTGTAAAGTTTAACAGCTTGCGGGAAATCGTCAAGAATATGTAAGGAAATCCTGCGGACTTGGGGATAAGTTTGTGATATCCTGATATCAGTATCATTATCATCATCAACAGGGAGGATCCAGACATGCTGAAGAAAAACATGAGGGGAACGGCTTTCAGAACGGCTATTATCTATACCCTTGCTTTTGTGATCACGGCTTCTCCCTTTTCTGCCTATGCTGATACTTATGTGACAGCGGAGGCGCCGATGGCACTGGAAAGCTCCGATATCGTGACAGTGGCAGAAAGTTCCCCTGCGGAGACCTCTTCCGCGGAGAGCCCTTATGTACTTACTGCTGAGCCTGTTTCCGCCGCTGCTCCTTCGGTGACCACATATGAACCTGTATCTCAGGATACGATAGACAGCGTAACTGGCCCCGGGGTAGCCGGAGGATCGGTCTATGGGCCTTCATCCTCAGGAACCTCATCTCAGGGCAGCGTATCCTCAGGGACGGGACGTGCCGGCATCAATCATGCAGCGGATGCTTCCTTGACCGTGGATCTGGGATTCAAGATCGTCTCTCCCAGGATACAGAGAGGCAGCACCTATGTGGCAGAGGGGAGCGTTCAGCTCTCGGATGGAAGCTGGGCGGCCCTTACCCATGAGCTCAATGTCAACGATCCTTATTACAGGGTATTAAGGGAGGTCACAGACAGTCAGGGCGTGGACTGGTACGTATGCGCTGCACATGCTGCAAAGATCGGAGATTATTATACGGCAGACGGAAGCCAGGCAACGGAGCTTTGGCTTAAAAAGTCGGACTGCACCGAGCAGACTTCCATAACACTCAACACCACCAACCAGACCCGCATCAACATCGTCAAGGCTGCCGTTGAGAACCTGGGTGACGATTATACCTATGGCATGACGGGGCCGGATGAATTTGACTGTTCAGGCTTTGTCAATTATGTATTTTCACAGGCAGGGATCTCTGTGCCCAGACAGTCCACGGCCATTTGCCAGATGTCAGGACAGATAAGCATTGAGGACCTGAGGCCCGGAGATATCGTAGGCAGGCCCGGACATGTGGGAGTCTATGTGGGAGGCGGCATATTCATCCATTCCTCGGAGACCAGCACAGGTGTCATAGCGGAGTATGTGGATGTCTATAACTCGATAAACGGTTTTACGAATTATATCAATGCCGTGGGAGACTGATATGTGGGGAGACAAGCGCTATCACAGTCTTGATCATGAACTTAAGAGCATTTACGGAGGGAAAGTCTACAGGCTTTCCCTTTCTTCATTCTGCGGCTGTCCCAACAGGGACGGCAGTATAGGAAGGGGAGGATGCATATTCTGCTCTGCAGGCGGAAGCGGTGACTTTGCGGGAAAGCCCTTTGAGGACATTGATGTCCAGATGGGAAAGGCCCGGGAGCTGGTGGCATCAAAGCTTGGCAGGAAGCCAGCGGGATACATAGCCTATTTTCAGTCTTTTTCCAATACCTATGGGGATCCTGAGAGGCTGAAAGAGCTGTTTCTCAGAGCGATGGAGCCGGAGGATGTGCTCATACTCTCGGTAGCCACCCGTCCGGACTGCCTTCCGGATGAGATCCTTGATATGCTTTCAGAGCTTGCAAGGATAAAGCCGGTATGGGTCGAGCTGGGGCTTCAGACCGTGGACGAGAAGGTGGCAGAGTTCATTAACAGGGGTTATAAGCTCCCGGTATTTGAGGAGGGGGTAAGACGTCTTAAGGAAGCGGGGATCGGAGTGGTGGTGCATGTGATAGCAGGACTTCCATTTGAGGATCAGGAGGCTACGCTGCGGACCATAAGATATCTTGCCGGGTTTGAGACAGGCGGCAGGCATATAGACGGCATCAAGATACATCTGCTTCATGTGCTGGAGGGGACCGAGCTCTGCCGGTTATACCGGGAGGGCAGGGCTCATATAAAGGAATATACCCTTCCTGAATATGCGGATCTTATTGCCGACATCCTTGAGATACTTCCGGCTGACATAGTGGTCCACAGGCTTACGGGAGATGCTCCCAAGCGGCTGCTGGTGGCTCCGCTCTGGAGCGGGGATAAGAAACGGGTACTTAACACTATCACCAGGAGGCTTTCGGAACGAAACGTGATCCAGGGCTCAGGATACAGCAAGGTCTGAGATCTGATGCCGGGAATCATTTACACAAACTTTACATTTCACGGCATCAGGATTTACAATAGCTTATTATAGTGGCAGTATCTGGTATAGGGAGGCCCTGAGGGGGCCTTTCGGAGCATGGAGTCGAAAATGAAAAAGATATATGTGATCGAAGATGATGAAAATATCAGGAATCTGCTTAAGATAGCACTGAGCGGATTCCTTTATGAGCCAGTTACTTTTGAGACTGCGGAAGAAGCCCTGAAAACCATCGGGGAGGACAGGCCGGATATGGCGATCTTTGATCTGATGCTTCCGGGCATGGATGGAGTGTCTGCCATAAAGCTGGTCAGGCAGATGCCATCCGTGAAGGATATACCCATATTGATACTGACCGCAAAGGATAAGGAGCTGGATAAGGTGATAGGCCTGGACGGAGGTGCGGACGATTACATGGTGAAGCCCTTCGGGATCCTGGAGCTTGGAGCAAGGATAAGGAGCCTTCTAAGGAGGAGCGGGTCTCTTTCGGCTGATGAGGAAGGGGCAGCACGAGATTTTGCAGACAGCGATACGGGGCATGGCGAGAGGGAGGATAAGAAGCATCAGAAAAGGGTGCTTACCTACAATGATATCGAGGTCGATGAACGCAAGCATGAGGCACGTATCGGAGAGAGGCAGCTGGAGCTTACAAACAAGGAATACGGACTTCTGTGCTATCTGATGGAAAGACCTTCCTTCGTCGCGACCAGAGATGAGCTCCTCAATGCAGTCTGGGGCTACGATTATGACGGCGAGTCCCGTACCGTGGATATGCATATAAAGTCCCTGAGACAGAAGATAGGGGATGAGACCGGAGAGATCATACAGACTGTAAGGGGAGTGGGCTATAAGCTGAGATAAGCACATAGCCATCGCCCGTTCCTGCCTTTGCAGGAAGCATTTTAAACGGAAGATCACAGTATAAGGTATGTTCAAAAATTATTTCAAAAACAGATATCTCAGATATCTGAATATAAAAAAGACACTAAGGGAAATGGATGCGCTTAATGAGAGACTGATAAGGGAAAAGGAGATACGTCAGGAATTTTTTGCCAATGCCAGTCATGAGCTGAAAACTCCCATCACGTCCATCAGAGGCTATGCAGAGCTTCTGGAGAGCGACATGATAAAGGACGAGGACACTAAGAGGGACATGATAAGCCGCATTAAAAAGGAAGCGGACCATATGAACATGCTCATAGCCGATATCCTGGAGGTGTCAAAGCTTGAGTCAAATGAGTTCCGGCCCGATATCATGAGGGTAGATATGAGCGTTCTGATAGATGAAGCCATAGAGACCTTCAGGCCGAGGGCTGAGGATATGGAGATAAGCCTTTATAACTATGCTAAACCGGGAGTCTTTGTCTATGCGGACTATGGCCATATGGATGAGATAGTATCCAATCTGGTCAGCAATGCCATCAGGTATAACCGCAGGAACGGGAAGGTCTGGATCCATGCCGTAAATGAGGGAGGCTTCATGGAGCTTCGGGTCAGGGACACGGGCATAGGCATTCCCAAAAGCGAATGCAGCCGCATATTTGAAAGGTTTTACAGAGTTGACAAGGGAAGGAGCAGGGTCACAGGCGGTACAGGCCTGGGACTTTCGATCGTAAAGCATATCGTAAGCTGCTATAAGGGCAGCATAGAGGTCAATTCCAAGACCGGCTCCGGCAGTGAGTTCATAGTCAGGATACCGGAGAGATTTGAAAAGTAGATACAGAGGCTGAAAGCTTTTCTGCCTCCCATCCGTATACATTACAGAAGGAGCTGTACCGTAACGGATGGGAGGTATTTTTATGAAAAGGATCAGAAATTCCAAAAAGGACAGATGCAGAGGGACAGGACAAAGAAAAGCCCTTTTCCTTGGCCTTCTGATCTTCGTGACAGCCTTTGTGACAGCCTGCGGAGGAAGCTCTGCAACAAAGACGTCAGCCGACAGCAGCGCGGTTATGGAGGAGACGGCTGCGGCCCAGGCCATGCCTGCGGCAAAGGCAGCATCAGGGACCGGGGCAGCGCTCCTTTCGGAAGGAGAGGCAGTAAGGATAGCAAGCGGAGGAGGATCCGTACCGGAAGAAGAAACCCTGGAAGCAGATCCCGAAGGGCCTGAGTCCGCTTCCGAACGTAAGCTGATACGCACCATCGATCTTAATGTACAGACCCGGGACCTGGAGGGCCTTCTTGAGCTTATAAATGAGAGAGTGGCGGAACTTGGGGGCTATGTGGAAAGCTCCTGGCAGAGCGGAGCAGAGGGCTATTCGGATCAGAGGTCAGCTGACATCAGGGTCCGCATGCCGGCTGAAAAGACGGATGAATTTCTCGATACCGCTCTTTCCGGGGCTGTGGTCACCTACAGATCAGAGACCACGGAGGATGTGACTCTCAGGTATACGG
>DVNQ01000112.1 GCA_018714245.1 Candidatus Avilachnospira avicola
GGCAAGCCTGTTTCCGTAATGGGCACCGGCATGGGATGTCCCTCCATGGGCATATACAGCTATGAGCTCATCCACATCTATGGCTGCAAAAACCTTATCCGTATAGGTACTGCAGGAACCCTTCAGCCCTATGTGCACGCCCGTGAGATGGTATTTGCAATGGGAAGCTGTACCGACTCCAATTATCCTGCACTTATGGGGCTTCCCGGAACCTTCTGTCCCATATGCAGCTATGAGCTTCTTGAAAAGGCCGTAGAGGCTGCAAAGAGGCTCGGCTATAAGTATCATGTAGGAAATGTACGTTCAGGAGACACCTTCTACGGGGTGGACCTTCCAAAGGCTACCACCTGGGCTGAGATGGGCGTGCTCGCGGGAGAGATGGAATCTGCAGCTCTTTATACCAATGCTGCAAGGGCAGGAGTAAATGCACTCTGCATCGTGACCATTTCTGACGGTCCCGATGAGATCACCACGGCTGAGGAGAGACAGACTGCCTTTACCCAGATGATGGAGGTAGCCCTTTCTCTGGCTTAACCTTTGGTCTGATATCCCGGAGGCTGTTTCCGGCCTTCGGGAAATATAAATATTTATTTAGGAGGCGATGAGATATGGGCAGAAGACCTTTTATCATCGACTGTGATACAGGAACTGATGATGCCATAGCCATTGCGGCTGCTCTTTACTGTGATCAGGTGGAGGTCAAGGCGGTCACTTCCGTTAACGGAAATGTGGCTCATAAGTATACCTCAAAAAACAACCTGGATCTTCTTGAGTATCTTGGCTTTGATGACATTCCGGTAGCAAAGGGCGCTGACAGCCCCATCATGGACAACCCCTATCATTCAGACGGGACCCATGGAAATACAGGCCTTGGAAACATCAAACTTCCGGACGCAGCTCATAAGCAGTTCGATAAGAGACTTGCTTCAGAGCTTATCTATCAGACTGCCGTGGAAGAAAAGGGAGAGCTGGAGCTCCTGGTTATCGGGCCTATGACCAATATCGCCATATGCCTTATGGAGCATCCGGATCTTAAGGATCTTGTGAAGCACATCTGGTTCATGGGTGGTTCTGTAATAGGAGGGAATGTCACCACCACTGCGGAATTCAATATCTGGATAGATCCCATGGCAGCACATATCGTTACTCAGAGCGGCATACCCCAGACCATGGTAGGCCTTGATGTGACCACGGCGGCAGCCATGAAGGAGCATCACGCAGAGGAGCTTCGTGCCTGCGGAACAAAGGCAGCCCTGCTCTGTGCAGATCTTCTTGACTATATGTTTGAGAGACGCGACAGGGGCGGAGAGGATGCCATCATGCATGATGCCATGGCATTTGCAGCTGCGGTCTGTCCTGAATGTCTGGAATGCAGGGATTTCTACGTGGATGTGGAGTGCTTCGGACAGTATACCAAGGGTCATACCATGGTGGACAGAAGAGGACGCCTCGGAAAGGCACCCAATGTTTCCGTGGCTCTTAAGGTTGATGAGGAGAAGTTCTGCAGCTGGCTTGTAAATGCCATAAAGAAAAGTGCAGACAGGTGATCATGGGTAATTTATTAGTTAAGGAAAAGAGCTTTTATCAGAATATCTTCTTCCTGACTTTCCCGCTCATTTTCCAGCAGCTTCTGAGGCTTTCGGTAGATACATTAAACAGTATGATGCTGGGCAACATAGACCAGCTTCAGATGTCCGCCGTATCCCAGGCAAATCAGGTCTTTTTCATTTTCTATACCGTCTGCAACGGCTTCGGTGTAGGCTGCTGTGCACTTGTTGCCCAGTATTGGGGAAAAAAGGACCTTGAGTCCATAAAAACTGTACTTGCCACGGCACTGAGATCTATCGGTATATTCGGTATACTTGTGACACTTATAGTCATGGCATTTCCGGAAAGGGTCATGAGGATATATTCAAGCGACCCGGCCCTTATCAGCCTGGGAGCTTCATACCTCAGGATAGTGGCTCTCATGTATACGCCCTGTGCGATAAGCGTCATGCTTTTTGCAGGCTGCCGCGGAATAGAGCAGGTGGGAATATTCCTTAAGACCAATATCATTTCCTATCCCGTAAACATAATCCTGGATTATGTGCTGCTTTTCGGAAAGTTCGGATTCCCTGAGCTTGGCATAACGGGCATAGCCATAGGTACGGTCATTGCCAGGCTGGTGGAGCTTCTGATACTGTCAAGCTATGTACTTGTATTTGACAGACGCATGTCCTTTAAGGTCTCCGACATAAGGAGAAGGGACAAGCAGCTTTCCAGGGACTTTGCAAAGGTCTCGGCTCCGATAGTTGCTCATGAGATCATCTGGAGCTTCGGCACCAGTGCAGGAAGCATGATAACCGGACAGCTGGGCACTGAGGTAGTTGCCGGCTTCAATGTAACTACGGTCCTTTATGATCTCTGCGGCAGCCTTGGAAACGGATTTCTCAATGCCTGCAGCGTCGTCATAGGAAAGACCATAGGACAGGGAGACGTAAAGAAGGTCAGGAAGCAGTCGGTCACCATCATACTTATGGGACTTGTGCTGGGCATAGCCATTGGTCTCTTCACCTTCGGCATCAGGCCCGCATTCCTGTCACTTTATGACCTGAGCCCTGAGGCAGAAAACTATGCTATGCAGTTCATGGCCGTATATGCGGTCATCTGGCCCTTCTCACTTCTCGAGATGGTTGGCATGATCGCCATACTAAGAGCTGGAGGAGACGGAAAGACCGGCTTCTATACGGATATCATATCCATGTGGTGCACTACCATACCTCTTGCTGCAGCAGGTGCGTTCATCCTTGGATGGCCTCCTGTCGTAGTTGTCACGATCATCAAGATGACCATAGTGATAGAAGCCATCGTTGGAATAATACGTGTACTTTCCATGAAATGGGTTCACGACCTGACAAGGCATGGCTGATTTATTGATCATTCTGATCAAATATTTGCCCGGTAAGAGGGAAGTTGTAGTATAATACGGTTAAATAATAAGCGTTCAGCTTATATATTTATAAGAAAAGGAGAGAAAATATGAAAAAATTTTTATCTGTTGCATTAGTGGCAGCAATGAGCCTGTCACTTGTAGCATGCGGAGGTTCTTCATCAGGAGAGACCGAAGCAGCTGCTGAGACCGAAGCAGCCGCAGCAGCTGAGGAAGGCGGAGAGGCAGCTTCCGGCGAAAAGGGCAAGATAGCTTATATCGTTGGAAACCTTGGCGACAAGTCCTTCTCTGATTCCGGTGAGGCCGGCATGAACGTCCTCAGAGAAGAGGGATGGGATGTATACACCGTAGAGACCGGTGATGCTTCCAAGGCTGATAAGTATGAGGATTACATTCTTGACGTTCTTGATCAGGGATATGAGTATCTTGTAGGTTCTTCAACCTATATGGAGATCTTCGCAAGACTTGCTCCCGACTATCCTGACGTTAAGTTTATCGGATTTGACGAGAACTGGGCAGATGAGGATCTTCCCGAGAACATGACCTGCATATTCTATGCTCAGAATGAGGGCTCCTACCTTGTAGGTATGCTTGCAGCCGCTATGTCTGAGACAGGAGTAGTAGGCGTGGATGTCGGAGTTGAGAACCCCGTTATCAATGACTTCGTAACCGGATATATCAACGGTGTTATGGACTGGAACGCAGCTAACGGAACTGATGTAAAGGTAGTTAAGGCTGCCTGCGGATCCTGGACCGATCCCGCTACCATGAAGTCCCTCGTTCTTGACCAGATCAGGAACAACAACGGTGACGTATTCTACCAGGTTGCAGGCGGATCAGGAGACGGACTCTTCGAGGCATGCGTAGAGCAGGGAAAGTGGGCTATCGGCGTTGACTCCGATCAGTACGCTGCATACATCGATTCCGAGAACCCCGAGAAGGCAGAGGTTATCCTTACCTCCATGCTTAAGGAAGTTGGAAACTCCTTCATTTCTCTGTTCCACGACATCGAGGCCGGTGATGATTCCATGTGGGGACACACCATAAGGCTCGGACTTGCTGAGGATT
>DVNQ01000113.1 GCA_018714245.1 Candidatus Avilachnospira avicola
TCTTCCCGATTCCGCTCTCTTGAGCTTCTTCGCTTTTGGAATCTTCAGGGTCTGTGCATTAATCGTTGTTGCTTTTTCAAGGTGCTTCGCTCTCAGCTCCTCGCTGACAGCCTGTATACTCTATCACATCCGCTATCGCGTTGTCAAGAGGTTTTTTGAACTTTTTTTCAGATCCCTGTAGGAGCCTGTCCCAAAAGTTCGTTTGCTTCTCTTTTTCAGAGACAGCTTGCTTATGATATCGCATCATCCTTCCGTTGTCAAGAAGTATTTTTATCTTTTTTTACTCCTTAATTTTACCCGGATGATGAGGATAAAAAAGAGGCGTCCTAAGCGCTACGCCTCTTACGCAGAAGAAGGGATTTGAACCCTTGCGCCGCTATTAACGACCTAATCCCTTTCCAGGGGATCCCCTTCAGCCTCTTGGGTACTTCTGCTGAAAGCGGAAAGGATGGGATTCGAACCCATGTGCCCTTGCGGACAAACGGTTTTCAAGACCGCCTCGTTATGACCACTTCGATACCTTTCCGTACCTGCACGTTATATGGCTGAACCTCTTAGGTTTTAACGTGCTCAACTATCTTAATAAAAAACCTTCTGCTTGTCAATCATTTTTTTTGGACAGATACAGGGCCTTTGCGACTATCAGATCCTCCGGAGTGGTGATCTTAATGTTTGATCTGTCCCCGTTTACTATCTTCACCCTGTAGCTGGACATGCTCTCCACTATCACTCCGTCATCAGTTATTTTGCTCTCATCGGAATCATAGGCATTTATGGTAACGAAGAGCTTGTCATAGGCATCCATGATAAGCGGATAGAAAAACGCCTGCGGTGTCTGCACAATGAACAGGTGGGTTCTGTCCAGAGTCTCCGTCGCATATCCGCTTAAGTCCACGGCCTTTATGGTGTCGGTCGCAGGGATCGCTGCCACACAGGCCTTATATCCGGTCACAAAATCACAGCACCTGTTTATCAGACCTTCAGACACCAGGGGCCTGGCACCATCATGTATCAGAACATAATCAGTGCCCTCAGGGACTGACCTTATGCCGTTGTATACGGATCTGAATCTGGTATCCCCGCCCTCTGCAATGTCACGGACCTTCCTGATCCCGTACTTAATGCAGATATCCCTGGCATATTCCATATCATCCTTTGCGGTAACCAACACGATGGATCCGATATTTTTATTTTCATCAAAGGCCCTCAGGCTGTGGATGACCACCGGAGCATCCTCGAGCATCATGAACTGTTTTTTTACATCGGAATGCATCCTTATGCCGCTTCCGGCAGCAAGGACTATGGCTGTATAAAACGGATGCTCATCTGTTCCGTTTTCATTTTCTTCTTTTAAATGTAACCTTTCAAAACTATCCATATCATCTACCGGCTTTCATGCCTAACTTAAGATTTGGTGAAGCATTGAGCTTCATATCCGCGAAGTCTCCGCGCAGATATGAGTGATAAGCTGCAGCTGCGATCATCGCAGCATTGTCGGTGCAGTATATCGGTTCAGGAAAATAACTATCCATCCCTCTCTTTCTGCATTCTTTCTCCAATTCCTTACGAAGGGCAGAATTTGCACTCACGCCTCCGGCAATGGCTACCTTTGTGAATCCCAGTTCCTCAGCACATGCCACCGTCCGATCTACGAGCTGTCTTATCACCGCCTTCTGAAATGAAGCGGAAAGATCAGGAACATTTATCTCTTCTCCGGTCATATGTGCCTTGTTTATATAATTCAGCACCGCCGATTTGAGCCCTGAAAATGTAAAATCATAAGGCCTGTCCCTGACTTCTCCGATAGGGAAGCTGATCGCATTCGGATCTCCTGTCCTTGCAGCCCTGTCTATCTTGGGACCTCCCGGATAGCCAAGACCTACCGCCCTTGCCACCTTATCATAGGCTTCACCGGCAGCATCATCCATGCTTCGTCCTATTATCTCAAAATCATCATAGTCCCTGACCACGCAGAGGTGGGTATGTCCTCCTGATACGATCAGGCATACATATGGAGGTTCCAGTTCCTTATGGGAGATGTAATTTGCTGCCACATGGCCTTCTATGTGATGTACGGCTATAAGGGGCCTGTCAATCGCATAGGAAAGAGCCTTGGCCTCGGATACCCCGATAAGCAGGGCCCCCACAAGTCCAGGACCTGCAGTGACCGCTATCGCATTCAGGTCCTCAAATCCTATGTCCGCATCCCTGAGTGCCATTTTTATGACTCCATTTATATTTTCACAATGGAGCCTGGATGCTATCTCAGGAACTACTCCTCCATATACCGTATGTATGTCTATCTGTGATGAAATGATATTCGAAAGGACTTCCCTTCCGTTCCTTACCACTGAGGCAGCAGTCTCATCGCAGGAGCTTTCTATGCCCAGTATCAATACATCATTTTTATCCATCAGAATCATCCCTCGTCAAACATAAGCTCCTTATGCATCCCATCCTTGCCGCAGAAGGAATTCGGAAATATCTTCCTTACATCCTCAAGGTACTGCTTGGGCCTGAGCATGGAGGGGCTGTAGTGAGTAAACCAGAGCTCTCTGGGCGGTACCTCCGCCTTTGCCGCCATGGCAGCAGATTCCTGCATCGTCATGTGCTTATATGCCCTGGCCTTGTCCTCCATACCCGGCTCTCCGTACATACCCTCACAGATAAACAGGTCTGCATCAGAAGCCGCTCTGATTATGTTGTCACAAGGACGGGTATCCGTGGTGTAGGTCACCTTGATCCCCCTCCGGTCCTCGCCCATGACCATGGATGGCTTATATGTCCTGCCGCTAAGCTCATCCTTAACGGTCTCTCCATGCTGAAGGGCATTCCAGTATTTTACGTCTATACCCTGTTCCTTAGCCCTTTCCACGTCAAATCTTCCCTTCCTCGGGACGGTGACGGAATATCCGTAGCAGGTAATGTTATGACTCACCCGGAAGCAGTTTATTATATATTCTCCGAGCCTGTATTCCTCAGTATTCTGATCCAGCTCAATGAACCTGAGCTCAAAAGGAAGCTCGGGAGCTATGCATCTCAGGGATCTGGTGACATTGAAAAGTCCCTTCGGGCCTATCATGACCACGGGCTCAGTCCTTTCCGCATTTGCCATGGCAAGAAGCATTCCAGGAAGCCCGGAAATATGGTCCGCATGCATATGGGTAAAGCACATTATGTCTATGGGCTTCGGAGATATCCCCGCCTCCTTTAGGGCTATCTGGGTACCTTCGCCGCAGTCTATTATGATATTGGATCCTCCGCATCGCAGCATAAGGGAGGTAAGCCAGCGCTTGGGCATCGGCATCATGCCTCCAGTGCCCAGCAGACAGACATCAAGCATCTCCTGTCTCCTTTTCTTTTACGATAAGTTTTTCCATTATGACGGCATCCGTTATCGGATCCTTATAATAAGCCTTTCTTCTGTATATCTCCTTAAAGCCTGCCGAGGTATACAGACTTAATGCAGGGACATTGTCCTCCCTTACTTCAAGGAAAAGCCTTTCCCCTCCCTGCTCTCTGCAGAAGACTTCGGCAGTATCAAGAAGCAAGGTTCCTATGCCCTGTCTTCTGCAATTCGGGTCCACTCCTATCCGGTATATCTCACTGTCTGAGATGGCTGAAAATATCACATAGCCGAGAAGCCGTCCTGTATCCTTTTCTTCCGCAGTAAGGCAGCATTCGGGCCCGCAAAGAAGACATCTCTCAAAGCCCGGCTCTCCCCAGGGGCTGTCCGGGAACAATTCCTTATCCAATGCGGCCGCCGAAAGAAGTCCCCGCTTATCTGCCGGCTTCAGGCTTACGTTTTTTTCCATGCTTCTCTCCGGTCATTTTTTTCAGGCTGTGTTCTCCCGGATCCTCCAGAAGCCCTGATTCCAGTTCTCTCTGTGCCTGGGGTTTTCTTATATAATGAGGGGCAAAATCATCCGGATCCATAACCTGATCGTCAAAAAAGTCAATGGCAGCTATCCCTTCCTCAAGCACCTCTTCAGCAGTCCTGCCATGCTCTATCAGCCATTTCTGATAGGCCCACAGCCCCAGCTGCGCGGTTGAGGCAGCTCTCTGAAGGCTGTTTTCTGCAGTTGCAAAAACATAGGAGCCCTTAAGCCTTTCCGTTATCTTTTCCCTGTATACCGGCACTCCATCTCCAAGGAAAATAAACTCCCCATTGCCATGACCAAGTCCGTTAAGTCTGTCAATAAAATCATCCATGCTTTCCGCCCCATCTTCAATAAGGCGTATGCCCTCCCTGAATGCAGCCCTGTAGACCTGGCCTCTGCGGGCATCCATGATGGGACAGACTGTGGCTCCGGAGGCATGGCAGAGATTGAATGCCAGAGCCTCCAGTGTGGATACCGAGATGATGGGCCTGCCAAGCCCCAGCGCCAGCCCCTTTGCAGTGGCCGCCCCTATCCTGAGTCCCGTAAATGATCCGGGGCCCGCCGATACTGCGATTGCATCTATAGAATGTTTGTCTATCCCGCAAAGCTCCAGCATCCCTGCAAGCATCGGCATCAGGGTCTCCGAATGTGTAAGCCCGTTGTTCAAGGTAAATTCGGCTCTGAGTACCTCATCTTCTATGACTGCCGTGGATGCCACATGGCCTGAGCTTTCAATGCTAAGTATCTTCATAAGATATCACCGTCTTTCGATCTTTATGTCCCTGTGATCCATTCCCCTTGCAAGGTCCCTGGAAATGTATATCCGGCAGGCCTCATCAGGTATCAGCTCCTCGATCATCTCCGGCCATTCTATGAGACATACCCAGTTTCCGAAAAAATAGTCTTCATATCCAAGCTCATACATCTCATCCGGGTCATCGATCCTGTAGGCATCAAAATGCGCAAAGGGGATCCTTCCTCCCTCATATTCCCTAATTATGGTAAACGTAGGGCTGGTAACATCGTCTTCTACCTGAAGCCCGCTGGCAAAGCCCTTGGCAAAAACGGTCTTCCCTGCCCCCAGATCTCCGGAAAGGAGATAGATCTCTCCCGGGGAAGCCTTTTCTCCAAGCTGTCTTCCGATAAGGAAGGTATCTTCCGCACTTTCGCTTTCAAAGCAAGTAATAAGCTGGTCCTTCATATTCCCTTCATATTCAAAAGTCGGTGCGATCCGCTGGACCGCACCGCCCGAAAATTCATAAGATTTATTCGCTGTCAGCAACCCTTCTGTCAGGCTTTCCCAATTTGAGCCATCTGAGATAGGCGCTGATAAAGTTGTCTATCTCTCCGTCAAGCACAGCCTGAGCATTTCCTGTCTCTTCGCCGGTACGCACATCCTTGACCATGGTATAAGGCTGAAGCACATAGCTGCGGATCTGACTTCCCCAGGCTATCTCCTTTACGTCTCCCCTGATGTCAGAAAGCTTTTCGGCATGGGCCTGCTGTTTGATCATATAGAGCTTCGAACGAAGCATCTGCATGGCTTTTTCCCTGTTCTGGAACTGGGATCTTTCCTCCTGACACGCAGTAACTATACCCGTCGGAATGTGTATGAGCCTTACTGCAGAGGAGGTCTTGTTTATGTGCTGTCCTCCGGCTCCCGATGAACGGTAGACCTCCATCTTGATATCCTTGGGGTCTATATCTACTTCTATCGTGTCATCCAGCTCCGGCATGACATCACAGGATACGAAGGAGGTCTGACGCTTGCCCTGAGCATTGAAGGGGGAGATGCGCACCAGCCTGTGGACTCCTGCTTCAGACTTCAAAAGCCCGTATGCATTCTGTCCCTCAACGGTAAAGCTCACTCCCTTTATACCTGCTTCATCGCCCTCCTGATAATCCATCACCTTGATCTTGAAGCCGTGCTTGTCACACCACCTGGTATACATACGATAGAGCATCTCATTGAAGTCCATCGCCTCTGTTCCGCCTGCACCTGCCGACAGAGCAATGATGGCATTGTTTGCATCGTATTCTCCAGAAAGCAGCTGGGCAGTCCTTTCGGTCTCAATATCAGTACGGAGTTTCTTAAGTGCTTCCCCGGTTTCCTCCGCCAGCTCTTCGTCATCCTCTTCAGAGCCCATCTCGATAAGTGTCTCTATGTCTTCATACTGGCTCACCAGGGAATGATAGGTCTCGACCGCATCCTTAAGCGACTTAAGTTCCTTTACGATCTTTGTGGATTTCTGGGCATCATCCCAGAAATCCGGCTCTTCCATCTGTCTCTCCAGCTCTGTGATACGGTCCTTTTTGAATTCCAGATCAAGCGATCCCCTAAGCTCCTCTATCGGAGCTTTGAGGCCTTCCAGCTCGGATTTATATGTTTCAAATTCAACTATCGCCATCTCTTACCTCTCATGGATCAGACTGCAGGACTTGAAAAGTCGATCCTGTCTCCGGGTCTGTAATTCCTTCCGTGACACTGCTTGAACTTCTTTCCTGAACCGCAGGGGCAGGGATCATTGGGATATATCTTCCTTACCTCACGCTTTTTGGGCGCTGCCTTTGCGGTGTCATCCCTGTTGGTCCCGGTGATCTTTGCGGCAGGCTCTCTCTCCACCTTCTGCTGTACCTTTATATGATAAAGGATCCTTACCGTATCTTCCTTTATGGCAGCAGTCATGTCGTCAAACATGGCATAGCCCTCGGTCTTATACTCCACAAGGGGATCCTTCTGTCCAAAGGCCACAAGTCCGATGCCTTCACGGAGCTGAGTCATATCATCGATATGGCTCATCCACTTGTTATCTATGACTCTGAGCAGTATGACACGCTCGATCTCTCGCATCTGTTCGGGATCGGGGAACTCGGCTTCCTTCTCCTCATACAGCTTTATAGCCTCTGACTTTAAGAGCTGCTTGAGTTCATCCCTCTTCATAGATGCAAACTGCTCGGCAGAAAGCTTAAGAGGGCTGAGAGGGATCACCGGCAGAAGCAGATTGTTAAGCCCCTGCATATCCCAGGTCTCCGGAGTTCCTTCCTCGGTGATAGTCATATCCACCGCATTGTCAACGATATCCTGGATGTATTTGATGATCACATCCCTCATGTTGACACCGTCAAGGACCTTCCTTCTTTCTTTGTAAACGATATCCCTCTGCTCGTTGTTTACCTCATCATACTTGAGCAGCTGCTCACGTATTCCGAAGTTATTGCTCTCTATCTTCTTCTGTGCACCCTCAATGGCCTTGGAGAGCATCTTATGATGGATCTCCTCTCCTTCCTCCACGCCGAGCCTATTGAACATGCCCATGAGATTGTCTGCACCGAAGAGACGAAGCAGATCGTCCTCCAGAGAAAGATAGAATTTGGATTCTCCGGGATCTCCCTGACGTCCTGAACGTCCTCTGAGCTGATTGTCTATACGTCTGGACTCATGCCTCTCGGTTCCGACTATCCGGAGTCCTCCGGCCGCCCTCGCTTCTTCATCCAGCTTAATGTCGGTTCCGCGTCCTGCCATGTTGGTGGCTATCGTAACCGCTCCATGGCGTCCGGCTTCGGCCACTATCTCCGCCTCAAGCTCGTGGAATTTTGCATTGAGCACCTTGTGTGGTATGCCTCTCCGATTCAGCATCCTGGAGAGCAGCTCCGAGGTCTCGATGGTGATGGTACCCACCAGCACGGGCTGTCCCTTTGCATGGGCTTCTTCCACCGCATCGCATACGGCCCTGAACTTTTCCGTCTTGGTCTTATAGACCGAGTCATCATGATCGATCCTGATGACGGGGACATTGGTCGGAATAACCACAACATCCATGCCGTAGATGCTTCGGAACTCATTTTCCTCTGTCTGGGCAGTACCGGTCATGCCCGCTTTTTTGTCAAATTTATTGAAGAAGTTCTGGAAGGTTATGGTCGCAAGGGTCCGGCTCTCCCTCTTTACGTTCACATGCTCCTTCGCTTCTATTGCCTGATGAAGTCCATCCGAATAGCGTCTTCCGGGCATGATACGTCCGGTAAACTCATCGACTATCAGAACCTCATCATCCTTTACCACATAGTCCTTGTCCCTGTGCATAAGGTTATTTGCCCTGAGAGCAAGGATGATATTATGCTGAATCTCCAGATTCTCCGCATCGGCAAGGTTATCGATATGGAAAAAGGCCTCGACCTTTGCCACGCCCTGTTCTGTAAGGCTGACGGTCTTTTCCTTCTCATCAACGATGAAGTCTCCGGTCTCCTCTATCTCCTCGCCCATGATAGCATTGAACTTGGAGAACTCGGCAGAAGCCTCGCCTCTCTCCATCTGCTTTGCCAGCACGTCGCACATCTCATAGAGCTTGGTGCTCTTTCCTGACTGGCCGGAAATGATGAGGGGAGTACGGGCTTCATCTATAAGGACTGAGTCCACCTCATCTATGATACAGTAGCTGAGCCCTCTGAGGACCAGCTGCTCCTTATATATGGCCATGTTGTCACGCAGGTAGTCAAAGCCCAGCTCGTTGTTGGTCACATAGGTTATATCCTTTGCATACTGAGCCTTACGCTCGGCATTGTCCATGGAATTGAGTACCACGCCCACTGAAAGGCCGAGGAACTCATGGACCTTTCCCATCCATTCCGCGTCTCGCTTTGCCAGGTAATCATTGACCGTGACTATATGAACTCCCTTGCCAGCAAGGGCATTGAGATATGCGGGACAGGTCGATACAAGCGTCTTTCCTTCTCCGGTCTTCATCTCAGCGATACGTCCCTGATGAAGCACCACTCCGCCTATCAGCTGAACGCGGAAATGCCTCATGCCAAGGACTCTTGACGCCGCTTCCCTGACCGTGGCGAAGGCCTCCGGAAGGATGTCATCCAGGGTCTCTCCGTTTTCCAGCCTCTCCTTGAACTTGGGAGTCTGGGCCTTGAGCTCTTCATCGCTCATGGCGGCCATCCTGTCTGAAAGCGCCTCTATCTTATCCACTATGGGGTAGATATGCTTAAGTTCTCTTTCGCTGTGCGTACCGAATACTTTTTCTATTAGATTTGCCATTTATTAGCTCCTGACATGCAAATTTAACGATATCTGTACATTTATGCATAAGATAACTAAAATATCTTATCACCACACCGGGCTTAAAGCAAGTTGACAGAGGGAATTTAGAAAGTTTTTACTCTTTATGCCCCGCCCTTCCGTTAAGCTGCACAAAATATCTTATCTTTATCCTTATTTTTTATATAAACAGTCGAAAATATCCTTGGGTTATGCTATACTACAGTCAGAGCAGTCCAGCTGCTCTTATATATTATACAGAAGGGGAGTGATCTGATGAAGTTTACTATCACAGGACGCAACATAGCAGTAACAGAAAGACTCAAGGCCCAGGTGGAAAAGAAGCTGGGCAAGCTTTCAAAATTTTTCACTCCGGATACGACGGCCCTGGTCACCCTGTCCGTACAGAAGGACATGCAGACCATAGAAGTGACCATTCCCGTCAAGGGCTCCATCATCAGAGCCGAAGAAAGCTCTACGGATATGTATGTATCCATAGATCTTGTGGAGGAGATCATCGAAAGGCAGATCCGCCGCCACAGGAAAAAACTGATAGACAAGACACAGCATGCTGAGTCATTTTCATCTCTCTTCGAGGAGGAGGAATCTCCCGAGGAAGAGGCTGAGATAAAGATCGTAAAGATCAAAAAGTTCGACTTCAAGCCCATGGATCCCGAGGAAGCCTGCCTGCAGATGGAGCTGCTCGGCCACAATTTCTTTGTATTCAAGAATGCAGAGACCGACGAGACCTGTGTAGTCTATAAGAGAAAAGGAGATACCTACGGGCTCATCGAGCCTGAAGGATGATGTTCAGGCTGTTCCAATATCAAAACGGACACTGTAAAGCCCAGTGTCCGTTTTCTTTTTATCCTGATATATCTCCGGTCTTCGGGTTCAGATAAATGTTCCTATCTTCATCGGTGTCCGGTAATACATGCTGCTTATCTTTATGCCGGTGCGTTCATTGGATGCATGCACTATCAATCCCTCTCCGATATATATACCCACATGATTGACTCTTCCTCCGGAGCCATAGAACACCACATCTCCCGGCATGATCTCCGATGCACTTTTTGTCCTTGCCACGGAGGCCTGGGTCCGGCTGTCCCGGCCGGTATTTATACCGAAGTTCTGGAATATCCTCATGACAAATCCTGAACAGTCCACTCCGCTTGTGAGAGAGGTCCCTCCATAACGGTACCTTCCTCCGACAAACTGCTTTGCATATGCAGCTATCTGGTCCCGGAGCCCTGATTCAGCCTGTTCCTGGACAAATGCCCCGTTCAGTATGCTTTCTCCGTTATTTCCGTATGCAATAAGATCTGCCAGCGCTTCCGCAGTATCTGCTGCAGCTGCAGCAGTTTCGGCAGTCTTTTCAGCCATATCCGTTTTTTCATCCGCATAGGCATTCACGGACATCATGGCCGCCATGGCTGTCATGAGCATGAATCCCGTTATCTTTCTTTTCAATGTCAATAATACTGTCCTCCATAAAAAAATCACACAGCGAAAAATCGCCGTGTGACCAAGTCTACCACATGAAATTATTAATTTTTTTTCTTTTTAGCTACCGATTATCTTACAAAAACCGAAAATGATCATATCCAGGCACCGTCAAGTCTGATGATCTGACCCGTCAGATAAGGACCGCATTCGCAGAGATATGCACAGGCCTCTGCTGCCTCTTCCGGCCTTCCGAATCTCCCTGCCGGTATCTCGGAAGCAATAAGCTCCTTCTCCTCATCCGAAAAGCAGCTGTTCATATCCGTATCCATGGCTCCGAGGCTCAGGGCATTTACCTGTATGTTGCTGGGCGCCAGTTCCTTTGCCAGCGCTTTGGTAAAAGCGTCGACCCCACCCTTGGAGGCTGAATATGCGGCTTCGCAGGAGGCCCCTGCCTGTCCCCATACTGAGGAGATGTTTACGATATGCCCCCGCTTCCGGCCGAGCATGATCGGTACAGCCTTTCTCACTGTATAGAACACGCTGCTGAGGTTTGTCTCTATAAGCTCATGCCAGGCTTCAATGTCCAGATCCTGTATCAGTCCCACACTGGATATGCCCGCATTATTTACAAGCACCAGCTCATCAAAGGAATCCGTCAGCCTTTCGGCTTCACTGAAAATACGCTCTGAGGTCTCGGGATCTCCTATATCCCCTGCAACGGGAACCACTATACCTCCATATGCTTCAAGCTCTCCTGCCTTCAGGAGCAGCCTTTCTTCATTCCTTGCATTAATGATGAGGCCGTATCCTCTCTCTGCGAGCTCCTTTGCCACGGCAGCACCTATTCCCCGCCCTGCTCCGGTAACTACCGCAAGCCTTTTAAGCTTTTCAGGCCTTCTCTCTTTTCCGTTTTTACTGTGCAAAGGCTCCATGGCAATCAGACTCCTTATCGCTGGTCATCCCTGAAGGAGGAATTTTGTAAGCGGGAAATTGATGATCCCTCCTTTATTGACCTTGGTCTCAGTATCCATGGAAAGCACCATCTTGAAATAGTTGTCCCGGATCTTCACAAGGGGGTTGAATTCCTTTTTTATGGCCTCATTGCTGTTCAGGTATTCACAGCAGTTAAGATAAGTCCTGTCCTCGGCCTTGACCGCCATAAAGTCCACCTGATAGCGTCCCTGCTTTCCCACATAGACCTTGAAGCCCCTTGTAAGCAGCTCGGTATGCAGCACGTTTTCCATGGCCTGAGACCTTCCCGCACCTTCGTCTCCCATGACCGCATTCCTCATGGCAATGTCACAGACGTGATATCTTTCCTGGGTCTCAAGCTCTTTGTCATTTTTAATGTCAAATCTGGGAACCTTCATGATCAGCCCCGACCCCAGAAGGGCTTCCAGTACCGAGTAGACCGTATCCACGGAGATCGTGATGCCCTGTTCCCTGATGCTGTCTCTCAGCGCCTTCGGGGAATAGACCTTTCCGAGGTTTTCCATGATATATCCTGCGATCTTGTCGATATGGTTTATGTCCCTTAACTTTCTTGCACGCACCACATCCTTAAGTATGGCAGAGTTGTATGTATCCTTAAGCCAGCTCTCAGCCGTCTCCTCATCCATGGAATAAACCGCAGGAAATGCTCCTCTGCGCAGATAAATGCCAAAAAGCTCTTCTTCCTGAAGCCCGGTATATTTTTCATCCGATGCACAGAGTTCCACGAACTCGCTGAAAATAAGCGGATAAACGTCTATGCGCACATATCTGTATGCGAGATCCTTCTGGAAGCCTTCATAAAATATGCTGTCGTTGGATGAGATCACATAGATATCACAGTCAAAAAGATTCATCATTTCCGAGCATACCCTGCCCCAGGATCTGATGTCCCCGGCCTCATCCAGGAATATGTAGCAGTGTCCGGCGGCTCCGTTCACGAATTCTGCCAGCATGTCCCGAAGTCCGTCCTCTGAAGTAAAGTAATTATAAATGAGCTTTTCAAAATCCAGATATATGATATTTTCCTCCGGAACTCCTCCATCCTTAAGTTCTTCAATAAACTGCCTGATGATGGTGGTCTTTCCGCAGCGGCGCACTCCGGTCACGATCTTACAGACATCCCTGCCGGTATACATCTCAAGCTTTTTCAAATACAGATCCCTTTTAAACATCCTGGCCCCCTCCCCATTTTATTCTACAGTCTTCTGCTGACCTCAGCTATCGGAAATCCCACTACGGTAAAGAAATCCCCGCGGATCTCCTTTACAAGCAGTGCGCCCTGATCCTGTATCCCATAGGCCCCTGCCTTATCCATGGGCTCTCCGGAAGCTGCATAATCCTCTATCTCCTTTTCCGAAAGAGGATAAAACTCAACTTCAGTAACTGAAGTAAAGCTCTGTTTTCCTTTTTTTGAAATTATCGTAACTCCTGTCCTGACCTCATGAGTCCTTCCGGACAGCTCGCGGAGCATCCTTTTGGCATCCTCTTCATCCCTGGGCTTTCCAAAGATCCTCCCGTCAAGCAGTACCACTGTGTCCGAGCCTATGACCGTAAGCTCTCTATCTCCGTATCTGTCATAGACCTCCTGAGCCTTTATGGATGAGAGATACTCGGCAGCCATGGAAGGATCCATACCCTCAGGCAGTTTTTCCTCCACCTTGGAAGGATCTGCAAAGAAGGGACGTCCAAGCTTCTTCATAAGTTCCCTTCGCCTGGGAGAATTTGACGCAAGTATAAGATCCGCGGACTTCTGATAGGCTATCCTGGGGGTTCCGTCAGAAGCCATATGTACTGTCCCGCATCTTTTGAAGCCGCACTTTTCGATAAGCCTCTGCATGGGGATGTTGTCATTGTGGGTGTCTATGCGTATATTGCCGTAATATTTGAAACACTCATTTATGCAGAAGGCAGCTGCGCCCCTGCCCTTAGCCCATTTTGCCGTAGCGATCCTGTGGATCACTCCATATTCCGCATCATTGAGCCAGGCACCGTCCTCAATACTGAAATAGGAAGGGTCCAGGCCGATAAAAAACACAAACACACAGGCTATGTTCCTGGATCCGGCGCTGGATCTCGCCACATAAAGCTGTGAAAGCTCTATGTCATTAAGTATGTCCTCATCCGTGGGGTAGCCGCCAGTCCACTGTCCGGGATTGCCGTTTTCCGCCATAAAGGCTCTGGCCTGTGCATATATCTCCCTGATCTCCGGCAGATCACTGCGTCTTGCATTTTCAATGATGAATTCCATCCATATCCTCCTTCAGGCCTTCAGGCCCCAATCAGAAGCTTTATGCCTATGAGTATAAGTATCATTCCCCCCAGAAGCTCTGCCCTGCTTTTATACCTGTCTCCGAACACGGTGCCTATCCTGACTCCGATAAACGAGATCACGAAAGTAGTAAGAGCGATCAGGAGGGCGCTTCCCAATATATCCACCTCATAAGCTGAAAACGTTACTCCTACGGAAAGTGCATCTATGCTGGTGGCCAGAGCTGCAGGCAGCATGGCCGAAGGCCCCACATCGCTTCCATAGCTTTCCTCCTCATCCTTCCGGGCTTCCCTGATCATCCCGAATCCGATGAAGAACAGCAATATAAATGCCACTATGCCCGCATATCTGCTGATATATCCGCTTACTGCGCTTCCAAGCAGGAAGCCAAGGAGCGGCATAAGCCCCTGAAATGCACCGAACCAGGCACCTATCACCAGGGCTTTTTTTATATCAAAGCGTCCTATTGCAAGGCTTTTGCATATGGCTACGGCAAATGCATCCATCGACAGGCCTATGCCTATCATAAAAATATCAGTAAATCCCATATGAATCCAATGTAAAAAGACTGCCTTATATGGTTCCGGGAAAGCTGCAGTCAGTTATTCATCATATCCTTCCATAAGTCTTATATTTACCGAGATATTCATCACACGTTCTCCCGGCTGAAGCCTGATCTCATGGAGCTCGCTCCTCGGAGGAAGTTCAAATTCCTCCTCGGAAAGCTCAAGCTCGATCCAGTTGCGCTCGGCCTCCTTGGCGTTTTCAAGAGCCTCTTCCAGGTCTCTGCCAATGGCCTCACACATCTCCAGGTCCGGAAAGCTGGCATGCACTTTTCCGTCTTCCTGCTCGTTTATAATACAAGGATAGCAAAATTTCATTTTGATCCTACCTCTTTTAATATATTGATATTTATTTATATGTCAGTCGAAATATTTTACCAGATCTACAGTGGAAATACAAGGCTTACGGTGTGAAGATCCGGTTTTACCATCAGACTTCCACCATGAGAAAGCATGATGCGCTTCGCTATGCGCATGCCCATGACATGGGGCTTCTGTCCGCCTCTTTCGTCTTCCTCCTCCGAATACTCCAGGGCAGTCTCGTCCCAGAGCTCGCTTCCGTAAGAATTGATGCAGAAAGCCACGGGCTCAGGTATGCCCATCCCGTTGTCAGTTATATCCACGAAGGCCCTGTCCTTTGATCTGTGGGCAAAGATGACTATGCTGCAGCCATCAGGGTTATGTCTTACACAGTTTCCGATGATATTCCTGAGCACCCGGCGTATCAGGGCAGGATCCACCATGAGGCTGAGCCTTTCAAATTCCGGCATCAGCATAAGCTCCATGTCAAAGTCAGCCATGGTTACGCTCTCCTCCCTGCCGTCTCTGAGTATGGACTGTCCATTCATCATCTCCGCCGCTGCATTCCTTATGAGCCCGGCAGCCGCAGTCTCCCTTAGCCTGAGGGGATGACTGTCATATTCCAGCCTTGAGAGCAGATTCAGATCCTCTATAAGCTCCCTGATCCTCAGGGTCTGTTCCTTTATGAGCGAAGCCTCCTGCCTCTGTTCCTCAGTAAGGTCTTCATCCTCCTCAAGCTCCTCAGCATATCCCAGGGCAACTGAAAGAGGCGTGCGTATATCATGGGAAACTCCCCTGATCCATTCGATGCGAAGGTCATCCCTCTTTTCCAGCATCCTTTTCTGTCTGGTCTGAATCTCCGATGCCTGATTGAGCCCCTTTGCAAGCTCTGAAATGATCCCCTCCTCGTACATGTGTACCGGTTCTCCCTCAGCCAGTCTCCTTATGCCTGAAAGAAGCTCCGAAAGCCTTCTGAAAAATGACAGGGAGGCTGCGATAAACATACAGCAGATCAAAAAGCACAGGAAAGCCATCAGGGCAAGGGCCGGGAGAAAATGAAGGACCTCTGTCTCCAGAAGCAGCATGATGCTCACTGCCAGGATCAGGATCAAAAGGCTGAGCACCGCCGAGATCCAGATAAATCTCCTAAGCATGGCTGATCTGAATATGCGGTTTTCATCCTTTCTTTTCAAGCTTTTCTGCCATCTCCTCCGTATTCAGTCTGTAGCCTATCCCTCTCTGGGTCACTATCCATCTGGGGGAGGAGGGATCTTCCTCCACTTTTTCACGAAGTCTTCTCATGTGCACCATGACCGTGTTTTCATAGGTATAATACTGGGCATCCCATACAGCCTTGCACAGATCATCGAAGGTCACTATCCTCCCCCGGCTCTTAAGCAAAGTCTCAAGGATCCTGAGCTCCTTTACCGTAAGATTGTCCACTCCTGATCCGGAGGTAACGGTCGCAGCATCAAGGTCTATGGTCTTTCCGCCAAGAATAAGCTTCCTGTTCTCCTCCTGCTCTGTCCTCACATGGGGATGGCTCCTTTTAAGTATGGCATACATCCTGAGCATAAGCTCCTTTTTAAGGAAGGGCTTGACCATGTAATCATCTGCTCCGAGCCCCAGCCCGAACAGCCTGTCCGCATCCTTATCCCTTGCGCTCAGAAAAAGTATGGGGATGTCCCCATAGCCCTCCGTCTCCCGTATCTCCTTCATCAGTGAAAATCCGTCTCCGTCCGGAAGGTTGATATCAAGGATTATGAAGTCTGCCCCGGAAAGCCTGAGCCTGGTCATGGCCTCCCTGCAGCTTCCGGCAGCCGAAACATTTTTATAGCCTTCCTTCTCCATCGCTTTTAAAAGCATGCTCCGAAGCTCTGCATTGTCATCTACCAGCAGTATCCTGCTGTCGTATATATCGTCCCTGTCCATAATCGATCTTTCCATATATCAAATAAGGCGGGGCCGAAGCCCCGCCCGAGTAAACGATCAGCAAACACCCTGTCCCATCATGGCCTCTGCCACCTTCTCAAAACCGGCTATATTTGCACCTGTCACAAAGTCTCCTTCATGTCCGTACTTTTCTGCTGCCCTGCTCGTCATGGCATAAATGTTGACCATTATGTCCTTGAGCCTCCTGTCGACCTCTTCAAAGCTCCATGACAGCCTTTCGGAGTTCTGGGTCATCTCCAGCGCAGATACTGCTACGCCTCCGGCATTAGCCGCCTTTGCAGGCATATAGTTTATCTTCTTCTCCACAAAATATGCTGCTGCTTCAAGGGTGGAAGGCATGTTGGCACCTTCGGCAACTGCAAAGCAGCCATTTTCCACAAGCTTCTTTGCATCCTCCAGATCCAGCTCATTCTGAGTTGCACAGGGAAGTGCGATATCGCATTTTATTGACCAGATGCCCCTTGCTCCCTCGTGGAAGGATACTCCGGGCTTTCTGTCCGCATATTCCTTTATGCGTCCCCGCTTTACTTCCTTTATGTCCTTAACTATATCAAGATCTATGCCATCCTCATCCAGGATGTATCCGTTGGAGTCTGACATGGCGATTACCCTGGCGCCCAGCTGCTGAGCCTTTTCTACGGCATATATCGCAACATTTCCTGATCCTGATACCACTACCCTCTTTCCTTCAAGGCTGATGGACTTATGGCTGAGCATCTCGTCAAGGATATATATCAGTCCGTATCCGGTAGCCTGGGTACGTCCCAGGGAGCCTCCGAAAGTCAGTCCCTTTCCGGTAAGTACTCCTTCATAGCGTCCGGTTATCCTCTTATACTGGCCGTAAAGGTATCCTATCTCTCTTCCGCCTACACCCATATCACCTGCAGGAACATCTGAGTCTGCACCGATGTGTCTGTAAAGCTCATTCATGAAGCTCTGACAGAATGCCATGACCTCCCGGTCTGACTTTCCCTTGGGATCGAAATCCGCTCCTCCCTTTCCTCCTCCGATCGGAAGGCTGGTAAGGGAATTCTTAAGGGTCTGCTCAAAGCCAAGGAATTTGAGTATGCTCTGATTTACCGTAGGGTGGAAACGAAGTCCTCCCTTGTAAGGGCCTATCGCGGAGTTGAACTCGACCCTATAGCCGCGATTGACTCTTACGTCTCCCTTGTCGTCTATCCAGGGAACTCTGAAGGATATGATCCTTTCGGGCTCCACAAGTCTTTCGAGTATGCCGTATTTTCTATATTTTTCTTCATTTGCATCGACTACGGCGCGAAGAGATTCCAGAACCTCTCCTACCGCCTGCAGAAACTCAGGCTCCGAAGCATTCTTTTTTCTTACCTCTGCCAAGACCTCATCAACATAAGACATGATCTTTTCCTCCTTGTTTTTACATTGTTCTATTAAATATGGGTAAGCCTTCGCGTCGGATCAGAGAGATGAAAGCCTCTCTTCCACAGTCTTCAGCATATCCTCATACTTGAGCTTTTTCTGCCGTTCCTCCTCTACCTTTGCGGCAGGGGCCTTTGAGATGAACCTCTCATTTGAGAGCATGGATTCGGATCTCTTAAGCTCTGAAAGCAGCCTGCCCTTTTCAGAAAGCAGACGGGCCCTTTCCTTTTCCGTATCCACAAGCTCTGAAAGCGGCATATAAACGGTTGCTCCGTCAATGACCGCGGAAACGGAATTGTCCGGTATATCCGAAGCCTCGCAGGTGACTGAAAGTCCGGATGCACCGCAGAGAAGACCGAATATGTCCTCAGCTCCGTCAAAGGTCGAGGCGATGTCCCTGTCCTTTGCCAGTATGAAAACCTGGGCCTTTTTCTTTACGGGCACGTCCATCTCCTTACGTACGGTCCTTACTGCCCTTACGGCTGATTTTACGTTTTCTATGCTGTTCTCCTCAGCCTTAAAGCAGAACTCTTCCCTCTTTTTCGGATATTCGGAGATCATGATGGACTCCTCATCCGTAAGGCTGTCAAATATCTCCTCAGTAATGAAAGGCATGAAGGGCTGAAGGAGCTTGAGCGAATCTACCAGCACGGTCTTGAGAGTCCAGAGCGCTGCTTCCTTCGAAGCCGGATCCTCTCCGTAAAGCCTGGGCTTTACCATCTCGATATACCAGTCACAGTATTCATTCCATATGAAATCCGTAACATTGTCAAGAGCTATGCCTAGCTCAAAGGAATCCATGTTGGAAGCTATCTTCTCATTCAGCTCATTGACCTTGGAAAGTATCCACTTGTCCGGAAGCTCCAGCTTCATACCCTCAGGTATGGAGCCTTCCCTGCCGCTCTTTCCCGCATTCCTTATCACGTCGCGGATGCCGTCTCCCAGCTCTTCCTCAGTTTTTTCTATGTTCATCATTATGAACCTTGCAGCATTCCATACCTTGTTTGCAAAGTTCCGTTCATTTTCCACCTTTTCCCAGTAGAAACGCATGTCATTTCCGGGGGCGTTGCCGGTAAGCAGCGACGCTCTCAGGGCATCAGCTCCGTATCTGTCGATGACCTCTATGGGATCTATGCCGTTTCCGAGGGACTTTGACATCTTCCTTCCCTCTGAATCCCTTACAAGACCATGTATCAGTACCGTATGGAAGGGACTCCTGCCGGTCTGTTCCACTCCGGAAAATACCATCCTGATGACCCAGAAGAATATGATGTCGTATCCCGTTACAAGTACGTCGGTGGGATAGAACTTTGAAAGGGTCGGTGTATCATGGGGCCATCCCATGGTAGAGAAGGGCCAGAGCGCTGAGGAGAACCAGGTGTCCAGCGTATCCTCATCCTGGGTAAAGCTCCTGCCTCCGCACTTGGGACATACTGAAGGCATCTCCTTCGAAACTACGATCTCCCCGCAGTCATCACAGTAGTATGCAGGTATCCTGTGTCCCCACCAGAGCTGTCTGGAAATGCACCAGTCACGCATGTTGTTGACCCAGTTGAGATAGGTCTTGGAATAGTTTTCGGGAACGAACCTCAGTTCTCCGGATTCAAGCACCTTCCTGCAGTCCTCTGCAAATTTATCCATCCTTACGAACCACTGGGGCTTGATCATGGGTTCTATGGTGGTACGGCACCTGTCATGGATGCCTACGCTGTGTGAGTGGGGAACCACCTTTACCATAAGCCCCTCTGCCTTAAGGTCCTCCACCATGGCCTTCCTGGCCTCATAGCGATCCATCCCGTCATATTTTGATCCGGGGCAGTCTATGGTGGCATCATCATGCATTATGCAGATCTCCGGAAGCCCATGCCTTCTTCCCACCTCAAAGTCATTGGGGTCATGAGCAGGAGTTATCTTCACGCATCCTGTTCCGAATTCCTTATCCACATATTCGTCGGCTATGACAGGGATCTCCCTGTCAGTAAGTGGCAGCCTGAGCATCTTGCCCACAAGATCCTTATACCTCTCATCGGAAGGATTGACCGCAACCGCCGTATCTCCAAGCATGGTCTCCGGACGGGTGGTAGCGATCTCCACGTATCTGCCTTCCTCTCCGACTATCGGATAGTTTATATGCCAGAAAAATCCCTCCTGATCCTCATGCAGTACCTCTGCATCCGAGATCGAGGTCTTGCATACGGGGCACCAGTTTATGATACGGCTGCCCTTATAGATATATCCTTTTTCATAAAGTTTGATAAATACCTCGGTAACCGCCTCGGAACAGCCTTCATCCATGGTAAAACGGAGTCTGTCCCAGTCAGCGGATGCTCCAAGTTTTTCAAGCTGTCCGAGTATCCTGCTTTCGTACTCCTCTTTCCAGGCCCAGGCCTCCTTAAGGAAGCCTTCTCTTCCCAGGTCCTGCTTTTCTATGCCTTCCTTCTTAAGCTTCTCTATGACCTTGACCTCAGTGGCTATCGCAGCATGATCGGTGCCGGGCTGCCAGAGCACTTCATAGCCCTGCATCCTCTTATATCTACAGAGTGCATCCTGAAGGGTATTGTCCAGAGCATGGCCCATATGAAGCTGTCCGGTTACGTTGGGCGGCGGCATGACGATGGAGAAGGGCTTTTTGTCCGATGTTTCATCGGCATGAAAATACCCCATCTTCTTCCATCTCTGATATATCCTCTTTTCCATCTCCTGAGGTTCGTATGTCTTTGAAAGCTCTGTCATCTCAATGCCTCCGCCTGTAGATAATGTGTTTCCTTTTCATGGCTTACTGAAGGATCTCCGCTCAAGGATCAGAGCATCCGCCTGTAAGCCTTTTTCATATCTCCCAGAAGCTTTGCAGCCTCCTGCTGAGCACTCCTGGAATCCTTTCTGAACATATCCTCCAGCTCTGAAATCTGCCGTCCGGATAATATCTTAAGTTTAAGTTCTTCTTTCCTGCTGTCAAGCATTTTTTTATCATCATCGGAGATGTCAGCTTCACCGGTAAGCAGGTGTTTCATCTCCCTGGCCCGTTTTGTCTTAATGGAAAGTTCAGACTGAAGTATGAGCTCAAGGGCCTTTTTATCCTCAAACATAAGGATCTTTATGACTGCCATGTCAAGATAGCAGTCCGCCTTCAGGCGAAGCAGCTCCTCCCTCCTGGCCGGATCCTGGGACCTTCTCAGCCTCTCATCCGCGCAGGCGGCAGCCTCACCATATTTTTCAAATGCAGGACCAAGTCTGTCTGCCTTGAAGTATCCGGCTGCACAGGCCCGCAGATATTCCTCCCTGTCGTAGCGGCTTATCTCCACCAGCCTGTCCATATATGCATTTATCTCTTCCCTGCCGTAATACCCGAAATGGGTAAGTATCATAAGCAGCAGATTGTCCTCCGTCTCTCCTGAAGCCCTGGCTTCGGCAAGCTTTCCTGAAAGCTCCTTTTCCTGGAGTTCCTTTCCTATCCAGCTGATTATGTCCTCGGAGACAGCACCGTCAGTGACCATCAGCGGGTAATTATAGATCAGATAACAGAGCTCCTGTGCAGACCATATGCGCAGATTGAGCTTTTCATAAAAAAACGGTATCAGTGCCTGTTGTTTGCAAAGTATAAGTGCCATCAGAAATCCATCTCCGATACGATCTCGGCTCCTGTAGCCGGGAAAAATTCTCCAAATCCCATGTCCCTGAGTCTGATCTCCATATCTGACTGTCCGATAAGGCTCAGATCCATGGATATCCTGGTACACCTTTCAGGCCTTACCGGAAGTTCCAGTTCCTTAAGCCCTACGGTCCTTGATATCCTTGATTTATGCCTGTCTGAAGGATAGATGTCTATCTCTATTCCATCCTGTCTGTAGGGTATGAACTCCACATGAGCACTGTACCCATACCAGGGGATGCCTGCAGGCGCCAGCACCAGTCTGCTCTGTCTTCCCGCCACAATGACATTCATGCCTATCTCCGAAGTCATCCTGGAATCACAGAGCATCAGGATGTCCTCATTTGCCCCTGAAAGCTCTTTTGCTGCATAAATCTCTGCGCCTCTTGCAAAGAGCCCGTCCTCATATATGACTCTTTTCCTCCTGCATATATATTCCTTGAATTCCTCTGCCCATTCAAGATCCTCAAAGCCTTTTCCTGTCAGAAATACGGAGGAGAATATCTTTTTATCCATCAGCTTCCTGGCACATTCGGCAATGATATGATCTGCCAGTTTCCTTCCTGAGTCCGTCTTCAGGACATCCAGATGAAATGCCTCCTCCAGATCTGTCCCTTCACAGGAAGCATTCAGTCTGCTGAGCCCTCTTATGACCCTGAATTCATAATATGAAAAGGAATCCTCGGAAAGATCATAAAGGCCTACAAGGTTATTGTACAGCTCCTTATCCCCCTTAAGCACATAGTGCATGAAGGCCTCCGCATGGCTGGCTATCCTGAAGCTGCCCTTTTTGAGTCCCATCTCAGCAAGAGCCTCAGATACCGTATCCATAAGCAGCCTGTCCGGTCTGTGAAGGACCAGGCAAAGCCTGTCTATGTCTGCTATGGTCTGCTCGCCAAGGGCAGTCTCAATGGCCATCCTGAGAAAAACCGTGCACAGCTCAACGGAGGTATACGTCCTGCCTCCGACCGTCGACCTGCCCTCCTTCTTCATAAGCGAAACCAGCTTATCCGTAAGGACTCCCTGTCCTGACAGGGCTTTTCTGTAGGCCTCCTCGCCGATATACCAATATTCATTTTTCTTTTCCCTGCATATGACCGTCGGCATGTACTCCGGAGCTTCCGCTCCTGACACATATACCATGGTATAGTCATCGCAAAGATCTATTCCAACTGTTAATGCCATAAGCTATTCCCTGATCTCAAATAAGCCTCTCCGCTCTCCGTCAGTAAGGATATAGTTCTTAAGATCCTCCTGAAGCTCTGAGAGCCTTGCTTCCTTCAGTTCCTTGGTCATACGGTCGAGCATCGAGTATCTGTCCTCTTCCCTGCTGTGCAGCTTCTTTACGCTGATGCTTCCCTCCTGTACCGTGGAGTCCGATATGCTGTCATCGTAGATCATATAGTGAAGCTCATCCTCCACGAAAAGGATGGTGCTCATCACATATATCCCTCCGTATACCCTTACCATCTCTTCCCGATGATATTCATCATCTTCGGGAGATATCTTTACATAGAGCCTGGGAGCCGAATCCCTTTCTCCGTGATATTCGATATAGTACCGTTCGCATATCTCCTTGGGTATGGATATCTTTTTCTTAAGAGCCTTGGTATATCTGAATATCAGTCCCTGTCCTATAAGTATGTCACAGAGTTTCTGGCAGAGCTCCGCCTCATCATCAAGGAGCCTGTCCTTTTCCTCATAATGTTTGGTAAGGGCCAGCAGATAGATATCAGGAAGCTTTCCGTAGTCCTCTGCCGAGCTTACGTAGGAATAAAGTATCTCAAAGAACTGATCCGGAAGGCTGTCATCCTCCCTTTCGAAATAATCATCGCACCTGATGGTGAGATATGCACGTATGATGGCTTCCTTCTGCTCGCATCTCCGGATGTATATCTCAAAGCTCTCATCCAGATCATTGAAGGATGAGGCGAACAGCTTGGCCGTAAGTACTTTTTCCGGAAGCTCATATACCTCAAAGGAAAGAGCATCAGCCCTTCTGAGTATATCAAGCATCTCATCCGTAGGGCCCTCATATGCCCGGCATAAAAACTCCAGCACCTCCCGGTCTTCGCATCCGGCATCAAATGCCTCCTTGCACAGAGCCATGAAAAAGGTATCGGTCTCTCCCTTTACCGTGGGTATGCTGCCCGTCTTTATCAGCGATACCGCAAGGACGGAAAGATCCTTGCTTTCCGCCGTGGAAAGTCCATATCTCCTGAGCTTCAGATAGGCATCCTCAAAATAGCCGTCATAAAGGAGAGCATGGAAGAGAAGGCTCCTGATATCGCTGCCATAGGGATCAAGATCCAGGGACCTGAAGGTCGCAGAGCCTCCCTCTCTTTTGCAGAGGGCCTTTATTATCTCTTCCCTGAAGGACAGCGACAGCCTGAGCTTTTCAAAGCTGTCTCTCAGTATCTCCGCCTCAGTATCATTTTCCACACCCTTTTTAAGCACATTCCTTGCAGCTGCAAGCTTGAGCATTGGGTGATCCGGATATATCTCAAAGCATCTCCGTAAAAGGTCAGGCCTCTCAAGGAGGCTTTCCTTTTTAAATGCTATGTCCTTAAGCACCCTTCCATTCCTGTCGGCAAAGCCTATCTCCGTATCCTCAAAATAGACAGGCACGTAAGCCGCACCTTTTTTTACGGGAAATCTCTCTTCGTAGGCAAGCTCCGGAAAATGAAGCACCACTGACCTTACCCGCTCATCCTCCAGGGATATGCGGCAGGATTTCAGGATGTCCGGTAGTATCTCCGCCGCTTTCCTGTCTATCATGTTGGGATAAAGCACATGATCGTAGATCACCGCAAGCCTTTCATCGATACGTCTCTCAAAAAGGGCTGACATGCAGAGATCCCTTATCTGGGGCTCATAGGAGGCGAAAAGCTCAGAATCCTTATCCTGATAAAGAAGCACGTTTTCATATATCAGAGCCTTCCTCTCAGGATCAAGGGTATTGTCATAGGAAAAATACAGGAGCACGCTCCTTGGCATCTCCTCATGAAGCTCATCCGGATATGCATAGATATAGTATTCATAAAGCCTGGTAAGCTCTATGTCCCTTGCCACGGCCTCCTTATATACTGAAAATGCAAACCCATCCGTACGGTCACCGTTTATGAGAATGCCGCAGAGCTCCTCAAGGAGCTCGTCATCCTCCGGAAGGTTGGACAGGATGAATCTGAGGAACTCTCTTTCTACGGTCTCCTCTTCGTCCGCAGCCGCATCCTCCAAGGAAGTCTCTGGTTCCACGGGATATGCTGCATCCTCCTTGAGGATATCCTGGGAGTTCACATCCGAAGCGGAGATATCCGCCTCCTCTGCAGACTCCTCCTGCAGGGCTTCCTGCATCTGATCCGGCATAGATGCCACCTCAAAGCGATAGGGTATGGAAAACTCTCCCGCATTGGTTATAAGGTGGAGTGCGCCTGTTATCTCACTTCCGGGTGCCTTGAAAGAGGTGTCCGCATAAAACACCACATGACAGCGTCTTCCCATAAAGGCCCTGGTCTCAAGGCCTATATCCGCGTCGTCGGAATAGCACAGGCCCTTGAGGCTCAGCCCCGAATCGGAATCTATGATCAGGTCATATTTTCTTTTTGTATCTGAAGGTATAACATCATCAAATCTCTCCGGATGAAGCCTGATCATCGGTTCATCCCGATCTATGATGCCCTTCGCAAGTCTGTTTATCTTTTCACGCATCTTCGTTCTCTTTTTCCTCAAATGTAAAAATAAACAAAGTTAATATATTTTATCATACTTTATATCTTGCCGCCACAGAAAAAGGACGCAAGCCTGCGTCCTTTTTAACATTGCCTGATCAAGTGCCATCAGCCCTCGATAATATATCTTTCCACATCCTTGGGATCCTTTGCAAGGTAATCAGCCCCTGCCGAAATAAGCTCTTCTCCTGTCCCGTATCCGTACAGCACTCCCATGGTCTGTATTCCGAACTTCTTTGCCGAAGTTATGTCATAGGCCCGATCCCCGACCATGACTGCCTTTTCAGGATCCTTGATATCATTGGACTCAAGGATGTACTTTATCACATCCTCCTTGGTGGCTCTTATTCCGTCTCCTTCTGCCACAAAATCCGCATTTGTCCCGGCTATGAAGCAGAGATACTGGGAAAGCCCGAAGTGATCCGCCACTCTCTCCGCTATGGTCTGAGCCTTTGCAGTAGCGATCATGAGCTTTTTCCCATGAGCGTAAAGAGTATGCAGCATATCTTCCACACCGTCATAAGGCCTGTTTTCAAACAGTCCCTTTTCGTCATAATACTCATGGAAAAACCTTATGGCCTGTTCGCTCTCGTCCTTTGACATGCCATACATGTCCATAAAGGTATGCCGAAGCGGCGGGCCTATAACCTCACTGAATCTTTCCGGTTTAGGCTCTATGCCGAACTGCTTAAGCGAGTACACGACAGCATTTATAATACCTTCGTAAGAAGCGGTAAGAGTACCGTCCAGATCGAAGAGTATATATCTCTTTTCCATGTCCCCTCCAGCTTATATTAATATACTGTCAAAACTCATTTCAGTATAACGCTAAACATTTCATTTTTCAACATTTTTAGTCAATTTTGCCCCAAAAAAGGCAGAATTCAGCCATTTTTTTCTTATAAAAACAGGTTTTTCTCCCACTTTTCATTTTATATATGGAAATTTTCATCATAGAGCTCAAAAAAGTTGTCTGCATCCGCCTCGGTCAGCTCCGACAGATCTATCTCATCCCAGAATCTGTCCCTGAACCTTACGGGATGTTCGCTCTTGTAGCTGTCATAGACCTGGGAAAATGCCCTCGTGTTTATCGCTGACTCCAGGATCTCCTTACGTTCAGCAGTGGCACGTTCATCATAGCCGTTGGTACACTTTATAATATAGTACAGCCCTCCCACCTCTATGATGTTGGATATCTCTCCTTCATCCAATGAAAAGGCGGTCTCTTCATACAGGCCTCCCCTGCTGCCGCGCTGAAGCTTTATCGTCACCTCCGACGCCTCGGTATATCTACTGGCAAGGCTGGCAAAATCATAGCCGTCTATCTTCGAGAGCTTCAATATGGCCAGGGCTTTTTTCAGGTCAGAGGTGCATATCTGCTGTATCTCTATGATCTTTGCCTCAGAATCACTGATATCGCTCTTTGCATCTGCTGTAAGCGTATCGATCAGCTTTTCAGCAAGGTAATAATCCTCATACACCTGCTGCACGTCTTCAGGGCTGCAGCCGATGATATCCCTGTCAGCCTCCGTAAGCCCTGAATAATATTCTTCACTCAGTTCCCGGAGTTCATCCCTCTCCTGACTCGTAAGGGCTACGCCTCTCTCCTCTGCCAGCATGCAGAGCAGCTTCAGCTGTTCCATGAACTCCTTTACATTCGAGACCAGCACATCCTCAAAGGTGCCTTTGGTCCCATCCACAGGGACATCAAGTATGGCATCCGTGTAGGCCTTTTCATACCTGCTGAGCTCATTCACCAGTACTATCCTTGCCTGGCTTTCGGTATAGCCTGCTATCTCCTCAGTCTTGTTTTCCAGTTCAAGACCGCGGCATCCTGACATGGAAAATGACGATACCATAAGCATCGTCATAAGAATGATCCATAAATGCAGCTTTTTTTTCATATGTCTGAATCCGGTCAAATGTTCCTGCTCCTATACGGAATAAACCGTAGTCCTCAGTAAAATAGCAATGATTATGCCAAGTATTGCTCCTGCCGTAACCTGAAGGGGGGTATGCCCAACAAGCTCCTTCAGCTTCTGATCCAGTACCTCGTCCTTCCATTCAAAGGGATTGTCCCTGAGCATGGCATTCAGGACCTTTGCCTGCTTTCCCGTCTCTCTTCTTACTCCTGCAGCATCATACATTACTACCATCGCCAAGATAAAGGTGACGGAGAACTGAAAGGATGCCGCTCCGTATTCCATCAGAGCCATCGTACACAGGGCACAGACAGTGGAAGAATGGGAGCTTGGCATGCCGCCAGATCCCACCAGTCTCTCCGGGTTGAAGCTCTTATACAGTACCAGGTCTATAGATGTCTTTATGAGCTGTGCCGCCAGCCATGAAAGGCTGGCAGCGATCAGCGTCTTATTTGATAATATGTCTAAAATCAGGTCCATCTGTCAAGTTCATCCGTTTGTAAGCCAGTCATAAAGCTCCTGATATTTAAGTGCGGAGGAGGTCCAGGAGAAATCCTTTGCCATACCGCGGTCGATCAGCTTGTTCCATTCCCTCTTCCTTCCATAGTAAATGCTCTTTGCGTAATTGACTATGGAAAGCATCTCATGGGCATTGTAGTTGGCAAATGAAAATCCGGTGCCTGTGGAAGCATATTCGTTGTAAGGCTCCACGGTATCCTTAAGTCCGCCGGTCTCCCTTACTATGGGCACGGTGCCGTATCTCAGGGCTATGAGCTGGGACAGTCCGCAGGGCTCAAAGAGCGAAGGCATCAGGTATGCATCGCAGGATGCATAGATACGGTGTGCCATATCATCCGAATAATAGATCTGAGCCGACACCCTGTCTCCGTATTTCCAGGCATAATGGCGGAACATGTTCTCATAGCGGTCATCTCCGGTGCCGAGCACCACGAACTGGGTGTCCTCGCTGCAGAGCTCATCCATGACATACTGTATGAGGTCCAGGCCCTTCTGGTCCGTAAGCCTGGAGACCATGCCTATCATGAATTTGCCGCCGTCGACCGTAAGTCCCAGGTCCTTCTGGAGCTGGATCTTGTTGTTTACCTTTTCCTTGCGGAAATTACGGGCATTGTAGCATTTTGTGATCTTCCTGTCGTGTTCAGGATCCCATTCCGTATAGTCAATGCCGTTGACTATGCCTCTCAGGGCATTGGATCTGGCCCTCAGAAGTCCGTCCAGCCCTTCACCGTAAAGCTCCGTCTTGATCTCCTCGGCATAGGTGTTTGACACGGTGGTTATCGCATCTGAATATACCACTCCGCCCTTTAACAGGTTGCCGTTTTTATATGACTCAAGCTTGTCGGGGGTAAAATAGTAATCCGAAAGCTCGGAAAGGTCACGGATGGTCTTTACGTCCCATACTCCCTGGAACTTCAGGTTATGTATGGTAAACACGGATTTTATGCCCCGATAGAAGTCTCCTCCGGCATATGAATCATGGAGGTAAACGGGTACAAGTCCGGTCTGCCAGTCGTGGCAGTGTATCACATCCGGCCTGAAGCCTATCAGCGGCAGGCTGTTCAGTGCCGCTTTCTGGAAGAAGCAGAATTTCTGTATGTCCCAGAGCCAGTCCCCATAGGGAGAATACCCCGAGAAATAATACTCGTTATCGATGAAATAATACTTTATTCCATCCACTTCCGCCTTCAGTATGCCCACATACCTGTCCTGCCCAAGGTAGCGCATGTAAAAATGGGTGACATACTCCATCCTGTCCCTGAGTTCCTGCTTGATGCAGAGATACTTGGGGATCATGATGCGGCAGTCAAAATACTCCTTATCCATGTACTTGGGGAGGGAGCCTGCAACATCCGCAAGTCCTCCGGTCTTGATAAACGGAACCGCTTCACTTGAAAGCATTAAGATATTCTTCATAACACACCCCTGAAAATAATTATATCCTGTTACATCCCAACATGACTTTCTGAGTTATTTATAAGTATATCATATGGTCAGGCATTTGTGTTGCCATCTTTTCCATTTCCGGCTTCTGAAAGCCTTTCTTTCCTTATCTTTCCTGCAAGGGACTTCATCTCTCTGGCATTTTCATATACGGATTCGGTAAGCTCGGCTCCCGACAGAAGCCTGGAAAGCTCATGCACCGATTCCTCCTCGGAAAGCTCATCTATGGTGGTCACATTCCTTCCATCCCTTTCGGATTTTCTGATGGCAAAATGACAATCCGCCATGGCTGCTATCTGGGGCAGATGGGTGATGCAGATCACCTGATGGGAACCTGATATGATCCCCAGCTTTTCAGATACCTTCTGTGCAGTCCTGCCGCTTATCCCGGTGTCTATCTCATCGAATATGAGGGTTGGGATATCATCCGTTTTGGCAAGAACGGTCTTTATGGCAAGCATGGTACGTGAAAGCTCTCCTCCCGAGGCCACCTCCATGAGGGGCTTCATCTCCTCTCCCGGGTTCAGGGAGACCACAAACACGGCAGTATCATATCCGTCTGAAGAAGGAGCCTTCTCTCCGAAATCCATCCCGAAGTTCACTGAGGAAAAATTGAGGTCCTTCATCTCTGATTCCACCTCGCTGCAGAGCCTTCTGGCTCCTGCCCTTCGTCTTTCGCTCAGCTCCCTGCAGGCTTCAAGCAGTCTCTTTTCTGCCCTTTCTGCCTCCTGTCCGGCCTTCTTCCTGTTCTCATCATAGTCCTTCAGCATGGAAAGCCTGGATTCCCGCCTGTGAAGATACTCCCTGATGGCTTCGGCATCCTGCCCGTATTTCTGTTCCATCCTGCGGACAAGTTCAAGCCTTTCCTCAGTCCGGGCAAGGCTCCTTTCATCAAGCTCCGTGTCATCCATCAGCTCTTCTATCTCATGGACCACATTTCCGACTATGCTGTCTGCATCCGAAAGCTCATCATAGATGGGACGTATATCCTCATCATATCTTGCCGCAGACCTCAGTTCTTCCAGGGCCTCCCCGCAGCCTCTCTCCCCAAGAAGCGCTGCTGCTCTTCCAAGGCACTCCATGACGTTCCTCATGTTTGAGAGCTTTTTATATCTCTTTTTCAGCTCCTCTTCTTCTCCGTCCCGGATATCCGCTTCCCGGATCTCATTTATCTCATACTCACAAAGCTCTGCCTCCCGAAGGCGCTCTGACTCATCCATGTCAAAGCTTTCCGCGGCCTTTAAGGCAGCCCTGTACTCCTCATAGCGGAGCTCCGTCTCATGCTTGATGTCTCCGATCTCCTCAATAAGGAAGTCATCCAGTATCCTCAGATGCTCCTTTTCAGACAGGAGGCTCTGATGTTCATTCTGACCATATATGTCTATAAGCTCCCTGCTTATCTCCCGAAGTCTGGAGACAGTCACCGTCTCTCCGTTTATACGGCTTATGCTGTGTCCAGGGCTTATCTTCCTGCTTATCACAAGGGGATCCTCATCAGAAAGCTCTATCCCAAGCCCTCTGAGCCTTTCCCTCTCTTCCGGGGTCTCGGGTTCAAATACAAGCTCCACATAGCCATCCTTTGCACCCCTCCTTATCACATCTCCCCTGGCCTTTGCTCCGAGAGCCAGCATGCAGGAGCCTATGATCACGGATTTTCCCGTACCGGTCTCACCCGTAAGTATGTTAAGTCCCCTGCCAAAGCTCACCGATATCCTGTCGATGAGCGCTATGTCCCTGACATTAAGTTCTGCCAACATATCTTAATTCTCTTCCACTATCTTCCTGAGCTTTTTCATGACCCGAAGGCAGTCCTCCGAGGTCCTGGTTATGACAAGTATGGTATCGTCGCCGGCTATGCAGCCCATGATCTCCTTCATGCTCAGCGCATCTATGGTGGCTGCCACGGCCATGGCAAGCCCCACTGCAGTCTTTACCACCAGCAGGTTCTGGGCCATGTCGCAGGACACAAACCCATCCCTCAGTATGTTTATCTTTTTCTGAGTCAGGTCCTGGGTATCGGCAATGAACCTGTAGCACTGGCGTCCCTCAGGAGTCACCACTTTCGTAAGCTTGAGTGACCTTATGTCCCTGGATACCGTTGCCTGGGTAACATCATAGCCGGACTTATTGAGCATGTCGCAGAGCTCTTCCTGGGTCTCTATGTCATATCTTCCCACAAGTTCAACTATCTTGGCCTGTCTTCCTGTTTTCATATCCTAAAGCTCCTTATACGTAGGTCATCTTCTGTCTCAGCGTCTCAAGGAATGATTCCTGTTTGAGCCTTATGAACCGGGCGACATGATCAGATCTCGATATCTCTATCTCATCGCCCTCCCTGAGCTTAAGCATGGATTCTCCGTCACATGCGGCTATCTGTCCCTGACTTCCGGCAACTATCTTTATCCTGTCATCGGCTGAAAAGATGATGGATCTGGAATTCATCGCATGTGAGCAGATCGGTGTAAGTATGATAAGCCTTGCCTTGGGATCTGCGATCGGGCCTCCTGCTGACAGCGAATAGGCAGTGGAACCTGTAGGCGTTGCTGCCAGGATACCATCGGCAAAGTATTCATTCAGCATGGTATCATTGACATATACATCAAATCTCAGGCTCCGGGTGGTATTATACCTGGCAAGCATGACTTCGTTCAGAGCCACTTCCTCATAGAATACTTCCCCGTCCCTTCTGGCCACGGCCCGCAGCATCATGCGTTCCTCTATGAAGCAGTCATCCCGAAGGAGCCTGTCTATGGACGGGATTATGCTTTTCTCATCCGAAAGCTGGGTAAGGTAGCCCATGTGTCCCCGGTTTATGCCTATGATCGGTACTCCGCTCCCCACCGTAGCCCTCGCTGCCTGGATAAGGGTCCCGTCTCCGCCTATGGTTATGATACAGTCGCATCCCTCCGGAAGCTCGTACCTCTCCCTGCGTCCCCGGTCCCAGAAGCTGTACCTGGCCTTGCCTTGAAACGAATCAAGATGCTCCATTATTGCCTGTCCGGTCTTTTCGGCAAGCTTTTTTTCAGAATTTATGATTATAAAAAAATTATTCATGCAAGTGTCTCATGGGCCCTTCCGACACAGGTCGAAATGGCCGCTGTCCTGTCTTCAGGCTTCCATATCCCTGAGCTTTTCTCAGCATCATTGGTAAAATAGATGAGATATTCTATGTTGCCCTCCGGCCCCTTTATGGGGCTGTGGTCAAAGCCTGTCACAAAAAATCCAAGTTCCTCTGCAAACTGCCATATATCATTTGCCACTCTCTCATGGATCCCGGGATCCTTCACAACTCCATGCTTGCCTACTTCTCCTCTGCCTGCTTCAAACTGAGGTTTTATCAGGCAGACCATGGATGCACTCCTGGAAAACAGGGGCTTCACTGCCGGAAGCACCTTCTTGAGGGAGATGAATGATACGTCACAGGAAGCAAAATCCAGCTCTTCTCCTCCAATGTCGGATGGAGTGATATATCTGATATTGGTCTTTTCCATACATACCACCCTGGGATCGTTCCTCAGCTTCCAGTCCAGCTGTCCGTATCCCACATCCACTGAAAAGACCTTTGCCGCCCCGTTCTGAAGCATACAGTCCGTAAAGCCCCCGGTGGAAGCTCCCACATCCATGCAGCAGGCCCCCTTAAGATCTATGTCAAAGGAGGCTATGGCCTTTTCAAGCTTAAGCCCGCCCCTGGAAACATAGGGAAGGGCCCTGCCCCTTACTTCTATCCGGGTATTTTCATCATCAGGAAAAGCGGAGCCGGCCTTATCCTCACGCTGGCCGTTTACATAAATCAGACCTCCCATGATGGCAGCCCTGGCCTTTTCCCTGCTGGTAAAAAGTCCCCGTTCAAACAGCAGTATATCCAGTCGTTTCTTTTCGCTCTTATGTTCCTTCATCTTCCTTTGTCAGACTATCCCCTCTTCTTCAAGCTTTTTTATTATGCTGTCCGAATCTATCCCCAGCATGGCCCGAAGAGCCGTTACGTCTCCGTGTTCGATATATGCATCAGGCAGGGCTATGTTTATGACCCTGCAGGATGAGCCGCTGCTCTCTGCAAAGCAGCTCACCACCTGTCCGAAGCCTCCCCGCTCGACATTTTCCTCAAGCGTAACAAGATACCTGTGGGTCCTTAGGAGCTCTGCCGCCATATCCAGATCCACCGGTTTTGCAAACCTGGCATTTATAAGGCTGGGATCAAGGCCTCTGCCTTCCCTGAGCTTTGTACATATATGCTCAGCAGTGCTCACCATGGAGCCAAGGGCCATGAAGGCCAGGTCCCTTCCCCGGTGAAGCATTTCAGCCTTTCCGGTCATCACAGGGGCAAGCAGCCCGGTAAGGCCCTTGTAGGCTATGCCTCTCGGATACCTTATGGCGCAGGGGCCTCCCTGGGAAAATGCATATTCAAGCATGAGCCGAAGCTCATCCGCATTTTTCGGTGCAAGTACCTTCATGTTTGGAATCTGGCAAAGATAGGACAGGTCAAATATGCCCTGATGAGTCTCTCCGTCGGATCCCACAAGGCCTGCCCGGTCAACCGCAAATACCACCGGCAGGTTCTGAAGACAGACATCATGTACTATCTGATCAAATCCTCTCTGCAAAAAGGAGGAATATACCGCCACCACCGGTTTTAATCCGGCGGCAGCCATGCCTGCAGCACTCGTTACCGCATGGGCTTCAGCTATGCCCACATCAAAAAATCTTTCCGGAAATTGCTTTGCAAATGCCGAAAGCCCGGTACCGTCAGGCATCGCAGCCGTAACGGCAACTATGGAGCTGTCCTTTCCGGCAAGCTCGCAGAGCTTTTCTGAAAACACCTCTGTGTATGTCTCTTCCCTTGTTTTAACAAGAGGCTTTCCTGTCTTTATGTCAAAGGGCTCCACCCCGTGAAAATGCTCCGGATCATTTTCTGCAGGCTCATAGCCCTTTCCCTTCTTCGTTATCACATGGACAAGGACCGCATGCTCCACCTTCTTGGCATCCTTTATGGCCCTCTCCAATGCCCGTATGTCATGTCCGTCTACGGGCCCCAGATAGGTGATCCCCATATCCTCAAACAGCATGCCGGGAATGATCATCTGCTTCAGGCTGTCCTTGGTCCTCTTGAGCCTTAGGGCAAGCCTGTCACCCACATTTGGTATGGAGCGCAGCCAGGACTCCACGTTCTGTTTCAGCCTGTTATAGCCCTCATCGGTCCTGAGACCGTTCAGATAATTGGACATGCCTCCCACATTGTGTGAGATGGACATATCGTTGTCATTTAGTATGATTATGAAATTCTTCTTCAAGTGGGAAGCATTGTTAAGGGCCTCATAGGCCATGCCTCCCGTAAGGGCTCCGTCACCTATTACGGATACCACATGATAGTCCTCTCCGAGTATGTCCCTGCCCTGGGCCATGCCGAGCCCTGCCGAGATGGAGGTTGAACTGTGTCCAGTATCAAAGGCATCAAAAGGACTTTCATTCCTTTTAGGAAATCCCGAGAGGCCGCCCATCTTCCTCAGACTGTCAAATTCCTCTCTCCTTCCGGAAAGTATCTTATGGGTATAGGACTGGTGTCCCACGTCCCAGATGATCTTGTCCTTTGGCATGTCGAGTACTCTAAAAAGGGCTATGGTGAGTTCCACCACACCCAGATTAGAAGCCAGATGTCCTCCGGTATGAGAAGTTTTTTCTATGATGAAGGACCTTATCTCCCCGGCCAGCATATCCAGCTGCCTGTAGGTCATCCTGCGGAGATCTGAAGGATCCTTGATGTGTTCAAGGAGCATCCTTGTTGCCTTTCTGTTCCGATCAGTATTTTCTGTCAACGAGCCTTAAGAGCAGTTCCCTGAGGAAACCGTCATCAGGGTATCCGTCTATGACGGAAATGGCTCTGTCCGTATATCTCTTTACATCCTTTTCCGACTGTTCAAGCCCATAGAAGCTCACCCAGGTCATCTTGAGGTTCCTGTCATCCGCATGGGCAGATTTGCCGAGTTCCTCCGTACTGGAGATCACATCCAGGATATCATCCCTTATCTGAAAGGCCATGCCGATATCAAGTCCTGCAGCCTCAAAGCTGCTGATGGTCTCCTCATCTGCTCCCGCAGCCAGGGCACCCATCATGAATGAGGCTTCTATCAGTGCTCCGGTCTTTTTCTCATATATGAACTTCAGGGTATCAGGATCCGGTATGCTTCCGGTAAGCTCTACATCTACCGTCTGGCCGCCGACCATCCCGAATATCCCGGATTTTTCAGCAAGGATCGAGACCGCCTTAAGCCTGATATCCTCGGGAAGGCTGGACCTGCAAATGGTCTCAAAAGCATAGATCATGAGCCCGTCACCTGCCAGTGTTCCCATATCCACTCCGAATTCTGCCCAGGTGGAGGGTTTGCCTCTCCTGAGCCTGTCATTGTCCATACAGGGCAGATCATCGTGGACCAGGGATGAGGAGTGCATTATCTCCATGGCTGCCATGAGAGGATATACTGCCTGAAGGTCAGTTCCTCCCAGAAGCCTGTATACCGACTCCATAAACAGAGGACGCATCCGCTTTCCGCCGTTCCTTACGGAATAATTGCAGGCCTTAAGTATCTTTGTCTGAGGTCCTGTCTCATCCGGAAGGAATGAAGCTATGGCTGAATTTATCCTGTCCGTACGCTCCAAAAGTTCTTTATCAAAATCAATCATGGCTTTCAGCCTCCTCTTCATCCTCACCAAGTATCTGAAGCCTGTGTTCTATACGGTCTATCTGGGCTCCGGCATTCTTTACGAGCTCCAGACCCTTTTCATAGAGGCTGAAGGCCTCTTCCAGAGGCGTATCCTCATCTTCCATTTTTGAAAGCAGCTCATCCAGCATGCGGAAGCTCTCCTCTATGCCCGGAGCTTCCTTCTTTTCCTTTTTTATCTCTTCTGCTGCCCCTTCCTTAGAAGCCGCGGATCTTCTTGCCATGGTCTTCCTCCTCTTTGTTGATCGATGTGACTCTGGATTCAAAGCTTCCGTCCCTGAGCCTTGTATGCAGTATCTCTCCCTCATTAAGCTCCGATACGGAACGGATGCCCCTCCCCGCTTCATCTGAGATATATCCGAATCCCCCGGATATCCTCTTTAGGGGTGAGACTCCGTCAAGCCTTGCAGAAAGCAGGCTGATCCTGTGTCTGCGTTCTTTCAGGGAAGAACTTATGCTGCTGTACAGGTCAAAGGAATAGGCTTCCTGCCTTGCCCTTGCTTCCCTGAGTCCGGAATCCAGTATTTTTCCCATCCTGGCTCTGGCATCCAAAAGGCGCTTCCTTCTCTCGGAAAGCTCAGCCTTAGGGTCATGCCGAAGGATCCCAAGCCTCCTTGTCTCCAGCTGATTCCGCTTAAACTTAAGCTGTCTCTGCATGGCAGCCGTAAGCGCATCCCGGCGTCCCGAAAGCTCCTTTTCAAAGGTATCATATTCAAAAGTGCAAAGCTCTGCTGCTGCCGAAGGGGTCGGTGCCCTGAGATCGGCAACGAAATCTGCTATCGTAAAATCCGTTTCATGTCCTACTGCGGAAACTATGGGAGTAGCCGCATCAAATATGGCTCTTGCCACCTCAGGCTCATTAAAGGCCCAGAGATCTTCTATGGATCCCCCTCCCCTTCCGACAATGATCACGTCAAGGCCCATATCATCAAGCTCCCGGATGCCCCTTACTATGCTTTCCTTTGCGGAATCCCCCTGAACCAGTGCCGGATACAGCACCAGCCTTACATAGGGATCTCTCCTTAAGGATATATTGCATATATCCCTTATGGCAGCACCGGTAGGAGCAGTGACTATGCCTATGCTCCTGGTATATCTTGGAATGGCCTTCTTATACATGTCATCGAACATGCCCATGTCCCTGAGCTCTTCCTTAAGCTTCTGAAAACGTTCAAAGAGCTCTCCCTGGCCTGAAAGCCTGAGGCTCTTTGCATAGAGCTGATATGTCCCGGCCTTTTCATATACTGATATCTGGCCTCTTGCCTCGACCTTCTGTCCGTCGGAAAGCCTGAACTGAAGTCCCGCTCTCTGGGAAGCGAACATCACGCAGGCTATGGCAGCCCCTTCATCCTTCAGCGTAAAATAAATATGACCGGCAGTGTGATACTTACAGTTGCTCACCTCCCCGGCAATGCAGATATTGGAAAGGGCGAAATCCCTCACAAACATATTTTTTATGTATGTATTGATCTGAGAAACTGTATATACTCCGGTCATGATATCTTCTGCTGTATATTTACAAAGTGCCATAAAAGGCCCCTTCACCCTCAGGCTTCGGCCTTCTCGTCATCCCGGACAAGCCTTGCCAGCACTCCGTTTATAAAAGCCGGAGCCTCATCCCCACAGTATTCCTTGGCAAGCTCCACGGCCTCATTGATCGCAACTCCCACCGGAACTTCATCATCGATCCTGATCTCATAAAGTGCCAGCCTGAGTATGCTAAGCTCAGCCCTGCCCATTCTTCTGGTGCTCCAGCCTTCCGCTGCCCCGTTAAGAGCCCGGTCCAGCTCAGGAGTCCTCATGGCTATGTCCATAACACGGCCCTTGATGAGGTCTTTTTCCTCTTCTGTCAGCTCATATTCGCAGGTCTCATTGAGATAGTTGAACAGAGAGGCCTCTCTGTCCTCCTCATCCTTATAGAATTCCATGCCAAAAAGCATCTTAAATGTCTGTTCTCTGAGCTCGTGTCTAGTCATCTCGTCTCCGAATATCAGTTATTTTGTCACACCGGTATTTACTCCGGCTATGTTGATCCCAACTCTTGTGACATGAAGTCCGGTCATATTTTCCAGGGTAGTCTTTACCCTGTCCTGGACTGCAGATGAGATCTCAGGAATGCTGTAGCCGTATTTTACGTTAAGTGTAAGGTCAAGGCTTATGTCATCCCCGTTTATGTCCAGCTTAACACCCTTCTGCAGGTTCTTGGCTCCGAGCATGGAAAGGATATCCTTCGTGACATTGCCTGCCATGCTGTCGACTCCGTCTACCTCTGTGGCAGCAAGACCAGCTATACAGGCGATCACGTCATCAGCTATCTTTACGCTTCCAAGACTATCACTCTCATATACGACATGAGTACTGCGGTCATTATAGTCAGCCATAATATCCTCCAATCAAAAAAATCTAAAGGTCATTATACCCCAAGTAAGCCCAATAGGCAAGTAAAGAGGCCCTGGCATCCCGTATCGCCCCGGGCCTCTGTTATCTTTGTTATATGGTGCCTGTCTGTCTGCCTTAAGAGCTTCCGTCCCTTATGCCGGCCGCATCTTTTCCACAGGCTAAGCAAGATCCATGCTACCGGAAAACAAATCAGCCACAGCGTTGCAGGCCGAACCTATGAGGGGTGCATCGAAGCCTAAGCCTGCTTTCTTCATATCAGCACCTGAAAGGCCTTTTCCCCTTAGCTTGAGATTCACCCCATCCTTAAAAAGCCCGATCTGATGATCATTCCATAAAACCGCATTCTCTCCAAGGAGTATGAGCTCGCTTCCAAGGACGCCTGCAGCGATCGACACTGCCTCACAAAGCTCATCGGCATCTTTCAGAAAGTCATTATCATCCAGTTCTTCCGGATGCTCATTGAGCCTGTCAGTAAGCCTAAGCCTTCCGATCTGCGGACATAATCCTCTGCGGCTTGTAAACAGCTTTCCGTTTGTGATGACGCCGCAGCCGGTATCCGGTCCGGCTCCGATATAGAGTACATCCTTAAAGCCTCTTGCATTGCCAAAAAGGGCCTCCGCCAGCAATGCGGACTGGTCATCATTGTTCATGTATACCGGAAGCCCGTATCTTTTTTCGATGGGGCCCTTTATGTCGACCCCGCTGATACCATGGAAAAATCTGGGATCAAGCAGTCTGCCGGTCACCACATTGACCGGTCCTACCGAGGCTATGCCTATCCCCGATACTTTACCCTCAGATCCAAGAAGTCTGTCTAAAATAGAAAAGATCAGATCCATAAGCTCAGTTCCGTCCTGACATCTGATATCCTCGGAGATGCGCTCATGTATGCTGAGGGACAGATCACAGAGTATGCCCTCACAGCGTCCCCTTGATATATAAACTCCTGCAAATTTAGGCCCTTCCGGGTTTATCCTCAATTTCACCGGATTCCGTCCGGGGATATCATTATAAAGCATCTCAGTCTCTTCCAGTATCCCCTGCTCCATAAGCTCACCGACAATATTTGATATCGTCATCTTGCTGAGCCCGGTTTCCCTTACCATTTCACTTCGTGTGGAGCATCGTCCCGTCGAGATAAGTCTGATGCAAAGACCGCGGTTTGATCTTCTGTTGTCTCCACTGTTTCTGCCTGCGCGATCCATATAAAAAGCCCTCCTTGCTCCTGAAACAAATATCTGTATTTTAGAATCAGAGTCAGGATGTGTCAAGGATAGGGCTTATTTTTTAAGGTAAAAGAAATGTACTAATATTTTGATATCTTTTTAGGCTGTAGCCTCACGTTTGATCCTTTTAAGTGCAGAATTAACTGCAGGTATGCTGATTATGATCACTGTAATGATCACCTCAGCCCCTATATATATAATGTTATATACCATGGAATAAGGAACAGGATACCAGCCCTCCCAGATCACGCTTCCAAGAGCCACCCATACAAGTCCGGCTATGGTCGCCATCAGCCATCTTCCGAAGGCAGCCACCAGATATCCGATGAGGAGCCCGTTTTTCATCCTGCTGAAAAATCCGGCTACACCCATGATCATAAATGCAAAGATATAGTCAAACAGGAACTGGGGCACCGTAAGGAAATAGGGCCCGAGAAGGAACTGGATAAGTCCATAGATCAGTCCGCAGAGTATGCCTGTGGAAGGTCCGTAGAACCAGGCAGGAAGCATGGCAAAAAGCATGCTGCAGAGAGTGACTGAGCCGCCGTAGGTAAACTCAAAGACCTTTATCATGCTGGTCACTGCGGCAAGAGCTATGCACATGCTGCAGAAGGTAAGCTGCTTTGCAGCAGAAGCCCCGTGCTCTCCGTGCCCCTTGAGTACGGCAAACACACAGATCAGAAGCAGCAGTATCAGGGCAACGGCAGCCGTATATCCGGCACCGGTGAGCCCGCCTTCAGCATTAATAAACATTGACATAAAAAACCTCCTTCGAAACTAAGGAGGGGCATGAAACATGGACTCGCAAAGCAAATCCATAAGCTTCCCTACGCAGGCATTATCCTGTTCAGGTCATGAGGGACCGAGGCAAAAGCCTCCATCTCAGCATAAAGCGCCCCTAGCCTTGTATGTGATTATTTACATGACAATTATATTACCATAAGCTTCTTTGTCAAGAAAAAATGATGATCCCAGGATGCTCAGGTCTCAGATCCCCGGCACATACGGCATAGAGCAGAGGGGGCTGCGGCACAGCCGCCAAGGGCCGTTTCCCTGAGCTCCGGAGGGAGCTTTCTTCCTACCTGATACATGGTGGAAAGCATTTCATCAAACGGTATCATGGAGCCTATGCCGCACAGTGCCGCCTCTGCAGCACAAAGGGCAGCTGCGGCCCCGGAAGCATTCCGCTGCTGGCAGGGACATTCCACCAGTCCGCCCACCGGGTCGCAGACCAGACCCAGCATATCCATAAGGCAGATCGATGCCGCACAGAGCGACGCCTCAGGACTTCCTCCCATGAGCTCGACTGCTGCGGAAGCAGCCATGGCGGAGGCAACTCCTACCTCTGCCTGACAGCCGCCCACCGCTCCTGCGACTGTAGCGTTGCGCATGGCGATATAACCTACTGCGGCAGCATTGAAAAGAGCATTCGCCACTGCCTCATCAGAAAGCCCGTATTCATCCTGGATCGAAAGCAGCACTCCCGGCACCACTCCTGAAGATCCCGCAGTAGGGGCAGCCACTATAAGTCCCATGGAAGCATTGACCTCAAGGACTGCATAGGCATAGGCCATGGCCCGGGAAAGCACTCCGCCGCAGATGCTCTTTCCGGAGTTCATATGATCCCAGACCTTTTTGGCTTCCCCGCCTATCAGGCCGCCCATGGATCTTTTGGGCTCCGAAAGAGGCTCGGAAGCAGCTTCCCTCATGATCGAAAGGGCTTTTTTCATACGCTCTTCCATATCTCCGAACTCAGTTCCCGCACAGTCGTGCTCCCGCTGCTTCATGGCTCCGGAAATAAGAATCCCCTCATCTCTGCATATGGAAAGAAGCTCAGCTCCATTTTTAAAATCCATAAACCGATCCTCCAAACCTGATCTATGCCTGTACAAGCATTACTTCCTTTACATATCCGTTTTCCCGGATCTGATCTGCCAGTTCCTCCGGAAGCCTGTCATCTGACTCTACGATACTGTAGGCAGTCTCGCCTCTTGCCTCACGGAAGAGCTTCATGAAAGCGATGTTTATCCCTCTGTCGCTAAGGCACTTTGTGATATGGGCCACCACACCGGGCTTATCCTTCTGTACCACTATCACGGTGCTGTACTCTCCGGAGAAGTCCACATCAACTCCATTGATACGGCTTATGCGTACCTTTCCTCCTCCAAGGGATTCTCCCCTGACAGAAAGCTCAAAGCCCTTTTCCCCGGTCATGAATATGTCCACCGTATTGGGATAGATATCATCCTCCGAGGTATCATAGGAAAACTCATAAGCAAGGCCGGTTTCATCCGCAATGGCATAGGAATCCGGTATCCTGCGGTCATCGGTCTGAAAGCCCATGATCCCTCCAAGAAGGGCCCTGTCAGTTCCATGTCCCTTCCCGGTCTTTGCAAAAGAACCATATAGCAGGAAGCGGACCTTAGCTATGGTTTCCGGCATCATCTTCCTGGCAAGCAGTGCTATGGAACAGGCTCCAGCAGTATGGGAGCTGGAGGGACCTATCATGTTTGGCCCTATCACGTCAAATGCACTTATGAACGGCATAATTTCTCCTCTTAAGGCTGAACGTAAATTGATCCCCGTCACCAGGGATATCTCTGACCATTATACTTTTAAAATCATAAAAATGCCATATCCTATACGGATTTAGGGCTTGCAGCCCGGCCCGTCTTGGTTTATCTTATGTTTAAGGATTTTCACTGATCCGGGGCAGACTGACAAATGCCCTGTCAGCGAAGAATGGGAGGTGCAGACTATATGAATAAGATCATCACTATAAGCCGTGAATTCGGAAGCGGAGGAAGAGAGCTCGGACGGCGTCTTGCAGAAGAGCTCAGCATAGCCTATTACGATCAGGAGATAGTAACGGAGCTCATCGAGCGTACCGGCTTTGCCAAGGAATATGTAAAGCAGGCTGAGGAGCGGATACCGCTGCCCCTGCTTCCCATCACCACCGCACACACCTTCGGCATAGGTTCAAATATTGCGATAGAGCAGCAGCTGTCTATCTATAACCACGAGAGCGACATCATAAAGGAGATGGCTGAAAAATCAGACTGTGTCATAGTCGGACGCTGTGCTGATTATGTGCTTCGTGATATGGATCCCTTCAGGATCTTCGTATACGCCGATATCGATTCCAAGATGAAGAGATGCCGTGAACGCGGTGATGACGCAAAGGACATGTCAGAAAAGGAGCTTAAACAGAAGATAAGCTCAGTAGACAAAAAGAGATCCAGATATTACCAGTTCTATACGGACAATAACTGGGGTGACAGGATCAACTATGATCTCTGCATAAACACAAGCTCAAAGGACATCAAGGTACTGGCCAAAAAGCTGGCGGATTTCATATCCTGACGGATGTCCATCCTGCAAAAAACGGGACTGCCGGAATTACGGCAGTCCTTTTTCTGATTCGTTCATGTATGAATAAATTATCTCAGCCGCCACTTTGCACTCTCACTCTGAAGCTCCACCATGCGGCGGTAGAGGCCGCCCTGCTCCATCAGCTCCGCCGGGGTGCCCTGCTGGGCCACATGTCCGTCCTCCAGCACCACGATGTGGTCAGCCCCTGCCACGGTACGCATTCGGTGGGCGATGACCAGCACCGTCTTGCCCTGAAGCAGACGGGAAAGAGCAGACTGCACCTTTGTCTCGTTTTCCACATCCAGGGAGGCAGTGGCTTCATCCAGCAGCACGATGGGCGCGTCCTTGAGTAGAGCTCGGGCAATGGAGATCCGCTGCCTCTCCCCGCCGGAGAGTTTGGTGCCGTTTTCCCCAATGGGCGTATCATAGCCCTGGGGGAGCCGCTGCACAAATTCATCGCAGTTGGCAGCCTTAGCGGCGGCGCGCACCTCATCATCTGTCGCGCCGCGCTTGCCCAGGCGGATGTTTTCCATGACAGTATCATCAAACAGAACGACATCCTGGAACACCATGGAGTAGTCGGTCAACAACACCTCCGGGTCCACCGTGGAAATGTCCACGCCGCCCACGGTAATGCGACCAGCCGTAATATCCCACAGGCGGGCGGCTAGACGCGCACAGGTGCTTTTGCCGGAGCCGGATGGTCCCACCAGAGCTGTGACTTCTCCTTCTTTTGCGGTGAAGCTTACATCCCGGAGCACCTGCTTTTTGTCATAGGCAAAGCCCACAGTTTCAAATACGATGTCATGGCCCTTTGGCTGAAATGTATCGGCCCCCGTTGCGGTGGGAGTCTCGTAGATCTCATTGATACGGTCGGCGGATACCTGGGAAACAAACATCTCCGCGATGAGGGCCAGGCTCTGGTCGAAGGGGGCGTACACCCGGGTGATGACCAGCAGGAACAGGAACAGCAGCATGAAGTCGATCTGCCCGGACAAGATCAGGCTGGCACCCGTCAGGATGGTAGTCGCTACGCCCAGGCGCATGATCACGCTGGCGGCGTTTACGAACAGGCCGGTGGTGAGTTCGCCCCGAATGGTGACTTTTTCGTGCTGGTCGATCTTCTCATAGAGGCCGGCCAGATACCGCTCCTCCTGGTTAGCGGCCCGGATCTCCCGGACGTTCTCCAGCGCCTCCTGGATTCCGTCGGAAACCCGAAGGGCGGCTTTCTTTGTTACCTCGGAACTCCGGGCCGCGATCTTCCGGCTGCCGAACAGCAGTCCAAAGGCCACCGGCACGCCCCACAGACAGGCGATCATCAGCCGCCAGTCGTAGATCAGCAGGCACACGGCGATGATGGCGGTGGATATGTAGGCTCCATATAGGTATCCAAGCACATGGCTCCACACATGCTCCATCCGGTTCACGTCCCCCATGATGGTCTCGGTCAGGTCCGCCAGGTCCCGCTTGCCAAAGTAGCCCAGGGGCAGTTTCCGCAGCCGCTCCGCCAGACGCAGGCGGGTGGTCTTGACCTCGCCGTACACCAGGCCATAGGTGGCCCGGTATTGCTGCAGGTGGGTCACAAAGGACAGCAGGACGAACCCCACCGTCAGGGCAACCGGCAGCACCGCCCCCGGCAGAGGCGCCCCATCCGTCAGGGTCTCCATAAAGGCTCCCATCAGCAAGTACAGGATACCCATGCCGCCCATAACCACCAGGTTAGTGATGACAGTCCAGAATGCGCCTGTCTTGGTATTCTTTAGGCCCTGGTCGGTCAGGGCATATTTGCGCTGAAATTTTTTGCTGAACATTTCGCTCACCCCTTTCTCAACCTTCGCTGGTGATCTTCCACTGGACCGCCCGGTTGTAGTCCGCCCACATCCTGGCATACAGTCCGCCGGCGGCGGTCAGTTGCTCGTGGGTCCCCTGTTCTACCAAGCGCCCTTGGTCCAATACCAGGATCTTATCTGCTCCCACCACGGTGGACAGACGGTGGGCGATCATGATGACGGTGCGGCCCTTCGTCAGCTGGACAAAAGCTTTCTGGATCAGGGCCTCGTTCTCCGGGTCGGCAAAAGCGGTGGCCTCATCCAGCACCACGATGGGGGCGTCCTTCAAAATAGCCCTGGCCAGAGCGACGCGCTGCTGCTCCCCGCCGGAAAGATAGGTGCCCTCCGTGCCGATTATAGTGTCCATGCCCTTTGGCAGTTTTTCTAGAATGTCACCGCACTGGGCAGCCATGAGGGCCGCTAGCACCTGCTCCCGGGTGGCCTCCGGCCGGGCTGCCCGGACATTTTCTAAAATAGACGCCTTGAACAGCCGGCTGTTCTGGAACACAAAGGCGATCTGATCCATGAGCACATGGGGGGGCCATGTCCCACACGTCCACGCCGCCCACAGTGACGCTGCCGCTGTCCACATCCCAGAACCGTGGGATCAGGCTGGCCGCCGTGGTCTTGCCGCCGCCGGAGGGGCCCACCAGGGCCACCGTCTGCCCCGGCTCCGCCGTGAAAGTGACGTGGGACAGGGCGGGGGTCTCCGACCCGTCATAGGTGAAACTCACGTCCCGGAACTCTACCCGGCTGCCTTGCGGCGTTTTGGGATGCTCCGGCGCCTTCAGCTCCGGGGCTTCCATGACCATGCGGATACGGCCCAAAGCGGTGCCGGCCAGCATGATGCCGGACGAAGCGAACATGATCCGCGCCAGGGCGGTAGAGATGATGGCAGAGAACACCGCGTAAAAAGCGAAGTCGGTCACAAACCCGGCAAAGCTTCCCCCAGCCAGGGCGCCTGGGGCCAGGAAAAGGGCCGCCGGCACCAGGAACACGAAAGCTCCCTCAGTAACAGTCAGATTGATGGACTGGGGAACCCGGCAAACATCCGCCTGATAGTGCTCAGCCTTGGCGCTGTACTCCTCAATAGCCTCCTGGAATGCCTTGAAAGAGTACACCGTCTGCTGGAAGATCTTCACCACCGGGATGCCCCGGACATACTCCGTGCCAGCCTTGGTCATGCGGTCTTGGGCTGCCTGGTACTCCACCATAATCTGGGCATTCTTGCCGCCCATCATGGCGAACATAGTGAGAATAGAGATCACTGCTGCCAGCAGGCAGGCGCAGCCCATCCGCCAGTCAAAGACGAACATCAATACCAACATGGCAATGAACAAGGTGATGGTGCCTACGATGTCCGCCAGATTGTGGGCCAGCAGTGTCTCAGTATCAGCGGCGGCCGCATCCAGCCGCCCGCGGATCAAGCCGGAAGCGTTGGCATCGAAAAAGCCCAGCGGGGCCTCCATCACATGGGCTACGCCCCTTTTTCGGATGTTGGCCGCTGTGCGGAAGGCCGCCAGGTGAGTACACATCAGCCCGATAAAATACAGCACGATGCCGCCCACCGCCGATGCAAAGGCCAGCCAGCCATACCGGGTGATACTTTGCGCCTCCGTCCAGTTTGGAGCCGCCTCGATCAGATCCCGGGCGACCAGCCAGATACAGATGTAGGGGGCCATGCTCAGCAGCATGGATACCGCCGACAGGAACAGTCCTAAAAAGGTCAGCCCCCTGTGGCTTCCCGCATAATCCAACAGGACAGCCACATCGCTTTTTTTCTTTTGCTTCATGCAAAAACCTCCTTCTGTAAGTTAGCGATAACTAACTAATTTTCAAAAAAGATAGGGGTCAATCCCCCATCAATTTCAGCCATCCGGCAGTATAGAAGTCCCGGAGGTGATCCACATCCCGCAGGGCCTGCTCCCGGGGCATATCGTGGACCACGATCTCAAAGATGCCGCTCATCATCC
>DVNQ01000114.1 GCA_018714245.1 Candidatus Avilachnospira avicola
CATGATGTAGCTCTGATAGGATGAGAAGAAGGTCCTTCCTACTATCAGTATGAGTATGATGGGCAGTACTATAGGCAGTATGGCCTGCTTGGGAGCTTTTGCTATATAAGGGAACAGTATGGCTCCGAAAAGCGCAGGCACCACATTGTCAAATGCCGGCTTAAGGAATGCATTGTTGTATATGGGCTCAAAAAGGGGAGCCAGGAAAAGCATTCCGAGGAAAAGCACTGCAGTGGTAACAAAAGTGGAAAAGCCGACGGCTATGATGGATATGACATTTGCCTTATCCGTTCCCGGCTCAACTCCTGCCACCTCCATGGCATTGACTGCTGCGGGTATCTTCATGTTGCTGACATTTCCTGTAACGCAGGCCATGTAGAGAGCTCCGGGGCCGATGATGGGCGCATAGGAAAGGTTCTCACATACCGCAGATATGGCAAATGTCAGGAATATGGGCAGTGTTGCCTCGATGACTACGGGCCAGTCGATAGGGCTGTCAAAGGCTATTGACAGTCCAAGCGGAACTGACAGCATTGCAGCCAGGGCAAAGAGCACCGTAGTACGTCCAAGTAAATATACGTTGTCGTTAAAGCTTCTTTTTTTCATGTCCGGTCCCTCCTTACATCATCTGATTGACTACACATGACAGAAGCATGCCGACAATCATGCTGAGGGCCAGGGAGAACTCCTTGAGTCCCTTGACCTTCTTGGCTATCCTTCCGAAAATAAGTGCAGCTATGCCTGATCCGAAGATCGCTGCTATCGCAGGATAATTGGTTATGTTTGTAAGGTAAGGAGATGCCATGGTGCCGTACATGCCAAGGAACATGGCAGTGGTTATGATCGGCACGAGCGCGGCATTCTTGCCCTTGAGTACCTGGACCTTCTTGTCGTAAGTCTTTAAGAAGAACAGGTTGAAAATGTTTCCTCCCAGTATGGAGACCGTTACGACAAAGACTATGCCGATAAATATATCCATAGGGATGTCTGATACGGTGATGGATTCAAGTCCGAAGGCCTCGGCAGCCATATTGGCAGCCATGGTCTCATAGGAGGCGGATCCTACCACACTCAGCCTCAGCCAGGGGAAATATCTTCCAAGGGAAGGTACCAGTATCAGATAGCTGATGATTATGGGCAGTGAAGGGAAGATGGAAAATACAGCCGAGCTTACTGCTGCCTCTCTCATCTCCATGTCACTCATGCCAAGCTCTCTTCCTCTCCTGAAACCCAGGATAAGGAAAAGTATGGGCTGCAGAAGCACCACAAGTATGGTGAACCCGCAGAGCATGGCCATTACGGAGCTGTTGGCTATTGTAAGATGCATATGTCATATCCCCCTTTCATTACTCGTCAAGCCTGGGGCCGATCTCCTTGGGGATAGGGCACTCATACTTTCCGCCGGTCTCTTCCTTGAGCTCCTCCTTTGCCTTTTCTGCAAGGGAAGGATCATCTATGAACTTTGTTGCTGCAAGTGCCAGTACCTCACCTGCCCTGAGCATGGCCTTGTGCGCCATCTCTGTGGTGCCGTGAGCTGTCATCTGCCAGGTATGTGAAGGCGTGCCTATGGTAGCGGTGGCGGTTGAAAGCCATGCTGTAGGCATCACGTAGCTTGCATCTCCCACGTCTGAGGATCCGTACTGTATGGGAAGATCCCATCTGAGGGGTATGATGGAGCTGTGTATGGGCTTTTCAAAGAGGACCTCTGCTGCAGCACCGTAGCGTTTCTTCATGGCTGCCTTCTTTGCCTCTACTTCATCCTCTGAATAAGAGTCATAGAAGAACTTACGGGCAAGCTCATAGTCCTTATCGTCATATACCGGAGCTCCGATCTCATCAAACGCATCCTGGAGCACCTCTGATACCACATGATTGGGTATGAAATCAGAAAGTCCTGCATAGAGCTCATAGCTCATCTCAGTCCCTGTCATCTTTGCAGCGCCCTCAGCCACATCTATTACCCTCTTCAGGATCTCCTGAACCTGATAGGACTTGGGAGCCCTTACAAAATAATGCACGCAGCTGTGTCCCTGTACTACATTGGGAGCTATGCCTCCCACATCCCTGTATGCATAGTGTACTCTTGCATCAGAGATGATATGCTCTCTCAGATAGTTTACGCCCACGCTCATGAGCTCTGCAGCATCCAGTGCGGAACGTCCCTTGTCGGGAGCTGCAGCTGCATGAGAGGTAACACCCTTAAATCTGAAGAATACGCTGACATTTGCAAGAGTCGAAGCGGTTACGACCACATTGAGATCTGCAGGGTGCCAGGTAAATGCTACATCAACTCCGTCAAATACTCCGTCTCTTGCCATGAGGGTCTTGGAGTTGCCCTTTTCCTCACTGGGGCATCCGAAGAGGATAACGGTACCCTCTTTTCCTGACTCCTTGAGGTATTCCTTGGCAGCAAGAGCTGCGGCAAAGGTGCCGGCTCCGAGAAGGTTATGTCCGCAGCCGTGTCCGTCGGGATTTTCACCCTCCACAGGTACTCTCTCGGTGCAGCCGCCCTTCTGGGAAAGCTCAGGAAGAGCATCATACTCAGCCAGGAATGCAATAACGGGATGTCCCTTGCCATATACTGCCTTAAAAGCCGTAGGCATGCCGTCTATATCCATTTGGACATCAAAGCCCTGCTCCTTAAGTACCTGCTCATAAAGCTTTGCTGTCTTGAACTCATGAAAGCCAGTCTCCGCAAAGCCAAAGATCTGATCACTGACGTCTACTATCAGATCGCGGTGCCTGTCGACTGCATCCATGACAAATTTCTTGTTATCCATGTCTACGCCTCCTTGTTCTATAACTATACTCCGGGGCTGAGGCCCCAATGCACCTATTATATATTTTTTCGGGCAAAAATCAAACAAAAACGGCAAAATTTATACTAAAAATTTATGCAGCATATCGTTTTTGTATATCTGCCATTGCCAATATATAACATTTCCTTCGAACCACAGTCATTTCCAAACCTCTGAAATGACAAAAAAAAGACTGCCCTGCCGTTTCCGGCAAAGCAGTCCATTGTTTTGCTTATGATCTTTAAGAGATTACTTATAGAGCTCTACAAGTCCCTCAAGATACTTACGTCTTGCTTCTGCATCGCTGAGGTTCTGAGCCTGAAGCTTCTCAGCCCTTTCAGGGTTCTTAAGTGACAGTGAGGAGTAACGTACCTCTCCCTTAAGGAACTCATTGTGCTTTGTGAAGTCAGGTGCCTTGGAGTCAAGGGTGAACTTGTTCTCCGCAGCCTGAGGATTGAACCTGAAGTTGTACCAGTAGCCGCACTCAACAGCCAGCTGTTCCTCAGTCTGAGCCTTGCCCATGCCCTTACGGATACCATGGTTGATACAAGGAGCATATGCGATGATGATCGAAGGTCCGGGATATGCCTCAGCCTCGGATATAGCCTTGATAGCCTGATTCATATCAGCACCCATAGCGATCTGAGCAACATATACGTAGCCGTAGCTCATTGCGATGGAAGCGAGATCCTTCTTCTTGACATCCTTTCCGCCTGCAGCGAACTGAGCAACTGCTCCGGGCTGAGTAGCCTTGGAGGACTGTCCGCCGGTGTTGGAATAAACCTCGGTATCGAATACCATGATGTTGATATCCTTGTTGGAAGCGATGACATGGTCAAGTCCGCCGAAGCCGATATCGTATGCCCATCCGTCTCCGCCGAATACCCACTGGCTCTTCTTAGCCAGGAAGTTCTTCATGGAAAGGATATCCTTTGCCTTATCACATCCGCAAGCCTCGAGAGCCTTTACAAGCTCGTCGGTAGCTGCGCCGTTTTCTGCTCCGCAGGTGAAGGTATCAAGCCACTTCTGGCCTGCTGCCTTTACAGCCTCGTTGTCGCCGTTGGCAACAACATCCTCTACCTTTGCCTTAAGTCCGTCACGGATAGCGTTCTGAGCAAGAAGCATTCCATAACCGAACTCTGCGTTATCCTCGAACAGGGAGTTGTCCCATGCAGGACCCTGTCCCTTGGCATTTACGGTATAAGGAGTTGAAGGTGAAGAGTTGCCCCAGATAGATGAGCATCCGGTAGCGTTTGCTATGTACATCCTGTCTCCGAAGAGCTGGGTGATAAGCTTAGCATAAGGAGTCTCTCCACAGCCTGCGCATGCGCCTGAGAACTCAAGCAGCGGCTTCTTGAACTGTGATCCCTTTACGGTATTTGCCTTGAACTTCTCTATAACGTCTTCCTTGTCGGGAAGC
>DVNQ01000115.1 GCA_018714245.1 Candidatus Avilachnospira avicola
CCGCTTCCCAGATGGAGACCCTTGAGGAAGCATGCATGGTACACGGTATAGACTGCGACGCACTGGTCAGCAACGTAAACGAAGTGCTGGCTGACAGATAAGGATTTCCGGCAACGAAAAAGAGTCTGCCCTTGGCCTAGGCCTTTGGCAGGCTCTTTTTTCATATCATCCGGTTTTAGTCATACCGTCTTTCCTTGCCGGTAAATCTGGTGGTGTTAGCGTGCCAGTTAAGGGTCACCGTACCTATGGGGCCGTTACGCTGCTTGGCTATGATAACCTCAGCCTCGCCCTTGTGCTCACTGTCCGGCTCATAGTATTCGTCCCTGTAAAGGAACATGACCACATCCGCATCCTGCTCTATGGCACCCGACTCCCTCAGATCCGAAAGCATGGGACGCTTGTCCGCCCTCAGCTCGCAGGCTCGTGAAAGCTGAGAAAGGGCTATGACAGGACATTCCATCTCTCTTGCAAGGGCCTTCAGGGATCTGGATATCTCTGATACCTCCTGCTGACGGTTATCATTTTTCTTGGAATTACCGCTCATGAGCTGAAGGTAGTCGATGATGATAAGATCCAGTCCTCTCTCTAGCTTGACCTTACGGCACTTGCTTCGAAGCTCCGGCACTGATATGCCGGGAGTATCATCTATGATGATGTTGGAGCCTCCGACCCTGTCAGCAGAATCGATGAGCTTGGGCCAGTCGCTGTCAGAAAGCTTGCCCGAACGAATGAGCTGGGCATCCACTCCCGAATCCATGGACAGCATACGGTTTACCAGCTGATTGGAGCTCATCTCCAGGGAAAAGATCATACAGGGCCTTGCCTTTTTAATGGAGACATACTCCAGTATGTTGAGGACGAAGGCAGTCTTTCCCATGGAAGGCCTTGCAGCGATCAGTATAAGATCCGAAGGCTGAAATCCCGTAGTCATATAGTCGAGATCTGTAAAACCAGAGGGCACTCCCGTGATATGATCCTTGAGCTGGGATGCCTCCTGTATCTTCTGCATGACCTCGATGACCACGTCATCTATCGGGGTATACTCTGCGGCTCCCTTTGCCTTTATAAGCTCAAAGAGAGTCCTCTCGGTATCATTAAGTATGTCCTCCGTATCCTCACTGCCCTCATAGCATTTCTGTACTATCTCCTCGCTGGCCTTTATGAGCCTCCTTAGTATGGCCTTTTCATGGACTATGCCTGCATAGGTCCTGGCATTTACGGAGGTAGGGACAGCCGAAAGTATGTCCCGGAGGAAATCCGCTGTCTGCATCTCCGGAGGCGCTCCGTCCTTCTGGAGCCTGTCCCGTACCGTGACCAGATCCACGGGGATGTCTTCATTATAAAGCTCCCTGATGGCTTCGAACATGATGCCGTACTGCCTGTGATAAAAGTCCTCCTTGCTCAGGACCTCACAGGCCTCTGTGATGGCATCCCGGTCCATGAGCATGGAGCCTATCACCGACATCTCTGCCTCGATGCTCTGGGGAGCTATTTTTTTTAAAGCTGTATCCTCCATGCCTCAGGCTTCCTCGACCTTGACTATGATCTCTGCATTTATGTCCTTGTGGAGCTTAAGCTTTACATGCTGCTCCCCAAGAGCCTTTATCGGCTCCATGACGATCTTTTTCTTATCGATCTCTATCTTTGCCTCATCCATGATGGCCTTTGCGACCTCCTTGCCGGTGACTGAGCCGAAGGTCCTTCCGTCCTTGCCGGCCTTGATGCGTACCGTAAAGGTCTTTCCATCCAGCTTTTCCTTCACTTCCCTGGCGCTCTGCATCTTTGCGGCCTCAAGCTTCTCCATGTTTGCATTCTGGAGCTTGAGATCGTTGAGATTGGCTGCATTTGCCTCTACTCCGAGCTTTCTGGGAATGATATAGTTGCGTCCATAACTGTCATTTACCTTTACCACAGTGCCCTTTTTCCCAAGGGACCTGACATCTTCAAGAAGTATGATCTGCATTATAAAATATCTCCTTCATTCATCATTTCATCTATTACGGCCTTGAGCTTCTGCTTGGCCTCGTCAAGGCTCATATCCGAAAGCTGGGCTCCCGCCACTGACTTGTGGCCGCCGCCTCCAAGCTTCTCCATCATGACTTGTACATTGACCTCGTCTATGCTCCTTGCGGAGAGATATATCTTTCCATTAAAGGGAGTAAGGACTATGGCAGCCTTGATGCTCCGGATATCCAGCAGGCTGTTTGCTGCCTGGGCTCCGACCACGGTAGGCGATTCCGTACCCTCAGGATCGCAGACTCCTATGGCAAAGCAGTCCCGGTATATCTCAGCCTTGTCTATGGCCTCAGCCTTTGCCCGATAATCATTCAGATTGTCCCTGAACATCTTCCTTACACGGACTATGTCTGCGCCGTTTCTCTTCAGATATGCCGCAGCCTCAAAGGTACGCACTCCTGTCTGGTTTGTAAAGTTCTGGGTGTCCACCACCATGCCCGCATACATGGCATCCGCCTCCTGGGGCGTCAGCCTGATGTCATCGCCTATGTACTGAAGTATCTCAGCCACAAGCTCGGAAGCTGAGGATGCATAGGGCTCCACATAGGAAAGCACCGCATTGCTTATGGTCTCCGAGGTCTTCCTGTGATGATCAAGCACCACCACAGTATCACAGGCATCTATAAGCCTGGGTTCTTCAGTATAGCTGGGCCTGTTCACGTCTGACACCACCACTATGGTATCATTGTCCAGAAGCTCCATGGCCCGATCGCCATTTATGAACATTTCCCTGGGATAATCAGGGCTGTCGGTAAACTGCTTCCGTATGGGCTTGACTGCATTGTCCGAGCTGCCCATGACGATATATGCCTTCTTGCCATAGACATTTGCGATCTTCCAGAAGCCAACGGCCGCTCCGAGGCAATCCACGTCAGCCATCTTGTGTCCCATGACGATAAGCTTTTCCTTGGAATCCAGAAGCTCCTTGAATGCATGAGCCTTGACCCTGGCCTTGACCCTGGTGGTCTTTTCCATGGCAAGGGATTTGCCGCCGAAGTACTGTATGTCATCGCCATCCTTCAACACCGCCTGATCACCGCCCCTTCCAAGGGCCAGATCCATGGCTGTCCTTGCAGCTTCATTGTCAGTCTTATAGTCTCCGCCCTCCATACCTATGCCTATGCTGAGGGTCAGGGACATCTCATTGCCGATATTGATGGTCTTTACGTCGTCAAGAACCGAGAAGCGGTCGTCGATCATGCGCCTGAGGTCTGCATCCTTTATGATAAAGAAGTACTTGTCCTTCTCCACCTTCTTTACCACGCCGTTCATGGAGCTCACATAGTTGCTGATCTTTCTCTCTACAAGGGCGGTAAGCAGGGATCTGCGGACCTCCTCCACGGTCTCAAGGGCCTCTTCATAATTGTCGATATAAATGAGCCCTTCGCAGAGCTTGCTGTCCTGATAGAGCTTTGTCATCTCCACAAGCTCAGTCTCATCGAAGACGCTGAGCACCAGAACTTCCTTTTCAGCCTCCTCTATGAGCGAAGCCGCCAGATCGTCATCGTCCGCAAGCAGGGTCTGCATCATCTCTATGCAGTAATACCTGTTTCCGACCGCACTGTGGATCAGGGCATCCTCATATTTCCCTGCCAGCATGTCCCTGGTGATATCAGGAAATACTGCCTGTATATGGGACACGCTCATGTCCTCTGCCTTAAGTATCTCCCTGAAGGCCCTGTTGCTCCATATGATATAGCCCTGTCTGTCACAGATGACATAAGGGTGATCCATGTCATTCATCAGGCGTTTCTGGACGTTGTCAAAGCCCTGGGCAAAGCTGACCAGGCCTCCGAAAAGGCCACGCTTCGAATAGAAATACAGCCAAACCGCCACGCCTATGAATATGATGGTAAATGCAGCCATGAAAATGGCTGTCTCCGGACTCAGAGCCGCAAGCAGCAGGTTCATGATGAACACAAATCCTGCCAGCACAAGGGGCCATCTGAGATACACGGATATGGATAAATTTGTCTTTTTTTCGTTATTCATGATCTCCCGCAGGGCACCAAGCCCTGTACCAAGTATGCGAAAAAAATGTCCGCATTTGCGGACATTATAACATATCATAAAGGTTTTGGAAATGTGTGAAGAACTCAGGAAGCCATGGAGCTATCCCAGTTTCAATAATAATGGCTGTAAATCAGCAGAGGATCTGATTATCCTCAAGCATCTTCTTTACTTCCTCCTCAGAGATCCCGGAACAAAGAGCTACATTAGTGACAGAAAAGCCCTGTTTCAGCATATTCAGTGCAACTTCCTTTTTCCCTTCTATCCTTCCTTCCTTTTTTCCTTCCATTATTCCTTCAGTTTTTCCCTTTTCCCATACGATCTCACTCAGGTTGCACATATCCCTTACACCTCCGTTCACAGCGTCAACTATGGTTATGTCATTGTCTTTTAAAGCCTGGAGCTTTTCGTGCCTGGAATTATCATGTCTCATAAGTACTCTCAATAATTCCAGGGTCTTTTCTCCCATCCTGCATCCGGAGTTGAGATACAGCATGACGACATTTATCAATCCAAGTTTGCAGTACTCAGTTTCCACGTTGATTTTCCTGTCATTGATTATAGCATTTCCATGCATACGATACAACATGGCCAGCCCGGCTTTGCGTGCCGGCGCTTCCATACATATCCATATACTATATACTCTCTTTAGGCTGCCATAGCCGGTTTGTTTATTTATGGATTTTAGCTGAGCACTGAGAAGCCTTGCCCCATAATACTCAGCTCTCATCTCCAGAGGATATGACGTGTGAAATGATTTCTGGGCTTCAATATTGATATAGAGCCCGAGTTTATCTTCTTCGTGTCCTGGATATGAGGCAGTAAAAAGGATATCATAGTAAATATTGGCCTCATTTAATCCTATATCCTCTGAGTTAAGCAGGACTGCATCCTCTTTTTGAACAGCCATGTAACGCCCCTGCTCTATGGACATGACTTTAGTCTTAATCTGACTCATAGGGGCCCTCTCGAAAAGAAGAAATGAAACTAATAGATCAGCATTAATAGAAATGATAGATCAGGTTTAAGATGACTATATCCTATCAGAATTTCCAGGATATGTATATTTGTAAAACTATACAAAATACAGTGGTGATTTTTGACATTTTAAAAAGCTTTTATTTTACATTAGGAGCTAATCAGCAAGCCAAACATTTTTCTGAATACAAATAACACCTCCCGAGGGAGGCAATCATAAATAATAAATATCGAAAAGTTAGTATTACTCTTGCGCTGGAATTCCGATTTTCAAGTTAGTATCAAGATATTCGTTAATCGCTTCTTCAACCGCTGCATTTAATGAAATGTCTTTGGAAAAAGCATAATTTGCCAATCTTCTATGCAGCTCCGGATTAACCCTTACATTAAAAGAGCCTTTATATTCTTTGTCAGGATCTTTGCCTACCTCTTTGCAAAATTCCAGATAATCATCAACGGCAGATTCAAATTCCTTTCTTATCTCATTAATATCTGCGCTTTCAAAGTCGACCAAATCCTTTATGCCTTCAATCTTTCCTCTCAATATAAGTGCTTCGGCATCAAATTCAACTTTTGCATGATAGCCTTTGTATTCCAAAATATTGTTATTCATTTAATCAGAGCTCCCCTATCTCTTCCAAATATTTCAGCAAATCTCTAACGGCTCCAACGCGCATTATATCTCCCGGGTGAGGTTTATGAAGCAATATGATCTTTTTGTCTTCCTCTCTATAGAACTTTACTCTGGAACCAGAAGTTTTTCCCTTATTATATTCTTTAAAACCTATCTGCGCTAATAATGCTTTTGCTTCTGAATATGTATAATCTTTTGGAATAGATTGTAATCTTTGTTTAGATTTTTCAAACTTGCTCAT
>DVNQ01000017.1 GCA_018714245.1 Candidatus Avilachnospira avicola
TCATAAAGCTCAAGGATATAATGTCCGCTTCCTCCGAAGCCTATGGCTGCTGCCCTTAGTCCCGGGATCACATCCGCGAGTATCCCAGTAAAAAGCACGGCTATGCCTGAATACATTACAAAGCTCATCAGCGGGATCACGGCAAAATTCAAAAATATCCCATATAGGGGGAATTTAAAGAAATGAAATGTGATGGCAGGAAGTGTCATGGACTGCACCGAAAGATTGGAAATGACCGTCCTTAGGGCATTGCCCGGTCTGAAATCCGGCCTTATGTATCTTCGGAGCCTTCCATGCTCCTTATTCTGAGAAAACAGCGCAAGGCTGCATGTGATCATGTCTCCGAGAAAGGATATCCCGAAAACAGCAAGAAATGATAATTGAAAGCCGCTCTGCAAAACCATATACGGCCTGTAAAATATCAGCACCATCATGGCCAGTGCGATGGAGGATATCATGTCATAGCTCTTTGAAGATCCTATGGCCAGGAACCTGCAGATCAGCATGATAAAGGCTCTCAGAGCCGAGCCCGAAGCTCCTGTCAGCATAACATAGAATGCGGATACTATCCCAGCCATGGTTAGGGAAAGCTTCTTGCCAAGCCTTAGCCATTTAAATAGCCTGAAGACGCTCATGCCGACCAGGGATATGTGCATGCCGCTTACGGCTATAATATGTGATATGCCGGAAGCCTGGTAAAGATCACTTATGTCGCTGTCCATATCCGACTTGTCTCCAAGAAGGATCGCCTTATATATGCCGGAGTCAGCAGGACTCATGTATCTGTCAAGAACAGATCCGAATGTCTCCCGGAGGTCACTGATCCCCTTCTTTATCGGATCGTTACCGGTATATCCGTCATACTTTTCCCTGAGTTTTTCTTCCGAATCTATGCCTTCTCCTTTAAGATAAAGAGCATAATCAAACTGTCCAGGATTTGTTGCGGCATACTGAAGGAAAAAATCGGATCCTGACTCATAGATCCCTGCCGTATAAGAAGATCTCATGGCGCCAGAAATAAAAAGCACTCCGGCTGCCAGAGTAAGAAAAAGCAGAGGAGGCTTCATTCCTCTGCTCTTTATTTGATAGGCTAATCCAGCTATGACTGAAATTGTTAATGCGGTCTTGAATGTAAGATCAGCTTCCCTGATCCCCCAAAGCACTCCTGACAGAGCCGACAAGGACAAAATCAGAAGTGGTCTTTTCATCAGTTTTCAGCTTCCCTAAGCTTCCTTTCCACTGCAATGGCCAAAGCTCCCGGCCCTGTATGGCAGGCGATGGCCAGTGCCAGCTCTTCCACATAAAATTCAGATTTCGGCCATTTGGCCTTTGCCTCAAGAAGGAATTCCTCAGCTGCTTCCTGATTCTTTGAGTGGACTATGTAGATCCTTGAATCAGTACCCTCAGGATCTCCAAGCCTTCCCTTCAAAGCAGCATCAGCCGCATTCAGCATCGTCTCCTTCGCCTGGGACATGGTACGCACCTTCGCAAAGGCATCCAGCTTTCCTCCGTCTATCTCCAGGACCGGCTTGATCCTGAGAAGAGAACCGATGGCCGCAACTGCCGGGGTTATCCTTCCGCCCTTTTTCAGATAGGAAAGCGTGGGGACGGTGATATATATAAGGTTCTGATCCCTGTTTTTCTCCAGGATGTCTCTTATCTGCGCTCCGTCATATCCCTTTTCTATAAGCTTTTTAGCATCGTAGCAGGCTTGCCTCTCCGTTATGGATACTGATCTGTTATCCACCGGAAAGACCCTTCCCGCATAGGGCTTTTCGCTGCACAGCATCATCATCGTAGTATATGCCCCGGTAAGGGATGAGGACAGATTTATACAGACTATCTGGTCATGATCCTTGAGCAGCTTATCCCATGCGTCCGTTATCTCTCCCGGAGACGGCTGAGAAGTGGAGACACTGGCTCCGCTCTCAAGCTTTTCATAGAACTCGCTGCGTCCCAGGTCCCTTCCTTCCCTGTGCTGAACTCCATCCACCATGAAAGGAGCTTCCAGAAGCTCAAATCCGGCCCTTTCAGCCTCCTCCCTGTATATGCCTCCATGTGTATCGGTCAAAATGGCTATCTTCATTATTCACATCCGTAAGTCAATTAAAGTATCACTTTGTAATAAGCAGGGACTTTCCAGTCATCTCCTTGGGCACTTCAAGCCCCATAAGCTCGAGCAGGGTAGGTGCTATATCGGCAAGGACCCCGTTTTCCCTGAGCCCGTATCTGCTGTCAGCATTGAACAGAATGAAAGGTACCGGGCTTGTGGTATGTGCGGTAAACGTCTCTCCCGTATGAGGATCCACCATCATGTCCGCATTGCCATGATCAGCACAGATAAACATGATGCCTCCGGCTTCCTTTACTGCTTCACATGCCTTACCTATGCATCCGTCCACGGTCTCTATGGCTTTTACTGCCGCATCCATAACTCCTGTATGACCCACCATATCTGGATTTGCAAAGTTGCATATGATAAGGTCATATTTTCCTGACTTTATGGCCTCGCAAAGCTTCTCACATACCATAGGAGCACTCATCTGAGGCTTCAGATCATATGTGGGTACATCCTTGGGCGAGGGTACCAGTATCCTGTCCTCTCCCTTATTGGGTTCCTCAATACCTCCGTTAAAGAAGAAGGTCACATGAGCATATTTTTCAGTCTCTGCTATACGGCACTGGGTCTTTCCAAGAGATGCCATATATTCTCCGAGGGTATTTCTGATCTCTTCCTTCTTGAATACAACATGCTTGTTTTCTATGGTGCTGTCATAATCAACGAAGCAGGCAAAGAAGATATCCAGCCTCTTTCCTCTGTCAAATCCGGTGAATTCATCATCACAGAATGCCCTGGTGATCTGGCGGGCACGGTCAGGCCTGAAATTAAAGAATACCAGAGAATCATGCTCCTTTACTGTAGCCACCGGATGTCCATCCTTAAGGATCACAGTAGGAACGATGAACTCATCATATACCTGCTTGCCGTAGCTTGATTCCATGGCTTCATCGGCAGAATCAGCCTTTTCTCCTTCGCCCTTTGTAAGAGCATCATAAGCAAGCACAGTACGATCCCAGTTTTTATCCCTGTCCATGGCGTAATAGCGTCCGCTTATGGTGGCTATCTCTCCTACGCCTATCTCTTTCATCTTTTCTTCAAGTTCTCTGATATATGATCTGCCTGAATCAGGAGGTGTATCCCTACCGTCCATAAAGCAGTGTACATATACCTTTTTAAGTCCGTGACGCCTGCAGAGTTCCAGAAGTCCGTAGATATGGGTATTATGGCTGTGGACTCCGCCATCAGACACAAGCCCCATCATATGGAATGCAGAATCATGCTTTTTGCAGTTTTCAACAGCTTCAAGAAGCACCGGATCATTGAAAAAGTCTCCGTCTTCTATCGATTTGGTTATCTTAGTAAGCTCCTGATAAATTATCCTTCCAGCGCCCATATTGAGGTGTCCGACCTCAGAGTTGCCCATCTGTCCGTCAGGAAGGCCTACAGAAAGTCCAGAAGCATAGCCCTTTACAAAAGGGCACTCCTTCATGAGCCTGTCCAGATTCGGCTTCTTTGCCATGGCGATGGCATTGCCGTCCTTGTCATCCCTGAGCCCATATCCATCCATTATGACCAATACGACCGGTTTCTTTTCCACTTTATTACCTCCGTGCCTTGTCAGGCATAATAATAGCGATATATCTATGCATTACTGCACTCACATTGTATAATATTAGCACAGTTCAATCAAAAAGAAAACCGGCGTTTTAAGGCAGGTAAGCATGATAATATTTCATAATGCGGAGTGATGATCATATGGCAGAATTTGATCTTGTAAGTGAATTTAAGCCTACCGGAGACCAGCCTCAGGCCATAAAGGCCCTGGTTGATGGCTTCCGTCAGGGAAATCAGTTTGAGACCCTTCTCGGAGCCACCGGATCAGGCAAGACCTTTACCATGGCAAATGTCATAAAGGAACTTGGAAAGCCTACACTTATCATGGCCCATAATAAGACTCTGGCTGCTCAGCTCTATTCTGAGATGAAGGAATTCTTTCCCAATAATGCAGTTGAGTATTTCGTCTCCTACTATGACTATTATCAGCCTGAGGCCTATGTACCTTCTACTGATACATATATAGAAAAGGATTCAGACATAAATGATGAGATCGATAAGCTAAGGCATTCAGCCACCGCAGCACTCTCGGAAAGGGAGGATGTAATAATCGTGGCCTCCGTATCCTGCATATACGGCCTTGGTTCCCCCATAGATTATAAAAAAATGACCGTATCCCTCAGAGCAGGACAAAGCTATGATCGTGACGAGGTCCTGCGCCGGCTTGTGGACATGCAGTATTCCAGAAATGAAATGGACTTTAAGCGAGGCTCTTTCAGAGTCCATGGAGATGTACTTGAGATCTATCCCTCATATTCCGGAGGAGAAGCTTACAGGATAGAATTCTTCGGTGACGAGATCGACCGTATCACCTCGATAGATTCCGTAACCGGACATGTAAAATCTGAACTCAGCCACTGTATAGTCTTTCCCGCCTCTCATTATGTAGTCCCCAAGGATAAGCTGGAACGGGCATGTAAGGCCATACTTGATGAGATGGAGGAGCGGGTGGCCTATTTCAGGTCTGAGGATAAGCTTATTGAGGCCCAGAGGATATCCGAGCGTACCAGCTTCGATGTCGAGATGCTCAGGGAGACCGGTTTCTGCTCCGGTATAGAAAACTACTCAAGGCATCTTTCGGGTACTGCCGCAGGAGAGCCTCCATATACGCTTATAGATTATTTCCCAAAGGATTTCCTGATCATAGTGGATGAGTCCCATATAACCCTTCCGCAGGTAAGAGGCATGTACGCAGGGGATCACAGCAGAAAGACGACCTTGGTGGATTATGGCTTCAGGCTGCCTTCAGCTCTTGACAACAGGCCTCTGAATTTTGAGGAGTTTGAATCCAAGATAGATCAGATGCTTTTTGTATCTGCCACCCCCAATGTATATGAAGGAGAGCATGAGCTTCTTCGTGCAGAGCAGATCATTCGTCCCACCGGACTTCTGGATCCCAGGGTTGAAGTAAGGCCTGTCAAGGGACAGATAGATGATCTTATCTCCGAGATAAACAGGGAGACCAAAAAGGGCTTTAAGGTACTTGTTACCACTCTGACAAAGCGCATGGCAGAGGACCTTACAAAATATATGCAGGATATCGGAATAAGGGTCAGATACCTCCATTCAGATATAGATACCCTGGAAAGAAGTCAGATCATCAGGGATCTCCGTCTGGATGTATTTGATGTACTTATCGGCATAAACCTTCTGCGTGAAGGGCTGGATATACCTGAGGTATCACTTATTGCCATCCTGGATGCTGATAAGGAGGGCTTCCTCAGAAGCGAGACCTCCCTGATACAGACAATTGGAAGAGCAGCAAGAAATGCAGAAGGCCATGTCATCATGTATGCAGATACGATCACGGATTCCATGAAAAAAGCCATGGATGAGACTGAAAGGCGCCGAAGCGTACAGAATGCATACAATGAAGCCCACGGGATCACGCCTCAGACCATAATAAAAGCCGTCAGGGATCTTATCATCATATCAAAGACTGCTGAGGATGACAGCGGAAAGCTCTCCAAGGATCCTGAATCCATGAATATCAAGGAGCTCAAAGTTCTTGAAAAGGAGCTTAATAAAAAAATGCGCATGTGTGCTGCAGAGCTTAATTTTGAAGAAGCTGCAGTGCTCAGGGACAGGCTGGTCGACATCAGGAAACTGATCTACGACTCTGATCCTTCTCAGGCTTAAATCACCATATATCCTTCATGTTCGTAGCCTGGTATGCTGAGTTTCGGCAGGCTGAAGCTTTCATCATATTCCATCATCCTGCTCTCATCGCCATAAATAAGCTCATATGATATGGGAATATAATTGATGTTAATGTCGCCTCCGTCTTCCGGTACCAGTACTGGAGATGGAGGCAGATATCCTTTGAAGCTCTTCGGCTGGATCCTGGTACCAGGCAGTGACCGGTAGTTCTCTGTTTCAGTCCTTCCATTCAGTACCATGTTAAGGCGTCCGGTTACCGAAAGATCGTATCCGCACCACTTGCATATGCCAGTCTCATCCGGATCATGAGGATCCAGATCCATAAAGAGTCCGCAGTCATTGCACAGGGCTTCATGGCCGTTTCTGTTTCCCTCTATCCTGGTACAGGTCCTGTCCTCATGTAGGCATGAAGCCTGCCTGATGGCAAGGTCAAGTCCTGCGATCTTCTTTTTCCCGGTATTCAGACTGCTCAGCTCTCCTTCTATATATGAGCCTGCTGCCCAGTAAAGGGTCTCATTTTCAAGGTATGTACAGAACTCTTCAAGATCACTGCCGCTAAGATCCCAATAAGCATCCAAAACCAGGGTCCTGTTATAGGGTTCACTGCTGCCCACATTTTCAAATACATTAAAGGTCATCTCTCCTATCTTTGGAAGGTCACGGTCGCTGCTGCTCTGTTCATAATAAGGATCCAGAAGACGTCCTGTCGGGCCTCTGTTTTCCCAGGAATGAAGCTGATACGTAAAATATGCAAAGGTCCCTTTCATACTGTCAGCTCCATCAAAGCTGATATGCAGCCTGAGTGTATCCCCATTCACTACTGAAGCTTCTATATCGTGATAGAGAAAAGAAGGATGATAGACTGATTGTACGTTCTCATTGAAGGCGATCCATCCATACTTTTCTTCAGTCTGTTCCGTTTCTCCTTCATATAATTCCTTCACGTACGCATATACTCCCAGGCTCTGAAAGGTCTCCGTATCCTCGTCAAAATACGCTATCTCCCACCCTCCGAAAACATTATCATAATTATACTCAGGCAAGGTGAGCGAAAAATACGGAAGATACATCTTCTCAAGGCCTTCCCTGAGACCAGCTCCGGTACCATCGTCATACAGCGGATTAAGCCTGAAAAATTCCCTCCATATCTCTTCTGAATATTCATCCTCCGGAAGGCTTTCATAGCCCGCTGGCTTTTCTTCTCCGATGAATGTATCTGCGGTATTTGCAGTCTCTTTTGCATCTGAAGGCGTGGCACCAAAAGCTTCCGGATTTATCGTGCTTATGTCCTTCGTATCATCAGCCCTTACTGCAAAGGTTGAAGCAGTCATCAGCATCAGAATAAACAATATGA
>DVNQ01000116.1 GCA_018714245.1 Candidatus Avilachnospira avicola
CCATATAGGCGATCCTGCCTCTGCCGTCGCTCTCCTCTGAAGCTGCTTCCGTTGCCTCAGATTCCTCTGCCTGTGCCTCGGTATCAGCCGCTGCTTCAGTATCTGCGGAGCTGCTGCTGCCGCAGGCTGCAAGTGCAAGGCTCAGTGCTGCTGCAAGTCCAATGCGCCAAAACTTTTTCATGATCTTCCTCTCCTCTTATAAAATATATTTTTTAATTAAAAGAGTTACCAAAATGAAAAACAAATAAAAAATGGTACCTGCGCTTTATCGCAGATACCATGTGGGTATACTCAGACTATCCATGCTTACACTATCGCCGTACCCGTCTCCGGTCAGTCGGTATGCGGGCAGACTCCCGTCGGGCACTCCAGGATGAAAAATGAAAATGTGAAACTCCATATTGTTCATCTGTTCCTCCTAAAAATAGTGGAAGCCCTTTATCGGAAAAAAGAAAAATACCCCCAGATAATAACACAGCCTTTCTGTTTTGAAAACCCCCTTTGTAAAAATAACACAAAATTCTTGTAAGGAATGTGCAAACCATACTGTAGATACTGTGAAGATATTATGTCCTTCCCGTCATTTTAGACATACTTTTTCACTATTACGTAAAGCCTGCCCTTCCTGGTGACATTTTCAGTGCCCTCATACCTGAACTTGCCGTATCCCCGGACCGAGATACGGGACCCTTCCCTGAGCTCAGCCGAAGGCTTGCTGATCTCCCTGCCGTCCGAAAAGACATTGCCTGCCTCAATAAGCGCCGAGGCAGTCTCCCTCGACAGCTTGAATACCGCCGCCAGGACCGCATCCGCCCTCTCCGACGCCACATTTACCCTGAGTTCCTCGAATCGGGGCCTTATGTCACAGGCGGAAAGAGACGCTCTTTCACAATAGATCGAAGTATGCTTCACCCTCCTGAGCTCCTCGCAGAGGAAAGGGGCAATGTCCGCACAGACAAATATGAAGGCCCTGGTCCCGTCTGTAAGTATGTCCCCTATCTTCGACCGCTCCACTCCGAGATTCATGATGGCCCCAAGGAAATCCCGATGTGAAAGCTCATCTGAAAACCGCTCGGAAAGAGGCTTTGCCTCGATAAGGCCAAGGCAGCTCTCAGAGGCAGCCTCCGGGTATTCGGGATCCATATATGAGGGAAGAAAGATGGCCATCCTGCGGTCAGCATCCTCATGGCCGCCATAGAGAAAGGACCTTGCGGACAGTTCATTTTTCATAGAAAGATATACGGACTGTTCCCGTATATCGAGAAAGTCCGTATTTTTGATTATATCCCTGCCATAGGCAAGCATATCCAGTTCTTTTATCCGGTTTTTAAGGAAATCCCTTTCAGCCATTGAAATCCTCTTTTATAATGTCCCAGGCCGCATCCATGCTGTAGTGGTCCCTGACATAGGAAGCTGCTGCAGTCCTGATGGAATGGCAGAATGCGTCATCCTTATAGAGCTTTACCACATCCTCCGCAAAGGTATCAGGCTCAGTTACCGCCATGACGGAGTCCGCATCCGGTATGCCCTCCGCTCCCACATCGGTGGTGACTACGACGCAGTTATTGTAAAGGGCTTCTACTACTTTTCCCTTTACTCCAGCCCCGTATCTGAGGGGCACTACTACAAGCTTGGTGTCGGCGTAAAGCTCCTTGAGCCTTTCATCACTCACAAAGCCGAGGATCTCGATACCCTCCGTATCCTTGAGCTCTTCCACAGCCTCAGTCACATGGGAGCCTGCCACATAAAGCCTGGCATCCGGAAGCTCCTTTATGATATCCGGCCAGATGTCCCTGGCAAACCAGAGTATCCCGTCTTCATTGGGGGGATGGGCAAAGCCTCCGACAAATACCATGCCCTCCCTGGGCTTATCATCCTTGGGAAGCCCCGGGAACTCATCCCAGGTATAGGCAGTGATGGCCCTGGCATTGATATCGGGCCTCAGCTCTCTTATGGCCTCTATCTCGACCTCAGAAGGATAATATACCATGTCGGCCTTATCCATGACGGAAAGCTCCACGCTCTTCCAGTATTCTGCCTCTCTCTTTACCCTTATGTCATCAGTGAGCTCATACTCCCTCTCAAGCCTGAGGAAATGGAGGTCATGCCCGTAATAGATGCATTTTATATCGGTATTGTCCTTTATGAAGTCTATGTACTTGGCTGCGATATGAGGCCTGTTAAGATAGGCTATGTCTATATGAGCCGCATTTTTGCTTATCCAGTCAAATATGCCAAGCTTGTACTCATCTCCGTAAAGCACCTCCACTCCGAGCTGCTCAAGCGAAGAGGTGTAAGGCTCCTCATGGAGGAAATTGTCTCCCAGGAACTTGACATTGAAGCCCTTCTTGAGAAATAGCCTGATATACTGGTATGTGGTCCTGGATCCCGCATCCTTGTCCCAGGTAGGTACATAGTGGTCAATGAACAGTATGCATTTCTTTCCTGCAGAACGATCACGGGCCGTGAAAGGATCGGGAGATCCGTCATTTACCTGCTGCTTCTTAAGCTCCTCTGCCCATTTCTCCCTGAACTTTTCCGTATTTACGGTCTGATAACGCTTAAGTCCCGTGCCCTGAACATCTGTGCCGTTGGATATGCCCTCAAAATGGATCACCACGGACTTCGGCTGATATACCACCCGCTTTCCATGCTTCCTGACCTCAAATGCCAGGTCGCTGTCCTCACAGTAGGCAGGGGCATACCTCTCATCAAATCCGCCGATCTCCTCCCAGAGCTCCTTCCTTATCATGATGGCTGCTCCGGAGATATAATCCACCTCTCTTACATAGTTATATTCGGGCTTTTCCGGATCATCCAGACGTCCATAGTTCCAGCCTGAGGCGTCAGACCAGATTATTCCTCCCGCCTCCTGGAGCCTTCCGTCAGGATAGATGAGTTTTGAGCCTGTCATACCTATGCTCTCATCCCCGTCCATAAGCCTTACAAGGCTGTCAAGCCAGCCCTCCGTGACCTTGGTATCATTGTTGAGGAAAAAGATATAGCGGCCCTTGGCAAGGCCTGCAGCCCTGTTGCAGTTTCTGAGGAAGCCCTGGTTTTCCGTCGCCCTGCTTATGATGAGACCTTTTACATAGCTTTCTATCTCCTTTGTGGCATCCGTGGAAAGGTCATCCGCCAGTATGACCTCATAGGGTATGGCCGCAGCATCCGTATGCTCGATGACCGAACGAATGCAGGCATAGGTATAGGCCACCTCATTGTATGCCGGTATGACTATGGATACCAGAGGCCCTTCCTCAGGTACCGCAGGCAGATTCAGGAAGCCCCCTTCCTCAAACTCGCCTCCTATCTCAAAGTCACCCTTTATGAAAAGTCTTCCCTCTTTTGTAAGGTAACGTCCCATATAGGTAACGGGATGCTTCACCGTATTATGCATGTAGTGAAGGAGCTTCCTTTTCCGTGAGCCCTGAGGGGCGGTGCGGTCAAAGTGAGCGGTAACTGCTCCTGCTATCCTTGCATAAAGGCTCCTGTGCTTCCTCAGATAGGCATTTTCTGCAGTAAGACGCTCATTTTCCGAGGTTTTGGCTTTGATTATATTTTCAAGATTTGTGATATGGTTCTGGCTGAGCCTCTCGGTCTCATGCATCTTGCGGAGAGCCGTCTTATGCTCCTCCACCTCATCCTGGAGCCTCAGGTTCCATTCAGTGAATTCCTGAAGCCTGCGGGACTCGGCCTTTATATCCTCCACGGTCTTTACATGAGCCGCAAACTTTGCGGGGAAATCCAGTGCCCCGTCACCATTTACGAAGCTCTGGAAGGACTCTTCCCTTTCCTCGCAGTCGGAAAGCAGCTCTCCCTTTATGCCGAACTCCGCAAGGAAATCGGCAGTATCCCGGTAGGCATAAAGGGACTCCTTATATGCCTCATACCAGTATCTTAATATCCTGTATCTCACATAGTCCCTGTCGGGGGCCACGTCAAATACCCATTCATAATCTATGAGCCAGTATCCGTCAGCACAGACCATGACATTTTCAAACACAAGGTCCATGTTATGGCACTCGGAAGTACCTCTGCCCATCAGAAGCTCAAGTGCGTCCTTGATCTTTCCTAAAGGCGCCCTTCCCTCTTCTATATCATCGGCAAGCAGGGCAGAAAGAGGCCTGCCCTTGAGATAGTCGAACTCCGCATACATGGCTCCGTCCCTGCCCCGTCCGATCCTGGGTTCAAGGATATGCAGATCCTTGTTTTCGGCGGTCCTTTTAAGGAGCTCATACTTATGCTCAAAGGAGAGTATGTGATCATTGCCCGCCTCGGAAAGAGCTGTCTTCCTGACGAAACGTCTTCCGTCCACATCATGGATCTCCGTACGGAGGCGATATCTCTCATCTCTCCTCCGGTTATACCTGATATATATGGGAAGCTCGCTCTCATCCAGGATGACTGCCCTGGGCTCCGTCATGAGCACCACTTCCTTTATGTGCTCACCGTGATATCCCGTAAGGAGCTGGATATATGAGGGAGCAAAATCCGGAAATACCCTCTTTTCCGAAAGCCTGCCGTAAAGGGCCTCCTCATCACAGAGCGCAAGCCCTTCTCCTGAAAATGTCTGGGCAACCCCTCTGAAATCTCCTTCGCCGGGAAGATATTCATCAGAAAAAATATCCCTTGCAAAGGACATGTCAGGCAGCGGATAGTATCTCTTCCTCTGGGTAAAGTTTATCCCAGAGAGGGCCCGATCCAGCTCGGATCTTGAGACCAGGCACTGTCCCTCCCTCTTTTCCGCACCGGAAAAGAATCTGAGGGCATCCCTGTTGTCCACGGAAAACAAAAGGCTTCCCCCGTCCTTTAAGAACCTGGAAAAATAGCACAGAAGCTCCTTGAGCCCTGCCTTCCTGCTGCCATCTCCTTCGGCTGCTCTGCCCAGGCCTCCTCCAAAGCTGATCTTTTCCATGGAATCTTCCACGTAGGAAAGCATATCCTGGCTTATGACAGGTATGATGACCATATCATAGAGCTTTTTCGGTTCCGATTTATGAAGCCCTATGTCTCCAAGGCCGGAGAGCTTCTCTCCGAACCTCTTCCTTACGACAGTAAGCCCGTTTTCGGTAGGATCAAAGATGTCAAGGCTCCGCACCTTTTCTGCAAGCTCACAGAAGGCACCGTAGTTTGCGCCTATGAAAAGCACATCCATCTCCTTCCCGAGGGGAAGCCATTCGGCCACATTCTGCCTGTCCCCGCTCAGGGCATAATAATATTCCGGAGCATCCTCCCTGGCCAGTATGCCCCTTACATCATCCTGCTCCAGTTTTTCGATCAGATCATAAATGAATTCATTCATCTTCGGTCTTCCCAAGCATTACGGCTTTTGTCTCCGACTCCATGTCGTAGACTCCTACCGTATTCTTATTTGATATGACTGTAATGTTAAGCAGGTCATAAAGCCTGTGATAGACCGTATGCTCTCCCTGCTCAAACCCCGTACAGCTCATGCTTATCAGATACTCTCCGCCCTGGAGGTTCATCTTCTGGGTGAAGCTGACCTCATAGCGGTCCCCTGCCTTTACGGGTTTTATATCCGCACCCTCAAACATGGTGTTGGTCCCAGTAAGGTCATTGCCCTTTTTATCCCTTATGGTAAAGGTAAATATCGGAGCCTCAATGCTGTCAAAGAAGCGGATCCTTTCCCGGATGGTAAAGGTCTCTCCTTTGAGCACCAGGTTCGTAAGCCTGCCATTCTGGTCCTCAATGCCGAAATCATATATCTCGGCCCTGCCATCCCCATATTCATTGACATTGGGATTGATGGTCATTTCGTCCCGCATAAGATGCTTTGCGGCTTCGGACTTGGCGTCTTCCTCTTTTCCTGCCATGGCTTCCGCTCCGATAAGGGCACCGCCCTCCGGCTGCTTCTCCGAGGTCAGATTTTCTTTCGCTCCGTCCTTCTTTTCTGCCCGCTCGGAGAGCATGTCACTTAGCTGGTCATACTGCCCGGCAAGGATCTTCTTATAAAGATCCACCATCTCTCCCGGCCTGCCCTCAGCCACCTTTTCTCCCTTGTTAAGGAGCACCACCTTGTCGCAGTACTTCATCACGGAGCCCATGTCATGGGTCACCATCAGGATGGTCGTGCCCTTTGCCCGGAGCTCGTCCATGCGATGATAGCATTTTGCCTGGAAAAATACATCTCCTACGGAAAGAGCCTCATCGACTATCAGTATCTCCGGATCCACGTTTATGGACAGCGCAAAGGCCAGTCTTACGAACATACCTGAGGAATAGGATTTGACAGGCTGGTACACAAAATCTCCGATGTCCGCAAACTCCAGTATCGCCGGCAGCCTCTCATCCATCTCCTTTTTTGAAAAGCCCATCATGGTACCGTTCATGTAGATGTTTTCGATGCCGGTATATTCGCTGTTGAAGCCTGCCCCTAACTCAAGGAGGGCGGAAATCTTGCCGTCAGCTTTGACATAGCCCTCAGTCTTTGTAAGCACTCCGGTTATGATCTTCAGTATGGTGGACTTTCCGGATCCGTTCGTGCCGATGATGCCGCAGGACTGTCCCTTCTCCACTTCAAAGGAGACATTTTTAAGGGCATAAAAATCCCGATGAAGGCATTTTTTATTTATGCTGAGGCTCTCCTTCAGCCGGTCTATGGGCTTGTCATAGAGCCTGTATATCTTTGTAACGTCTTTTACTTCTATTATACTTGACATCAGCTGTCCCCGAGTCCCGATACGAAAGCTTCTATACGATCGAGAGCTCTCTTCAGATCATTGAGGGAATATGCATAGGAAACCCTGAGATGTCCCTCTCCTGATGAGCCGAAGGCCGTACCCGGCACAACTGCCAGTTTCTGCTCATGGAGCAGCCTCTGGGCAAATTCATCCGAGCTCAGTCCGAAACGGGATATGTCAGGAAATACATAAAATGCACCCTCGGCCTCAAAGCATCCTATACCCATGTCCCTGAAGCGCTTTAAGAGATAACGGCGTCTGCCGTCATATTCCCTGCGCATGTATTCGATATCCTCATCCCCGTTTTTAAGGGCCTCCACCGCCGCATACTGGGCCGTGGTAGGAGCGCACATGATGGCATACTGGTGTATCTTCAGCATCTGGTCCATGATGTGCCTGGGGCCTGCCGTATATCCGAGCCTCCAGCCTGTCATGGCATAGGATTTTGAAAAGCCGTTTATGACTATGGTCCTTTCCCTCATGCCGGGGAGA
>DVNQ01000117.1 GCA_018714245.1 Candidatus Avilachnospira avicola
TGCTGGGATGCGGATCCTTTTATAGTCAATGAAGAAACTAAGGCTATGGTCCTGGACAACATTTGCTATCTACTGAATAGCTTCATAGCATGTTCAGCTTATAAAAATATCATTTTTTGCTGGGTCATGCATGAGCAAGGCATTATCGATCATATCCTTTCTCATGTAGATATGGATGGCTGTGAAATCAGATGCATATCTCTGATAGCTGATGAGGATACCATTATAAATAGACTGACAAAGGATATAGACCAGGGGATCAGGGACCAAAACGTGATCCTGAGAAGCCTTGCCAGACTTCCTTTATATGATAAGCTTGATACCATAAAAATAGATACGAAAGGCAAAACGCCCGAGGAGACAGCCAAAGAGATCTGCGATTTATGATCTCATGACGTTTTAAGGGAGACGAATAGAATGAAACTTGACACAATAACAGATACAGATAAAGAGCTTATAGAAATGGCCAGGAAGGCTATCATACCGAATTATGACGGTATAAATTACAACCATACAGTGGGAGCTGCCGTAAGATGCAAAAACGGAAGGATATATACAGGGGTAAATGTATATTCCTTACATGGAGCCTGTGCGGAGCAGGTGGCCATAGGAGCTGCCATAACCGCAGGAGAACGGGAATTTGATTCCATAGTAGCAGTAGAAGGAGAGAAGGGGGACAGGATACTTCCTCCCTGCGGAAACTGCCGTCAGATGCTGAGTGATTATATGCCAGACTGTATGGTAATCATCCCTGCAGCAGATGGTGAAATAAAAAAGATAGATGCAAAGGAGCTCCTTCCTTTTGCATATGAGGTCCAGCCGTGAGACGTGTGCTTGTAATCGGATGCCCGGGTGCAGGAAAAAGCACCTTTGCAAGGAAGCTTCGGGATCTTACCGGGCTTCCTTTATATTATCTGGATATGATCTGGCACAGGCCTGACGGGACAAATGTATCCCGAGAATATTTTGACAATAAATTAACAAATATAATTGAGGCTGAAAGCTGGATCGTAGATGGTAATTATTTAAGGACTCTTGGACTCCGTCTTAAAGCCTGTGACACGGTTTTCTTCCTTGATTATCCGCTGGAGCTTTGCATGGAAAGCATTAAAGGCCGCATAGGCAAACCCAGGGAAGACATGCCCTGGATAGAGACCGGATATGATGAAGAATTCAATCAGGAGGTCCTTAATTTTCCTTCAGAGCAGCTGCCTAAGATATATGAAAACTTAAGTCATCAATCTGATAAGGACGTGCATATCTTCAGATCCAGGGAGGAAGCAGATAAATATCTTGAGAAGCTGAAAAACACTGCAGAGTATTAAACCGAATTAAAAGCCAGCCTAAAATAATATTCTTATATGCTTAGAATATTAGGGATTTATATGTTTATATATTAGGGATTTAGCTACTGTATGGATATTTCCTCTGTATCAACTATTCGTTAAACAAGGGTTTCGCGAATAGTTGCAAGAAGACAGTCAATGATATATAATGCAGTCAGAAGTATTTTCATATCAATCGATCGAGGTGTTTTTATATGGCAAAACAGCTCTCCTACCACGAACAGGAGGACAGAAATATTTATTTGAAGCTTCGGGAGCTGCTTGATAAGCTTCCGGATTTCTGCAGATCATTTTTCAGGGGGATAGAGCCTCATACTCAGTCACGTACCAGGCTGGCCTACGCCTATGATCTGATAGTGTTTTTCAATTTCATTAAAAATGAAAATCCAAGGTACAGGGACTGCTCTCTCACCGATATTCCTATTGAGGTGCTTGACGAGCTCACCGCTCAGGATATCGAAGAGTATATGGAATATCTCAAATACAGACCCGACGAAGGCCGTGATGCAGAGATAGTCAATAAAGAAGGCGGAATAAAACGTAAGATATCTTCATTGAAATCCTTTTATAACTACTTCTACTCTGCCGGACTAATCGAGACCAATCCAGCTTCAAAGGTAAGGCTTCCCAGGATCCATGAAAAAGAGATCATAAGACTTGAATATAATGAGGTCGCAAAGCTTCTGGACGAAGCAGATTCCGGAGATAAGCTCAGTAAAAAACAGCAGGAATTCCATAAAAAGACGAGAAAAAGGGACCTTGCGCTCCTCTCTCTTCTGCTTGGCACAGGTATGCGTATTTCAGAATGTGTCGGCATAGATATTAAGGATATTGATTTTGAGGAGACAGCAGTCAATATACACAGAAAAGGCGGCAAGGAAGAAACTGTCTATTTCAGTGATGAGGTGGCAAAGGCTCTGCTTGATTATTATGAGGAGAGGCGTCTTGTGGCCGGTTACGACGGATCGGAACAGGCTTTCTTCCTTTCGCTTCAGAATAAGAGGCTCTCCGTAAGGAGCGCAGAGAATCTGGTAAAAAAATATGCCCAAATAGCTGCTCCGCTCAAGCACATCACTCCCCATAAGCTCAGAAGCACATACGGTACAAACCTTTACCGGGAAACCGGGGATATCTACCTTGTAGCTGATGTGCTGGGACACTCTGATGTAAATACCACAAAAAAGCATTATGCTGCCATTGATGAAAATCGGAGACGCAGTGCAAGAAAGGCCGTAAAGCTCAGGGAGGCCTGATGCATAAGCCTGATAAAGAATATAAAGAATATAATGTAAATGCATTTGGATTCTGAAAGAGAAATGAGTGAGGTTTTTCGTATGGGAAAATACATAATGGCCCTTGATGCCGGTACCACAAGCAACAGATGCATATTATTTGATAAGGATGGCCATATCTGCAGTATGGCTCAGCGGGAGTTTACCCAGTATTTCCCTGATCCCGGATATGTGGAACATGATGCGGATGAGATCTGGGCCACTGAGCTTGGAACTGCGGTGGAAGCCATGAATAAAATAAACGCCTCCGCTTCCGATATAGCTGCCATAGGCATCACCAATCAGCGTGAGACCACTATAGTCTGGGACAGGCATACGGGGGAGCCCATATACCATGCCATCGTCTGGCAGTGCAGACGCACATCAGATTATTGCGATGAACTTAAAGAAAAAGGGCTTACTGAGCTTATAAGGAAGAAAACCGGACTTGTCATAGATCCCTACTTCTCTGCCACAAAGATCAGATGGCTTCTGGATCATGTGGAAGGTGCCAGGGAGCGCGCTGAAAACGGGGATCTTCTCTTCGGTACCGTAGATACATGGCTTATATGGAAGCTGACAAAGGGCAAGGTCCATGTAACGGACTATTCAAATGCTTCCAGAACCATGCTTTTCAACATACATAAGCTCTGCTGGGATAAGGAGCTTCTTGACATATTTGGCATACCTGAGTCCATGCTTCCCAGCGTAAGGGATTCAAGCTGTATATATGGCATGACAGATCCGTCCTATCTTGGAGGATCAATACCGATTGCAGGTGCCGCAGGCGATCAGCAGGCCGCTCTTTTCGGACAGACCTGTTTTGATGCAGGTGATGCAAAATGTACCTATGGTACAGGAGGATTCCTGCTTATGAATACCGGCGATGTACCCGTGGACTCCAGTAACGGGCTGGTTACTACCCTCGCCTGGGGCATTTCCGAAAAGGTAGACTATGCCCTTGAGGGTTCAATATTTGTTGCCGGAGCAGTTATCCAATGGCTGAGAGATGAACTCAGGCTCATAGACTCGGCTCCGGATTCGGAATATATGGCTCTTAAGGTTCCTGATACTAAGGGCTGCTATGTGATCCCTGCCTTTACCGGGCTTGGCGCTCCTTATTGGGATCAGTATGCCAGAGGAGCCATAGTAGGCCTTACAAGAGATATAAACAAATATCATATCATCAGGGCCTCCCTTGAATCCATAGCATATCAGGTGGCGGATGTCCTCAGCGCCATGGAATCAGATATCGGAAAGAAACTGTCTGCACTCAAGGTCGACGGAGGAGCTTCCGCAAATAATTTCCTCATGCAGTTTCAGGCGGATATTATGGGCGTGCCGGTGCTCCGCCCTGCATGCGTTGAGGATACGGCTCTCGGAGCTGCTTATCTTGCAGGACTTGCAGTAGGCTTCTGGAAAGACAGGGATGAGCTTAAAGCTCATATGGATTCCCCTTCCGTATTCGTGCCTTCGATCCCGGATAACGAGAGAGATGCTCTCCTCTTTGGATGGAAAAAGGCAGTGGAGCGTTCCAGAAACTGGGCAAATCCCTGATCCATGAAAGATCATAACAAGCGAAATTGAATCAACGAGCGCAAAAAGCCCGCATACGGGCGGCGATATCTGCAGCGATGCAGGATGCAAAGTGAGCCGTGCCGTGTGCGGGCATATTGTTTTTTATCTGTAAAGCAGCTGTCCGTCTCCCACAACGGATGCATCAAGAACTATGTGGTCATATACTGAAAGGCCATAGGAAGTGTTCTTGGCTATGATACAGTATCCGTTGGAGGTTTCAAGCCTCTCTATCCTCTTAAAGACAGTATAGCCTTTATTTATGTTATAGACTCCCTCGAGAGGCTTCTGCTGGCTTATCATGTACCTGTCCTGACTGTCAGTCTGTGAGACTACCACATCTCCCGCCTTAAGGGGGCTGGTATCAGTACATTCTATGTAGCAGTATTCTCCGTCATTGTTATATATGTCAGTGACCGTAAAGACAGATGCTGTCCCTTCCTCGGTAATTACCTCCTTATAAAACCCCTCACTGCCTGTATCATCCTGGCTGAGATAAGCACTGGGAATGATATAGAAATTCTTTGTTGTGATGGATCTTTCAGGGATCTTAAGGCCTGAGACATTGTTCTGAGTGATCTCAAAGCTCAGGAATCTGTCCTCCGCAAAGTAGGTCATGAAGCCTGTAAGACTGAGAACGCCATAGCTGTTGCCGTCAGCTCCTATCATGGTCTCAAAGGAAGCGGTCGTACTTATCCCGGTATCGGAAAGGCTGATCTTAAGGGATGAAGCTTCGCCAAAATCCGCTATATCCTGATCATTCATCCTGAAGACTATCTTCCAGTTGTCAGAAGTGATCAGCTTATATGCAGGATCACCGGAGGCTATCAGCTCACCGTTGCCGATAAGCTTCCGTTCATAGGCAGTACGGTCAAAGAGGCTTTCATCTATCTCTGAAAGCTGCACATCCTCATATCCGTCTATGACATAGCTTATCATGCCTGTCTGCGTGGAATGGGAATCCATAAAACTTATGCCGGAAGCCCTCAGCTCCTCACTAAGATTGCTCAGGATGCTCAGATTCTTATATTCAGTGACCTTAGCGGAAATATCCGAGGAAAGGTCATATATCCTTCCAAAATCAAGATCAGATGCCTCCTCCACATAGGATTGCAGGCTTCTGTGAAGATCCTGGATATCAGTATCACTGAAGCTCTGAAGCTCATCACTGTGGCTCTCGATATATTCATTGAGGCTTCCGCTCTCATCTATGGAATAGACCGGAGTGCCTACTGCAACCTTTTTTCCTGAGGCAACATAAAAATTGATATATCCGTCGCCTTCAGATGAAACCACCGTCTCCTCCCTGAGTATGAGCCCGTCATAGATATGCTCTCTTACTATGCTGCCCTCTTCCACCTCATAATAGTTGACCGTGGTCTTCTGAGAATATGAATATATCGTAAAAACAATGTAGCCAAACATAATCAGGATAAATATCAGTTTGGCTACATTAGATCCGCTGCCTCGCGGTATATGTATTATTTTATTTTTGTCCGTATCTTTTTTAGGCATTTAAACTGAAAGGATATATGCCGATCAAAGCTGTACGGCTACATATTTCCTGCATGCTTCAGGAAGGTCATGCTCATCCATGGAGATGCTGACTACAAAATTGATATGGTATTTCTCTGAGAGCTCCTCAAGCTTCTCTATGCTCGGGGTAATATCAGCTCCGTAGAGGTTTGCGACAGTAAGGAAACTGTCAAGGAACATGTACTCAAGGTCATGATCCTGAGATATGATGCCGCTTATGAACCCGATAAAACCTTCTTCACCGGAAACGGGGAATCCGCTTACATTGATAAGCCTGATCCTGTTGGAAAGCTCATACATATGCTGTGAGGACTTGTCCACATATACTACACTTCCGGTCGCTTCCTTAACGGCTTTTTCAGCCTTGTCAAGGAGTATCTTAGTCTTGCCCTTGCCCTTGCTTCCAACGATTAACTCTATCATAATCTCTTCTCCTTTAAAAAAGATTCAATCTTGTTACTTTAGATTATATTACAGAGAGCGGTCTTAATCAAGGAAATTTAAACTTTCGTGGGATAAATCCGATCCCTGAAAATACCTATACTCTCTCAGATCAGGCCCTTCGTAATGAGGGTCCGCATACCATTATATAGATCCTCATAGGTAGGCGCATTGAAGACAACGGATATCATGTCCTTTCCTCCCTGAGTCTCCTCTGCAAGGACCAGACAAAAGCCCGCTGCATTTGTGTGGCCGGTCTTTCCTGCAGTCATTGAAACACCGTCTGGAAGACTGAAATTACCTGCTAAGAACCCGTTGCCATTTGTCCAGGTCACGGATCTTACAGTACCGTCAGCTCCGGTGACGGAAGCAGTGTACTCTGAGACCGAAGCAAACTGAGCAAACTCGGGATTTTTCATGGCTTCATTGAGGATGAGATACATATCATAAGCAGTAGTATAATGATCTTCATCAGGAAGGCCATGAGGATTGACGAAATGAGAGTTGGTAGCTCCTATCTTATGTGCCCTCTCATTCATAAGATCCGCAAAGTCCGATACTGACCCGCTGATATGGCAGGCAATAGCCACGGCAGCATCATTGCCGCTGGGTACCATCAGGCCGTAAAGAAGGTCCCTCATTGCGATCCGGTCACCCGGCTTCAGATCAGCCATTGATGAGCCTGAGACCGTAATATCCGATTCCTCCGGCACGACTACTTCTGAATCCAGGTCTCCACTCTCCAAAGCAATAAGGCAGGTAAGGACCTTTGTGGTGGATGCAGGGTATACCTTTTCAAACATGCCGGACTGAGAAACCACTTCCCCCGTCTCAAGATCAAAAAGGCCGTATGCTGCAGCATTTACACCGTCTGCATTTATCGGTGTGTCAGAATCTGATACACAAAGAGCGGATGCAAAGCCATTGGCTTTAAATCCGTCCTCATTCATATCCGTAAGATTGTTTATGTCAGCTGCAGACAGGTCATACGCATCTGCAAGCTGAGATCCGCATCCGCAAAGCAGCAGACCGGAAATGACCAATGTGATAAATAATACCTTAAGCTTCACGCCATTCAAGATCTCCGTTCTCAAGTGCTCTTATAAGCAGCTCAGCAGTGGCTATATTTGTCGCCATAGGGATATTGTAGGTATCGCAAAGCTTAACCACATTGTTTACATCCGGTTCATGGGCGCTGGGATGCTGCGGGTCACGCAGGAATATCACCATATCCATGTCGTTATTGGCTATAGCTGCCGCCATCTGCTGTTCCCCTCCAAGGTGGCCTGCAAGATACTTGTGTATATGCAGATTTGTCACCTCTTCAATAAGTCTGCCGGTTGTACCAGTGGCATAGAGCTCATTTCTGGACAAAATGCCTCGATAAGCTATGCAGAAGTTCTGCATGAGCTTCTTTTTGGAGTCATGCGCTATCAGTCCGACATTCATATAAACACCTTCTCCTTCTCTATTATGGCTTCCTCTGCATACCCACGTTCAGCACAAGCCCCAGGCCTATGTACAAAGCCAGCAGGGACGAAATACCACGGCTGAAAAAAGGAAGCGTAACACCCGTATTAGGGAACAGCCCGGTAGCTACCGCCACATTGGTAAAGGTCTGAAAGCCTATCCATGCAGCTACGCCAACACAAATGATCCTACCCCCAAGATCTCTGGCTCTTCCAGCTATATACAGGATGATCATAAGAATCAAAATATACCCAAGGAAAATAAGTACACTGCCACGAAAGCCAAGTTCTTCTCCTATTATCGCAAAAATGAAATCCGTATCCTCCTCGATCAGGAAATCTCCTGCCTTTACTGAGCTGATATCAGTATTATAAAGCCCCTTTCCGAAGAACCCGCCGGAAGCTATGGCCGTAATTGAACTGGCCTGCTGGGCATAGGTATCAGAATACTGCTCAGGATACAGAAACCCAAGTATACGAAGCTTCTGGTAATCCGTTAGGAAGGGTATCTTTTCATAAAGGCCGGTGCTGAAGCTGTAAAAGATCAGCACGATCAGAGCTGTCATTCCTCCCAGCACTCCGCCTATCCATTTGTAGCTGAGCCCGGAGGCATAATACATTATGGCAAATATAACGGTAAATATAATCGTAGTGCTCAGATTCGGCTCAAGCAGTATGAGCAGCGCCATGATCCCGAAAAGGATCACTGCCCTGACAACAGTCCTCGGATCGCTTATGCTCTCTTCATATTTTTCAAAATACCAGGCGAAAAATATGATCATAGCCACCTTGATGAACTCGGTGGGCTGGATCTGTCCTATGACAGGAAGTACTATCCACCTGCTGGCGCCTCCATGGGCAGCTCCCCAGGCAAGTACCGCCAGCAGCAGGATCACGCTGATCCCATATAACAGTCTGCCGTGCTTTATAAGCCTTCTGTGATCGATAAAGGCAACCACTATACATACGCATATGCTGACCATCGTTCCCATGATCTGTCTTGAAACGATGCCTTCATCCATGTTGGATGCAGAATTGACCACAAATACGCCGCAGACATTAAGCCCTATGGCCAGCAGAAGCAGTATAAAGTTGTACAGCTTTATGTCATAATCGAATTTCATCCTATGTCCTTAGTATACTATACCTTTTGAAGAATTCACACCAATTTATTACTTTTTTTGATCATATCAGCCGCCGCTTACGTTGTAGATGCCTATGCCTCTCGCATCGCCGCTGATTATGGAAGGAAGATCAGTACCTCCATAATAATAATTATATACACGGCTCGCAAGTGATGCGGCATTGCCCGAGGAATATCCGAAGGGGATCATGACGGTAACGGCTATCTCCGGTGCATCAAAGGGTGCATAGGAAATGAAGACTGCATGGTTTCCTCTGGTCTGTATCTCCTCAGCGGTTCCTGTCTTTCCTGCTATCTGAACAGTATCAAAGCCTGAAAATACCCTTGCAGCAACACCATCGGTTATGACATCCCTTACTCCGCCCTGAACGATGTCCCAGGTGGAATCCGATATCTCTACCTTTCCGCTGACTGCTGCAGGAAATTCATCAAGTATATTCCCCTCGGAATCCGTCTGGGTCCGAAGCAGGGTAAGATCGAAAACAGTCCCTCTGTTGGCAAGGGCCGTGGCATATCTTGCAAGCTGAACATTATTGTAGGAATGGGTTCCCTGTCCGAAGGAAGATCGTTCAGGGTCCTCATCGGATATATGGGGTTCCTTCTCATCTATCTGTATGCCGCTCTTTCTGTCC
>DVNQ01000118.1 GCA_018714245.1 Candidatus Avilachnospira avicola
ATTTATGGATTCGATGTATATGAGGGCTGCAAAGCGCTCTGAACTTGACTTCAGCCTGCAGTTACCGCAGATTATGTCACCGGTCTTGAGCCCGAATTTCTTGATCTGACCGGGAGCCACATAGACGTCTGAGTCAGAGGGAAGATAGTTGTCTCCTCTGATGAAGCCGAAGCCGTCAGGCATGACCTCAAGTATGCCTGTGACCTTGTGGGCCTGGGGCGCCTGTCCGAACTGGCCCTGGATGGGCTGCTGCCCCTGCTGCATATAAGCTGACTGCTGCATGGGAGCTGCCTGCATGGACTCCTGAGGGTACGAGCCATAGGACTGAGACTGAGGAGTCACCCGCTGATAGTCATATGGCTGCCTGCTCTCCGGGATGCTGTCGTGCCTGTAATCAGAAGCAGGCTCATAGCCGTAGCTCCTGCCCCCTATATAGGGCTGCTGCATCGGCCTTGCAGACTCAGTACGGTCAACCCTCTCAGGCCTATCGAAAGATTTCTGGGATGCTGCGGCACGGCTTCCCTGATGTTCTGAAGGAGCTTCGCTGCCTGCTGCAGGGGATGAAGGCTCTGACGCTTCTTTTCCGCGGTCGGCTATCTCACAGAGCAGATCTATGATCTGAGCCTTTCTGAGCCCTGATACCTTGAGCCCCTGAGACTTTCCGAGCTCCCTGAGCTGTACCAGTGACAAAGTTTCTAATTTTTCTCTCATCTTGAATATCCTTTGAAAAAAATGATGATGAAATGGAATACGCTGATATGAATTTTATGTCCTTCTTCGGGAATCGGAAACTGATGTGTAACCGCTCCGCAGAATGCGGTGAAAAGTAAAATTCATGAATCTATGTCTCCGTATATTCTGCAACAACGTGATAAAATTGTCAACATTTTTACAAATACAGAAATTATGCTTCACCTGATGATTCAGATACCTGCCGCGAGAGCCTGTTCCAGAAGGGTATAAGCAGGCTCAGGGCCACTGCCATGGCGATAAGATCGGATATCGGAGTAGCAAATACTATGCCCCTCACTCCGAAAAAGTGATCCAGTATCAGCATAAAGGGGATATCCAGCCCGCCCTTTCTCAGCATTGAGAGCACCATGGGCTGTACTTTTTTACCTATGGACTGGAAGGCGGTTATGGTCAGCATCGTGACAGCGATGCAGGGGCCGGTGATGCATATGATCTTCTGGAACAGCTGCCCGTAGTTTACGGTTTCAGGATCATTTATGAATGCCCGGACTATGGGGCCTGCACAGGTGAACAGAAACAGGGTGCTGATGACGGACACTGAAAGGCTGAGGATGAGATCCACCCTGAGCACAGCCTTCATGCGGGGATAATTGCCTGCAGAGTAGTTGTAGGAGATAAGGGGCAGCACGCCCTGAGACATGCCGGTAGCTATGGCAAAGGTCATCATGTCTATCTTCTTTGCTACGCCGATGCCGGCCACGGCTGCAGTGGCATATCCTGCCATAAGCCTGTTAAGTGTAAGATTTGAGAGCACTCCCATGAGGTTCATAAGGCAGCTGGGGAAGCCTACGAGCAGTATCTCCCTGGGGATGCCAAGGCGCAGGGTATAGGCCCTCGGGTCAAAGGATATCCCGGAGCTTCCCCGTTTTTTCAGGATCAGCAGTATGAAATACAGGGTCGCTGCAGCATTTGACAGCATGGTGGCTATGGCTGCGCCTGCCACATCAAGGCCGAGGGGAAAGATAAAGATGGGATCAAGTATCATGTTAAGGATACCGCCCATGGCTATGCCGAAGCTTGCCTGTGCAGAGTGGCCCTCAGCCCTGACAAGATGGGCAAGGGTCTGGCTGAGTACGGTGGGAACTGCTCCTATGGTTATGGTCCAGAAGATATACTGGCAGCAGAAATCATAGGTATCAGAACTGGCTCCTGCCATCGGCAGCAGGAATGAACGCAGGAAATAAAGGGCTATGCCGTATATAAGGGAGACACCGAGAGAAGTCCAGATGCTGAAGGCTGCAGCCTGAGAGGCTTTTTTATGGTTGCCGATGCCAAGGCACCTGGCCATGAGACTGGAGCCTCCGATACCGAAGAGATTGGCAAAGCCTGTAAGCATTATAAACATGGGCATGCAGAGGGAAACTGCCGCCACCTGATCCGGATCTCCGATCTGGCCTATGAAAAATGTATCCGCCATGTTATATATGACAGTTATGAGCTGGCTGATCACTGTGGGTATGACCAGAGTAAGGACGGCCTTTACTGCAGGGGTCTCTTTAAACAGTAATTCTTCTTTGGTCTTCATGGCCCTGAATCTCCTTTTATACATGAAAATAAGCTTGAGCTGAATAAGGTAAAATGATATGATATAAACACTGCGGATATGGCGGAATTGGCAGACGCGCTGGATTTAGGTTCCAGTGGGAGACCGTGCAGGTTCAAGTCCTGTTATCCGCATTCAGATGTTTGGAAGGTCTGTGGCAGATGCCATGGATCTTTTACTCATTATAACACTTAAACAGGCAAATGATGCAGTGCTAAGCTGCAAAAATCCAGGAGGACGAAGATGCAGGTCAGAGGATACAGGGACGAGGATCTTGAGGCTATGACAGCCATATGGAATGAGGTGATAGAGGACGGGGAGGCCTTCCCCCAGGAGGAGATTCTGACTGTCGATACAGCTTCGGAATTTTTCTCTGCCCAGACCTATACGGCAGTTGCCGAGGAGGAGGGAAAGGTGGTAGGCCTCTATATACTTCATCCGAACAATGTGGGACGATGCGGGCATATAGCAAATACGAGCTATGCGGTTTCATCGAACTGCCGGGGACGTCATATCGGGGAGCAGCTCGTAAAGGATTCCCTTATAAAAGCAAAGGAAAAGGGCTTTAAGCTTATGCAGTTCAATGCGGTGGTGGAGAGTAACATACATGCAAGACACCTCTATGAGCGTCTGGGCTTTCAGCAGATAGGTATGATCCCAGAAGGATTCAGGATGAAGGACGGGCATTATGAAAATATCTACCTGTTTTATTATGTGCTGTGATATGACAGGACACGACAGAGATTTTTTCAAAAGGAAAAGTCTCAGAAGACATAATAGCCCTTGCTAAGGAATATAGAAAGAATTATTTGAGGCGGGAAGGAGAAGAGCAGAAATGATTAAGTTTGACGATTATCTTAAAAGTAAGTTAAATGATGATCCGGAGCTGAAGGAAGAATATAATAAATTCGAACCTGAGTTTTCAGCTATTCAGACTATCATAGATGTAAGGACTTCCTCGGGCATTACACAAAAGGGGCTGGCAGAAAGAACTGGGATAAACCAGGTGGACATAAGTAAGTTTGAGCGAGGAAATGCAAATCCTTCTTTAATGCATTTGAATGAAGAGCTAGAAGATGATATATATTGTGAAAGACTTCTGGATGAATATTTAGAGGATCCTGATCCTGATAAGCATGATGCTATGTCTCTTGAGGATTTTGCCCAAAGCGAAGGAATAGACGTATAAAGCAAAGGCGATATTTATAAAAGGT
>DVNQ01000018.1 GCA_018714245.1 Candidatus Avilachnospira avicola
TAAGCCACTTGGAATCAGCTATGCCGAAGATCTCACAGATCGCCCGGCTCATAAGGGGTGTAGCCAGGGAGAAGGTGGTAGCCGTTCCTGCCAGCAGCGCAAATACCGCCAGCACGTCTATCAGCTTTCCGAGGACTCCGTCAGTATGCTTTCCCAGTATGGCCCTGCAGGCCTCCGAGTATTTCTGCTTCCTGCAGCCCCTCACATGGAGCATGAACCCGAAGCAGGCCGCAAGAGTAGCATAGAAGCTCCAGGGGATAGGCCCCCAGTGGAAAAGCGGGATCGTGGACGCCCAGTCCTGCACGGATCCCAGTTCTGATATCCTGGGCTCTCCGGCATAAAGGATCCATTCACAGAGGGAATAGAAAAGTATGTCCGCCGCAAGACCTGAGGTAAACATCATGGCGCCCCAGGTAAATCCGCTGTATCTAGGCTTTTCGTCCTTTCCTCCAAGCCTGATGCTTCCGTATTTCGAAAATGCGATATAAAGCGAGATCAGAAACACGGAAAGCCCCATGACCAGATAATAGAGTCCGAATTTGTTATCTATGAAGCTCCTGATCCCGGAAAGCACCGCCGTAGAACTCTCCGGTGCGATAAGGAACACCAGACAGCACAACAGTATGATCGTAAACGGTATGATGGTAGTGACGGGATCTACATTCTTAAATATCTTCATGTTCAGCTCACTTTGTTCATTTTTTCATATTTTAATCAAATTTTGAACATTCTACTCTCTGGAAATGCTATTGTCAAGCTTTATCTCCCTTCTTTTCTGATATATAATTGTTCGGAAAGGAAGGTCAGATAAAACCATGAAGATCCTGCTCCATGAACCGGGCATTGCCCTCAATACCGGAAACATCGGAAGGACCTGTGTAGCCACCGATACTGAGCTGCATCTGATAAGGCCCTACAGCTTCCGCATAAATGAAAAAGAGATAAAAAGAGCCGGGATGGACTACTGGAAGGACGTCAGACTTTTCGAATATCTCGATTATGACGATTTCCAGAGCCGCAATCCCGGCGCTAAGGTATATTATGCTACTACAAAGGCTCACCATATCTATACGGATGTAAGCTATGAGCCCGACTGCTTTATCATGTTCGGAAATGAATCCCGGGGCATACCCGAGGAGATCCTCCTTGAGCACCCGGATACCTGCATACGCATCCCCATGTGGGACGCTTCCAGATCACTCAATCTGGCAAATTCCGTGGCCATCATCCTCTATGAAGCCCTCAGACAGCAGGGATTCCCAGGATTTCAGATGACCGGAGAGCTTCACAGGCTGCACTGGTGATTTATACCAGGCCGTAGCGTTTGAGGAGCTTCATCACATCCGTGCCCTCAAGCTTCTTCATGGCCTCATGGAGCACAAGCTTCTCCTTGAATCCAAGCTGCATATCCGTTATCTTTTTTCCGTCACGGAGCTTTACTGCGGCGTTCAGAAGATCCCTCACGTCATATACGCTTCCCCAGACCTCAGGCACTCCCCTGTCTATGTCGAGGAGGGTATATACCGCCTCCATACCGGTGCGCATGGAATACTCAGTGGTAAATATGGTATCCCTGGGAGTTTCTGCAAACTGTCCTATGAAAGCAAAGTTCACGGCGCCCTCAGGCACCACCTTAGGCCTGTCGCTTTCCTTCCTGGGCATGAAGAATGCGGTTATATAAGGCATCATGCAGGGGACTGTGTTGGCGCTGTTTGAAGCAAGCTCTTCTATCTCTCCCTCAGGTACGCCTATATGGTACAGCCACTCCATGCATATCTCTTTTCCGGTGCAATCACGCATGGGCTTCTTGACATAGTCTCCGGGCCTGTCAGAGAAGAGTCCGTATATCCATACAAGGCAGTGGTCCTTGGGCTGTTCCCGGAACTGGGGCTGACGGTTTATGGTCCAGCTCATGAGCCAGGAGGAGTCCCTTGCAGTAACTATGCCTCCCGTTACCACATTTCCGCTGAGAGGATCTCTCTTGCATATGGCCTTGATATAAGGAAGTATCTTTCCGTCCAGGGTCTCGGTGGTGGCACTCATCCAGTTGGTGGCTTCCGGATCGCTGCAGAATTTCTCCGGGTGCCCGAAGGAGGGATCCTGAGCCGCTATCTTTTTCCACATGTCCCAGCCGCCTCCCTTTCTTATCTCGGGATCAAAAACTGCAGGCTGGTCCTGGCTTCCAAGAGCGGAGTTCTCCACACAGCCTCCGTTGGTTATGAACACCAGATCATTTTCAGTAAGATCTATGGAATCTTCCCGCTCGCCTATCATTATATCTATATGCTCGGCAAGCTTTCTGTCGCCTTCGATCCTGAATCTGACTCCCGTTACCCTGACTCCATAATGGAATACCACACCATTATCCTCAAGATACTTTATCATGGGAAGTATCATGGATTCATACTGATTGTATCTTGTGAATCTGAGGGCGCTGAAATCCGGCAGTCCCCCTATATGGTGGATATATCTCTGCAGATACCTCTTCATTTCCAGTGCGCTGTGCCAGTTCTCAAAGGCGAACATGGTCCTCCAGTACATCCAGAAGTTGGAATCAAGCACCTCATCATCAAAAAAGTCCGTGATCTTTTTATCCTCCAGCTCCTCATCCTCCGTGAAGAAGAGCTTCATGATCTCCATGGCGCCTTTATCCGATATGCCGAACTTTCCATCCGTATGGGCATCCTGACCCCTGTTTTCCGTGGCTCTGCAGAGCGAATAGTTGGGGTCCCGCTTATTGAGATAATAATACTCATCAAGTACGCTCAGCCCCTCAGTCTCTATTGAAGGTATGGAACGGAACAGGTCCCACATTACTTCAAAATGGTTATCCATCTCCCTTCCGCCTCTCATGACATATCCGAGACCAGGGTACATGTAGCCGTCACAGGCTCCTCCGGGAAGCTCCTCCTTTTCAAGTATGTGTATATGCTCTCCCTTCATGGCTCCATCCCTCACGAGATAACAGGCAGCCGTAAGTGCGGCCAGGCCGCTGCCTATGATATATGCCGACTTTCTCTCCACTCCCTTGGGAGGAAGGGGCTTTACAAATGCTTCATAATTTCCGCTGGAATAATACATTGTTTCTCCTTTCAAAGGATATCCCCGTGCCCGGACCATCCGGGCATCCGGATCCTTTACATGAAGCATACTCCCCTTTCCATTTTATTGATATGGACAAAAAGGCCGCCGTGATGCAGTATTTATCACGGCGGTCAAAGTGATGGTATTTTTATCATTTCATCTGTTTTGATATGTTCTGTCGCTCCTGAACTTCTGCAGTGAGGAATCTATGTTTCCGAACATGATCGTCCCCACCTTTTCGCTCAGCTCCTCAGGGCTCTCCTTCATGCCTTCCTTTATCCAGTCCAGCATGACTCCCACAAAGGCATACATGTAGAACCTGGTGATGAAGCTCTTGTCCTCCTCCCTTACCGGGATATCCTGGGCCCGTTCCTCCACCACATCCTTTATAAGCTCATAGGTGATCCGGTAGAGATACACCTCAACCTGTTCCTGCCCGATGGACTTATATACATTCAGGATGAAGGGCTTATTGTCCAGGATGGCCTGGAAAATGCCGCAAAGGCCCTGCTGCCATCCCTTATAGTCCTTCCTTCCCTCAAGGGCCTTCCTGGCATCCTCGGCACAGGCCCATTCCACAAGGTCATAAATGTCCTTGAAATGATAATAGAAGGTCATGCGGCTGATTCCGCATTCGTTCGTTATGTCGCTGATGGTTATCTTATCCAGCGGTTTTTTAAGAAGCAGGCTCTTGAGAGAATCCTCAAGAGCCCTTTTCGTGATCTGTGACATATCTTTTATTTTTCAAGCTTTCTAAGTACGAACTTCTCGATCTCCATGATGGGGATAACAAGGACTGCAAGCGCCAGTGCCACTCCATACTCAAAGAGGGAGATGTGCGTAAAGTCAAATGCGTCTGACAGGAAAGGTATGTATATGACCGCCGTAGTCAGCACAAGGGCTGCAAGCATGGCCATGTATACGAACCTGTTGCTGGTCTTTAATGTAAATATCGAATGGCGGCGGGATCTCATGTTGAGGCTGTGGAACAGCTCAACCATGGACAGCGTCAGGAATGCCATCGTGGTTCCGTCATGGGAATCCGCAAACTGCCATACTCCGCTCTCGATATAATCTCCGATCAGGAATGATGCCAGTGTAAGCAGGGCAATGACTGCGCCCTGGAAGAAGATATCAAAGCCCATGCCTCCGGCAAAAACTCCTTCCTTGGAGTTTCTCGGCTTATGCTTCATGACATCCGACTCTGCAGGCTCCATGCCAAGTGCTATGGCAGGGAAGCTGTCGGTTATGAGGTTGATCCAGAGCAGATGGGCAGGCTCAAGTATGGTAAAGCCCAGGAGCGTTGCTGCAAATATGGACATGACCTCCGCCAGGTTTGCAGAGAGCAGGAACTGGATCGACTTCCTTATGTTGTCGTAGATCCTTCTTCCTTCCTCTACCGCAGCTACTATGGTGGCAAAATTGTCATCTGCAAGCACCATGTCAGCTACGCCCTTCGTGACGTCGGTTCCGGTTATGCCCATGCCTATGCCTATATCCGCATTTTTGATGGAAGGAGCATCATTTACTCCGTCACCGGTCATGGCCGTTACCATGCCCTTCTTCTGCCACATCTTTACTATGCGGACTTTATGTTCAGGCTGCACCCTGGCATATACGGTTATGTTCTCTATCTCTTTTTCAAATTCATCATCCGAAAGCTCATTGAGCTCAGCTCCGGTGATGGCCTTCTTACCTCCGTCAAGGATGCCGAGTTCCTTTGCTATGGCTATGGCAGTATCCTTGTGGTCGCCGGTGATCATGACGGTCTGTATGCCTGCTCCGTGACACTCCTCTATGGCAGGCTTTACCTCAGGCCTTACGGGGTCTATCATGCCTGAAAGTCCCACAAAGCAGAGCTCCTTTTCTATGGCCTCAGGAGAAGTATCCGAAGGAAGCTCCGTAAGGGCCTTTCTTGAAAGGGCAAGCACTCTCAGAGCCTTATCGGCCATGGCCTTGTTTGCCGCAAGTATCCTGCTTCTGAGCTCATCCGTAAGAGGCACTTCTTTTCCGTCCTCCACCATGGATGTGCAGTTCTTAAGGATCTCATCAGGAGCTCCCTTTGTGTACTGGGTAAGCCTACCTTCGGAATCCTTTATGATGACTGACATCATCTTACGCATGGAGTCAAAGGGGGCCTCACCCACACGGTCAAAGCCGGGGGTTTGCTTGAGTTTCCTGAATCCTGCCTTCATGGCATCATTTACAAGAGCGCACTCTGTAGCCTCTCCGGCAGCCTCCCCTGTCTCTTCACTGTATGAAGCATCAGAGCAGAGAGCCATGCCCCTCACAAGGTCCTCTTCGTCAGAGGTCCAGTGCTCAACTACCGTCATCTTGTTCTGGGTAAGAGTACCGGTCTTATCCGAGCAGATGACCTGGGTACATCCCAGGGTCTCGACTGCAGTCAGCTTCCTGATGACGGCCTTTCTCTCGCTCATCCTGGTCACGCCTATGGAAAGGACTATGGTAACGACTGCCGCAAGTCCCTCAGGTATGGCTGCAACCGCCAGGGATACTGCTATCATGAAGGTATCCAGCACGATGGCAGAATCTATGGTATCGGCTCTTAACAGATTTACTGCAAATATCACCGCGCATATGCCTATGACAAGCACGGTAAGTATCTTTGACAGCTGGTTCAGCTTTATCTGAAGAGGGGTCTCTCCGGACTCCGCCTTTGTAAGGGCATCCGCAATCTTTCCCATCTCCGTATCCATGCCGGTCCCGGTGACTACTGCCTTTCCTCTGCCATAGTCCACGGTGGAGCCCATGTATACCATATTTTTACGGTCTCCGAGAGGGACATCCTTTTCCGCACCCAGGTTAAGGGCATCTATGATCTTGCTGACAGCCACTGACTCTCCGGTAAGGGCAGACTCGATGACCTTCATGCTGGCAGATTCGATGACTCTTGCATCGGCAGGTACGGAATCACCTGCCTCAAGCAGGATGATGTCTCCCGGCACCAGCTTGTCGCTTTCGATCTTCATCTGCTTTCCGTCCCTTATGACATTGGCAGTCGCCTTAGTCATCTGTTCGAGGGCATCTATGGCCTTTTCAGCCTTGTTTTCCTGATATACTCCCAGGACTGCATTGATTATGACTACGGCCATGATGATGATCACGTCCGCCATGCTCTCTCCGGAATATACCGAAGTCACTCCGGATATGACCGCAGCCACTATGAGCATGATTATCATGGGGTCCGCAAGCTCCTCCAGGAATTTCTTCCATAAAGGCGTCTTGGGAGCCTCCTTAAGTTTATTGAGGCCGTATTTCTGAAGCCTCTCCTCCGCTTCCTTTCCAGTCAGTCCCTGCTCCGAAGACCGCTGCTCCGAAAGCACCTCGCTGACTGTTTCAAGATAAGCTTTCACCTGATGTTCCTCCTTAGCATCGATGGTTATTTATGGACCGTATGACTGAGCCCTTTTCTGCCCTGACCCCAGGGTTCAAAAAAAGACTCATCAGTCCTTTGTAACTGATAAGTCTCGCCATTTAATACAGAACCAGAAATATAGATCTCATACATATATTCCAGAATGTTGGTTATGCAGCGCCATGCGCCGGCTACTCCCTTAACGTGTATGAGTATATCAGCTCCGTCCACCATCGTCAAGGGCCTTTGCCGTCTCCGAGCGTTCCAGATCCGAGAGGATATATATGGGTCTGTCCTTTAATTCCTTAAATATGACAGAGATATATTCTCCGATGATGCCTATGATAAGGAACAGCACGGCAAACATGAAGCAGAGGGCTATGACTATGGTGGCATAACCGCTGGGCGCCGTACCTCTCGTAAGGATCGTATAGCCGATCAGCAGGATCCCCAGAAATGCCGACATGATCCCTGCATATATGCCAAGCTTAAGGGGCACATCGGAAAAGCAGATGATGGTATCCATGGAAAGCTTCCATAAACGCTTGAGACTGTAATGACTCTTTCCAGCCACCCTCACTCCCGCCTCATAGGGTATGACGGCTTTCCTGAAGCCGATGTTCTGCACATAGCCCCGGAGGAAGCGTACCTTTTCACGATAATTCCTCCGAAGTACGGATGCCGCCTTTTTATCCATCGCAAAGAAATCCGATGCGGAAGGCTCCATATGCATGTCGGAAAGTATGTTTACAAGCCCGTAAAAAGCCCTTGATGTCACGTTCTTTATAAGGCCTGCGCTCTCGTTCTTCGTACGGGCCATGTTTACTATCTCATAGCCCTCCTCTATCTTATCCAGTATGTCGGGGATCAGATCCGGCGGATGCTGAAGGTCGGCATCCATGAATATGAGCACGTCTCCGGAGGCATAATCAAGTCCCGCCGTCATGGCAGCCTCATGTCCGAAGTTTCTTGAAAAGCTGAGCACTGTCACATGCTCAGGATCCTTTTTCCGAAGCTCAGAAAGCAGGTCCCCGCTGCGATCAGTACTTCCGTCATCCACAAACAGCATCTCATAACAGAGAGCTTCCCGGCTTTCGGAAAGCTCTCTGAGCACAGCGCTGGCCTTTTCATAAAATTGTGTAAGTCCGCCCTCCTCGTTGAAGACGGATACTATCAGGCTTAACAGCATATGGTTTCCTGTATCACTCCGTTACGGTTATGCCAGTAAGGACATCGGCTCCGCCGATATAGGTCGCTCCGCCTGAAGGGATCTCAGTATACGCGGAAGGATCCACGGCAGGCATGGTGACAGGCTGTCCCTTGCTTGTAAAATCATAATCCATGATCATGACCATCTCAAGATCCAGGGATTCTCCCTCTCCTGCTATGACATAATGCATGATCATGGAGATATCCTCTCCAATAAGACTGTTGTCTGCTCCGAGCTCCATGCTGCCGGTGCAGCTTGTAACATTAAGGTCAAATGTATATCCGGGAAGCAGAGCGGAAAGATCCTGAGCCTGATCTGCCATGGCCATATCCATTGCCTGCTTTACAAGAGCGTTGAGCTGAGTCGTGTCATAATCATAGGATACGGTCTTTACTCCGTTTTCCTCAGACATCCTCAGGTTCCTCATCATGCCGGAAGCCATGTTGATGCTGTCTCCGGATGCGGTAGCAGCAGTAATGATATCAGCTATCGGGAACTCAGCCTTCTGCTTGGTGCCGTCCATATCCATATAATAATAGCCATCGGCAAGATACATTTCCATCCTGTTTCGGGATACCACATCGGTGCCGTCATCCATGGCCATGTCAAGATCCATATATATCTTGGGATTTGACATGTCGTTTGCATCATAGGCCAGGTCTCCGGATCCGGAAATGTTGAGAAGCCTGAGTCCGTTCATGCCGAAAGCCATATAAATGTCATAATCGGCCTCATAGGACTTTAACTCATTTGCCTGATTTGAAGCTGCTTCAACAAGCTGCTTTACTGAAGCTTCATCCTCAGTAAGCGCAGCCGCAGCCGGAGCTGCAGAAGCATTTCCCGCTCCGGGGCCTACCTCCTCAGAAAATACATAAGGCACGCCTGCAGGTCCATTTGCTGCAACGGCAGTACCCGACATAAGGGCAGCCGCAAGCAGAAGGGCGCCAAAAAATCTTACTTTTTTCATATATAAAACCTCCTTAGTTTTATCTCTCTTTCAGTTCAGAAAACCTCTATCTCCTCGGAATGATGAGAGGGTACCCTCTTTTCCTCGGGAGGAAGCTTCATATAGTCTCCGTATATCTCCCTCAGTACCGAGTCCGGATCCGCGGGCACGGAAAGCATATGGCCTTCAAAGTTCAGCCTTTTACCCTCACCCATCCATTCCTTCGGGATCGTGACCTGAAGATAGTCAGGCTGATAATTCGAATAATAATATCTCTTTGCGCCTTTGTCATCATATTTTTTAGAAAGCCTGTCCTGCAGCAAAAAGAGCTTTTTTAGCGGGACAAATCTTCCTGCTGCTGAAAGGACCCCCACCTTCAGTCTGTCCATGAGTCCGTATTTCTGATAATCTATGCCGTAGCGGCTCTGCATGGCCATGCCGTATATGCATTTCTGAAGGAACCTTGTGGCCCTGTCTCTCAGAAGATCATCAGAGATATCATCCAGTATGAATATATCCGTCCAGAGATGATTGAGTATCCCTCCGTAAAAGGCAGTCTCCGCATCAGAGCCATGCCTCCTTGATCTTCTGTAAATGATCCTGGGCGTAAAGTCGTAAAAGGCCTTTCCATCCCTGTAGCCGTCAGGCATCACAAGCTCAAAATCCTCCGAAAGATCTCCTGAGCCCGAAAGGAAGATCTCAAAGTCCTTCCTCGGCATCGCTATATCCACATCATCGTCCCAGGGGATAAAGCCTCCGTGTCTTACCGCTCCAAGCAGGGTACCGGCATCCAGGAAGTATCTGAAGCCATGAAGCCCTGAGAGCCTGTCTATCTCAAGGAGCATCCGGAGCCCCGCCTCCTGGGCAAGCTTCAGCTGCTCCTCATCATATCTGTTATCTGTCAGCATCACTGCCCGCGCACAGCCTCCTTTATGATCCTAGCCATATAGCAGATCCTGTCATCGGTCATGCCGGGGTAGACCCCTACCCAGAAGGTATCATTCATGATCCTGTCCGTCTCCTTCAGGTCTCCGCAGACCCTGTAATAGCTGTCATCGCCTCTTATGTGGTCAAAGCAGGGCTGCTTGATGAAGTTCCCGGCAAACAGAAGTCTGGTCTGGACTCCATGGTCCTCCACATATCTTACGACCTTTTCCCTGGAAAGGCCCTCGCTCAGTGTCATGCAGAATCCGAACCAGCTGGGATCCGAATGCTCACAGGCCTCAGGCAGGATGATCCTGTCTGATATATCGGAAAGCTCCTGATAAAGGAGGGCATGATTATGCTTCCTGCGTTCAGTAAAGTAAGGAAGCTTTTTAAGCTGGGCACACCCGACTGCCGCCTGCATGTCCGTGATACCCAGGTTGAAGCCCAGATGGGAATAGACATATTTATGGTCATAACCCCTGGGCAGCTCGCCATACTGTCCGTCAAAGCGGTGTCCGCAGCGGTTGTCCTGCCCGGATTCACAGATGCAGTCCCTGCCCCAGTCCCTCATGCTCCTTATGATCCTGTTTAGGAGAGGATCGTCAGTATAAACGGCTCCTCCCTCTCCCATGGTCATATGGTGGGGCGGATAAAATGAGGATGTACCTATGTCTCCGATAGTCCCTGTCATCCTGTAGCTCCCGTCTCCGGAAAGGTCATACCTGCTGCCGAGGGAATCACAGTTATCCTCTATGAGCCAGAGCCCGTGCCTGTCACAGAAGGCCTTTACTGCCCGGAGGTCAAAGGGATTGCCCAGGGTATGGGCTATCATGACGGCCTTTGTCCTCTGGGAAAGAGCGGACTCCAGCCTGCTTACGTCGATATTGTACTGAGGGATGTTCACATCCACAAACACCGGGACCGCACCGAAATTGATGATTGGAGTCACGGTAGTAGGGAATCCTGCGGCCACCGTTATGACCTCATCTCCCCTCTTTATGCGCCTTTCTCCAAGGAGCGGAGAGGTAAGGGCCATGAATGCCAGCAGGTTTGCAGAGGATCCCGAACATACGGCGCTTGCAAATCTTACCCCGAGATACTCTGCGAGTCCCTTTTCAAACTTCCTGGTATATCTGCCCATGGTGAGCCAGAAATCCAGGGCGCTGTCCACAAGATCCCTCATCTCCTCACTGTCATAGACCCGCTTTGCGTAGGGTATCCGGTCCCCTTCCTTATAGGGCTCATCCTGTCCCTTTAGATGAAACTCGGCACAATAAGCCGATACCATCGAAAGTATCTGCTTACGTGCCTCTTCTTCTGTCATATTGTTAAATATATTGTCCATGGGGCTATTTTATCATGCGGAAGTACCTTGGGCAAGCCCCCGGCCTTACCTGCCCGCAAAGGTCATAAGATCGGAAAAACGCTTCTTTGCATCCTCATATCCCAGCTCATATATGGCCCTGAGCTTATCCGGATCCGTTTCAAGCCTTGAGATCTCCATGCTTACCGAGGGCCGAAGCACAAAGGCCTTTCCCTCACGGCAAAGCTCCTCCACCCGGTCAATCTCCCGGTTATAGACCTCGTGTCTTTCCTTCATGTCCTTTACTAAATTGGGATATCTGCGTCCGTAAACGTGGTCGAGAAGTGACAGCATCCGCCTGCTCTGGGGTTCCTTCCGATAGCCCTCAGGCCTTGTAAGCACTACTATGAGCCTGTCATAGCCATGGCAAAGAGCCGCATCCACAGGTATGCTGTCCGAGATGCCTCCGTCCAGATACCTTTTCCCGTCCACTCCCACTATCCTGGCCATAAAAGGAAGGGATGCAGAGGCCCTCACATAGGCTATGCCCTTATGCATATCTCCCGTATCCATGTATTCCGGTTTTCCCGTGTCCACATTGGTCACCACAGCATAAAGGGGCATATTCGCCCGTTCTCTGTCATAGGTCTCATAGTCAAAGGGGAGAAGCTCATCCGGGATGCGTCCGTAGGCATAATCCACATTGAAGAAATCTCCCGTCCGAAGCCAGGAGCCTACTCCCATGTAATCCCTGTTCCTGCAGTTTTCCACATTTATACGGTAGCTTCTTCCTTTCTGATGCGAAGCATAGGATGCCCCGTGACAGGCTCCTGCAGATACGCCGAAGATCCCGTCAGGATAAAAATCCTTTTCCATAAAATAGTCCAGGACCCCTGCAGTATACATGCCTCTCATGCCGCCGCCTTCAAGTACCATTCCAAGTTTCATATTTATAAAGCCTCCCAAAAGCTTAGCTATATCATATCCTCTCTTTTCAGAGCAGCAAGATGATTATAACACTTTCAGTTCCCGCATTCCACGGATATGGCATTGAATCTTGAAAGCAGGTCATCCACTCCCGTATCGGCTTTCTGCCTGCCGCTTAAGTCTATCACGTTCTTTCCCTCATGCATCATGATGAGCCTGTCCCCGTATTCCACCGCATATCTGAGGTTATGGGTCACCATAAGGGCTGTGAGCCTCTGGCCTCTCACGATCCTGTCAGTAAGCTCCATGATAAGATCCGCCGTCTTAGGATCCAGGGCTGCCGTATGCTCATCCAGTATGAGAAAATCTATGTCCGTCATGGTGGACATTAGCAGGGCCATGGCCTGTCTCTGTCCTCCGGAAAGGGATCCCACCTTTACATCCAGCTTATCCTCAAGGCCCAGCCCGAGGGCGGAAAGCTGCTCCCGATAATATCCGATCCTTCGTCTGTCAGTGCCCCGCCTTAAATTGAAGCTTTTCCCCTTGGTATCCGCAAGGGACATGTTTTCCAGTATGGTCATATCCGGGCAGGTGCCGAAGGCCGGGTTCTGATATACCCTTCCGATGAAGGCAGCCCGTCTGTACTCCGGCATGCGGGTCACATCCCGCCCGTTTACGATGACCCTGCCCGAATCCAGAGGTATACTTCCGCAGATGATATTGAGAAGGCTCGTCTTTCCGGAGCCGTTTGAACCGACGATGGAAACGAATTCTCCGTCATTTATATCCAGGCTGTAATCCTCAAAGAGGCACATCTCATTTACCGTCCCCGGATCATAGAATTTATTTATATCCACAAGACTCAGCATGCTGCCTCCTTTCCTCCCGAAGCCTTCTTATGAAGGCCGGTCCTTTTCCTCAGGTTTCCTGCGGCTATGATCAGAAGGAACAGCGCCGCCGTGATCAGCTTCATGTCTCCAGGCTCAAGGCCGGCATTTATCGCCGCAGCCACACAGGCTCTGTATATCAGGGCTCCGATGGTCACTGCCGTGGTAGCTTTCATAAAGCTGAGCCGTCCGAAAAGCTGCATCCCTATGATCACGTTTGCCAGTCCTATGACCATCATGCCGGTGCCCATGGAAAGCTCAAAATATCCCTGCTTCTGGGCCATCATGCAGCCTGCAAAGGCAGCAAAACCGTTTGCCAGTGCAAGCCCGAGTATCTTTACCCTTCCGTCGTCCCGGTTAAGAGCCACCACAAGCCTGCGGTTGCTGCCGCAGGCCCGAAGCAGATATCCTGAGCGGGTGCCAAGATATGCATCCAGAAGGAGCTTCAGAAACAGTACTATCAGTATCAGTATGATAACATTGATTATCTGAGAGGAGGCTCCGGAAAATATCCGATCGACTACAGGGTTTGAAAATATGCTGTCCTTCGAAAATATGGGGAGATTGGACTTTCCCGCTATCCTCAGGTTCACCGAATAGAGCCCGGTACTGACTATGATACCGGAAAGCAGGTCTCTCACTCCAAGCTTTACATGTATTGCTCCCGTCAGGATCCCGCAGAGAGCCCCCGCAAGAAATGAGACCGGCAGCGTAAGGAGGGGATCAGCCCCTGCGGCTATCATGGCTGCGGTCACTGCAGCTCCAAGAGGATAGGTCCCGTCCACTGAAAGATCGGGAAAATCCAGTATGCTGTATGTTATGTATATTCCGAAGGACAGTATCGCGTATACCAGCCCTTCTTCAAATATCCCTAAAATGATACTGCTCATGTCGTCCTGTCATCCCCCTGCCAAGGTCTCCCTAAGTTGGGGCACTTTCCTTCCTTTTTATCCTTCTATGGTATCGAATACCTCACCGTCTTCAGTATAGGCTTCAGGAAGCTCTATGCCGAGGTCTCCGGCTGCTTTGCTGTTTCCGTAAAAGCTGGCTCCCTCTATGATCTCATAGGGCAGCTCCGATGCGGAGGCTTCTCCCTTTAAGACCTTTGCTGCCATGCGTCCGGTCTGCTTTCCAAGCTCTGTATAGTCAAGTCCCATCGCTGCCACACAGCCCAGCTTTACCTGTTCGATCTCCGAACCGAATACCGGGATACCCGCAGCTCCTGCCTTTTCAAGTATGACGGGAAGTGAAGCCACCACCGTATTGTCGGTGATCATGGTGATACAGTCCGCATTTGCGATCATGGTATCCGCAGCTATCGGTATGTCTGCCTGGGTGCCTATGCCTATCTCATATATCTCAAAGCCATATTCTCCTGCAAGCTCCTTATACTCTGCCACTGATGACTCGGAATTTGCTTCAGAGGTGGTATAGAGGATGCCCACCGTCTTCGCTTCCGGAAGTATGGCCCTGATCATCTCAAGCTGCTCCCTGACCGGAAGCTTGTCAGAGGTTCCGCTGATGTTTCCTACCGGAGTTCCGTCCTCGGTCACAAGCTCTGCAGCCAGCGGATCGGTAACAGCGGTATATATCACGGGGATGTCCGTATCCCTGGTCACCGCATAAGCCGACTGGGCGATGGGAGTAGCGATGGCGCAGATAAGGTCCATATCCGCTCCCACATAGCTCTGCATGATCTGATTTGATATGGATCCGTCAGCATTTGCATTGTCATATTCCACCGTCAGGTTTTCTCCTTCCACTATGCCTTCCTCCGCAAGTCCCAGGAGAAAGCCTTCCCTGCAGTTATCCAGGGAACCATGCTCTGCGAACTGTCCGATGCCTATCCTGTAGGACTCAGCTTCCTCGGAAGGAGCCGCACTGCTGCTCTCTGCTTTGGCAGCCTCCGCTTTGGTGCCTTCCTCCCCGGAAGCGCCGCAGCCCATAAGGGAAATGGCGATAAGCGCCGCTGCAATCGCAAGATGAGCCTTTTTCCTGAGTCCTCCTGCCATCTTTCTACCTGTCATTGCGTTTGTCAGTTCTCTTTTCATTTTCATTCTCCTTTTTGAAAATATTTCAATCAAACTGACAAACAAAAATCCCGGACAGGATATAACCTGTCCGGGACGAATATCAAAATAATATCCGCGGTACCACCCGCTTTGGCCGAAGCCCTCTTGTCCATATACCATCATATATGCCGCCCTTTAACGAATGCGGATTTCGTCGCTCCATACTATTTGATTCCGGAGCGCCCTCCAGAGTCCATTCAGCCATACCGTCCGTACCGCCATCACACCGTCAGCGGCTCTCTCTTACTTCCTGCATATGACTTACTTACTCTCTGTCATCGGTTTGCCATATTTGATTGATGAATAAAAAATAGCACCAAGCAGATAGCTTGTCAAGCAAAATGTCCGCGGCGTAAATTGCAAAGCTATAATATTAAAGCTCTTTTTCCCTCTCATCCAGAAGCCCATAAGTCCTGTAGTAGGTGAGCATAGCCTGAAGCTGCAGCTTGGTCGCAAAGAGCTGCTTATATGTAACGGTCTTTTCCTTGCCCGCAGCTTTTAGCTCAGCCATCTTCTTCGCCGTATCCTCGTACCGCTCCAGCACCGCTGCAAGCATATCTTCAAAGGCTTTATACCTTTCTTCGTTCATGTTTGCTACTCCATGTAGGAAAATACATTCAGCCTGTTATCCTCAAGTATCTCAAGAGCTCTCAGCATGGTTTCCTCTGACTTCCCCCACTCAAGAATGTCCGCAAGCTCCTCCGGCTCATAATCATGGTAATTAAGGACTGCCTGATGCATGCGCTCATAATTCTGCTCCCGATAAGGCACTATGGAAAGCTCGCATCTGGTAGTATATGCCGCTCCCAGAAGGAAAAGCAGCGCAGCCGCGATACAGCCTTCCCTGAGGATCCGGGATCCCCTGGTCTTTCTTTCTGTCAATTCCTGAAATACCAGTGCAGCAGTCAGTATGATGCCTATCACGCCTATCATGAACTGAGCCCCGTAGCGGGAGCTTAGCCCATAGTCCTCACTGAGAAATATCCATCTGGAAGCCGTAACAAGCACATGGTTCAGTCCTCCCGAAAGCATGAGGATCATCGGAAACAGGGTACGTCTCCAAAGTCCAAATCGGGTATAGGAAACTATGGCTGTCAGGTAAATGGCTATCACAAGTATGCCTATAAGCAGCACCGCCCCTTCTGAAAGCGGTTCCATTGGGCCGTAAAAATCCGTGATAGCCTGCTGTCCAAGCACTGTGCCTGCAAAGCTTTTTATAAAAAGCTTCGGGATCAGAAGAGGTTCACTGCTGATGACCTCCAGGATCCCCAGGTCGGAAGCTCCTGCATGTTCCCATACCGCAAAATGTCTGCTGAGAAGGTAAAGTCCCAGGGACGCAAGGGTACATAGAAGCCCTGTCACATAGCATTTTCTTTTCCTATCAATGGTTCCCCTGTAAGAGCCACCGTCTTTGCCCATCACGGCACAGAAGAGATATGCTGCAGTCATAACTGCCGCATAGGAAGCTATGTACTCTCCTGCAAATAAAAGCATCAGGAAGGGAAATGCATAAAGGATGACCGGAAGAATGGATTTTTCTCCACAGGTCCCAGCCTGTCTTTGGTACCAAACATCCAGCAGATAATAATTAAGAAAAAACAGGGCAAAGGATACCACATGAGCCCAGGAGGTACCGTTGAGGATTATCTCCCACTTATTGAGTGAAAAAATAACTGCAAAAACAGGCAGGAACCAGAGGGCGGAAAGCCCTTCCTTCCTCATATAGACCCCGACCATAAGAGCACAGGCCGTAAGCCCCATTGCAGAGCATACCCGGTCAAAGGTGACCGAATAATGAAAAAGCTCCACATTTATCAGCCTCTGAAAAAAGGTCACCGGTATGCGGGTCAGTATATCCGGCACGAAGAACTTTGAAGGATCCGTAACATCCGGCAGATATTCTTCAACTATCCTGATATAATCCGAATATACCACGTCACAGCCCGCAGCCCTTATGAACCACAGCAGAAAAATGCCTCCGAATACCGTCATCAGGAGGCATAAAATAAAATCCCTGTATCTCCGTTTTGTGATCTGCGAAGCTGATCCTGTCAAAATTTCTCTCCGAATAGCTTTATCTGTGAAACAGTCTCCCTTACGGCATCTTCATCTGACTCAAGCCATGCTCTGGTCCAGTCAGCCGCAGCCTTTACTGCCTCGGCTATATGCCATACGGGATGAAGTCCGAAGGTCTCCTTCAGCCTGGTATTGTCAAGCTTAAGGAAGTCCGCCTCATGAGGCGCACCGGGCTCTGCCTCGGAATTCCAGGAAGCGCCCTCACCATAGGCTGCTGCAAATATGTCACAGAGCTCCCCTGTGGTAACGCAGTCACAGTCGTCAGGTCCCACATTGTACCAGCCTGCATACGACATATCCTCATACTGCTTCATGGCTATGTAAAGATATGAAAACAGGGGTTCCAGCACATGCTGATATGGCCTTGTGCTGCCGGGATTCCTTACGGAAAGGCTTTTTCCGGCCTTAATGGCTCTGACAAAATCCGGAAGTATCCGGTCCTTTGCAAAGTCTCCCCCTCCTATGACATTTCCGGCCCTTGCAGTCGATACCGAAACTCCGGCTGCCTTAAGGAAGGAAGCACTGTAGCTGTGGGTCACAAGCTCCGAACAGGACTTGGAATTTGAATAAGGATCAAATCCGTCCAGCCTGTCCTCCTCCCGATAGCCATAGCCCTTCTTTTCCTCATTGAGATATACCTTGTCCGTAGTTACGTTAAGTACCGATCTGCAGCCAGGTATCGTCCTTATGCATTCCAGCAGGTTTACGGTACCCATGACATTTATCTCGTAGGTCTCCCTGGGAATGACATAGGATTCCCTTACGATGGGCTGGGCAGCAAGATGTATCACTATATCCGGGGCAGCTTCTTTATAGAATGTCCTGAGAGCTTCATAGTCCCTGACGTCCCCAATACATGAATGGAGCCTTCTCCCTTCATCGCAGATCCTTGGAGCAAGTTCCTTCTTGTCTGTTTCCCCGAATATAATCGAAAAAATTGAGAGATCTGTTGGAGGTTTAAGGGCATAACCATAAGGTTCTGCACCAAACATGGTGAGGAGAAGGCAGAGGTAGCTGCCTTTGAATCCCGTGTGCCCTGTAACAAGCACTCTTTTGCCTCTGTAAAAACTTTCAAGTTCTTTGAATCTTTCTCCCATGCCGAAGAAGCTCCTTACCAGATCTTCCAGGGAGCTCTTCCGCTTGCCCAGAGCTCCTCCAGCTTTTTCTTTTCCCTTTGGGTGTCCATGCACTGCCAGAATCCGTCATGATAAAAGCTCATCATCTGGCCCTCCTCGCAGAGCCTGGAAAAGGGCTCCTGTTCCAGGACCGTATCGTCATCCTTAAGATAGTCAAGGAATCCGGGTTCAAACACCATGAAGCCTCCGTTTATGATGGCTGCATCCCTGTCGTTCTTTTCCCGGAAGGCAGTTATCCTTCCGTCATCCTCCACCTCCATGACTCCCTTGAGCTGTGCTATATTTACTGCCGTAACGGTGGCAAGTTTTCCATGTGAACGATGGAATTCAAGCAATTTGCCAAGATCCACGGTACACAGGCCGTCCCCGTAGGTAAGCATGAAGGTCTCGCCTCCGATATATTTTTCGATGCGCTTTATACGTCCTCCTGTCATGGTATGGAGCCCCGTATCCACTATGGTAACCTTCCACTTTTCCGAGTTGTTGTTGAGCACCTCCATGCTGTTGTCAGAAAGGTCAAAGGTGACATCACTGTTATGAAGGAAATAATCGGAGAAATACTCCTTTATAACATACTGCTTATAGCCGGCACAGATGATGAACTCATCAAAGCCGAAGGCAGAATAATATTTCATGATATGCCACAGTATGGGCTGCTCGCCAATCTCTATCATGGGCTTCGGGCGAAGATGGCTCTCTTCGCTTATGCGGGTGCCCAGTCCCCCAGCCAGTATAACGACCTTCATCTGCAAATTCCTTTATCCTGCATTTTTATTGTTCATTTAGCATATTGCTAAGCGCTGACACTTGTATATATAATATACATCGTCAATATTAACCCATTAATCCCCATTTATCAATTAAACTTTAATTATGAATACTGAAATAAAAAATATCATCCACCTGCGTCTCGGAGAGCTGATCGAAAGATATCCGGTCCTTTCCCCCGTACGCAGCGATATTGAACATGCATATCTTGCACTCAAGGAGTGCTACGACAGGGGCGGAAAGCTCCTTATCGCAGGAAACGGCGGCTCCTGCTCTGACTCACTGCATATAGTCGGTGAACTCATGAAGGGCTTCTGCAAGAGGCGTCCCCTTCCCGCTGAGCTTGAAGCCTCCATCAGGGACTTCGATAGCGAAGAGGGAGATGAGCTCTGCAGCAAACTTCAGATGGGCCTTATGGCCATATCCCTCACCGAGCATCAGAGCCTCAACACCGCCTTTGCAAATGATGTGGATGCAAACTATTCCTTTGCTCAGCAGGTACTTGGCTATGGAAGGCCCGGCGATGTGCTCCTCCTGATATCCACCTCCGGAAACAGCAGGAACCTTCTTCATGCCCTGCCCGTGGCAAAGGCCCTCGGCATGACCGTCATAGGCCTTACCGGAAAGGACGGGGGAAAGCTTTCCAAAAAGGCTGATATATCCATCATAGTCCCTGAACAGGAGACCTACAGGATCCAGGAGTTCCATCTTCCCATCTACCATACCCTCTGCCTGATGCTGGAGGATACCTATTTCCCGGTATGATGAAGCAAGTCTTTGCCATAAGCGCATATAAGGACTCTCCCTATCTGGAAGAGTGCATACTCTCCCTCGTCACCCAGACGGTGCCGGGGGATGTCATTATATGCACCTCCACTCCCAACAGCCATATAAGGGAGCTGGCCGAAAGATATGCTCTTCCCCTCTATGTCCGGGAGGGCAAAAGTTCTCTTCGCAATGACTGGAATTATGCAGTATCCTGTGCCGTAAGGAAACATGGCGCAGAGCTTGTTACCATAGCCCACCAGGATGATGTCTATCACCCGGGCTACAGGGAGGCCCTGCTTTCCGCCTGCCGCCGTTATCCGGATATTCTGCTTTTTTGTACGAGATACGAGACCATAGATGCCTCAGGAAAGAGGATCAAAGGATCCATCGAAAATGTAAAAAGGATCCTCCGTCTGCCTTTGAGGCTCAGAGCCCTCTCCAATAGGGGCTTTATAAAAAAGCTTCCCCTGAGATTCGGCAACGGGATCTGCTGCCCGAGCTGTACCTATAACACAAGCCTTACCGGCCTTCCGATCTTTCATGGAGATTACAGCTTTGTTACGGACTGGGATGCCCTGCTTCGGCTTTCTGAAAAGCCGGGAAGATTCATATGCGATGAGCGCGAGCTCATTTCCTACAGGGTCCATGAGGGTGCAGCCACAAGCCGCCTCACAAAGGGACATCTTCGTTCACGGGAAGAATATCAGATGTTCTGCAGGATGTGGCCCAGGCCCATTGCCTCCCTTATCCTGATCCCTTACGGAAAAAGCTATGACATGTACAAATAAAACTCTCAGCCCTGCCAGAAAGGCATCGGCTGAGAGTTTTTTCATCCTAAAATGTATCACATTTCTTCGATCACTTCATCGGTTATGTCCCTGTAGGCATTTTCCTCCGGGACCTCCATAAGCACCAGTGCCTCCCCATTCATGACCTCATCCCGGGGTACTTCATCTATACTGTCAGCAAAATGTATCATCGTGCCCTGCCCGGTCTTTTCCGGATCATAGGGTTTGAAAAATGTCTCCCCGTAGAAATCTGACATTCCATAGGTATTTTCCAGGATATAGACCTGCTTCCCCAGCACACCCTCTGCTCCGTACTTTTCTATCGTTTCCTCCGCAAGGGAATTCATGCGAAGCTGGTCTGCCCAGAAATATATGTTGCCGAAATATCCCCGGTAAAAGCTGTTTGTATATACGGAGAGGAAGCAGTAAGCAGAAAACACAAGGCAGATGACAGCCTGAAATACTTTGCCTCCCCTGAGGCCCGCCGTTTCGGAAGAAGTCCCGCCATAGGCCTCCGTCACCCTTTTTACCATGTAGCCTGCAAATATCAGTGAAGCGCTGTAGGAGACATAGATCCATCGCATCTCCACCCGTATGGTGACGGAAGAGGCCGCTATGCAGAGGCCGATAAACATGACCATATAGATGCTGTCTGCCATATGGGAAAGGAACCTTGCCCTCCCCTCCTGATCCTTTTCAGAGCTTTCAAGCAGGAGCACTATGATGAACATGGCGGCTATGACACCTATCATGAGTATGCTCACCTTCACAATGGCCCTTATGATCTCAGGAGTTTCAGCCCAGGACAGGGCCGACAGATAGTTCTGACCCGCATTTATTCCGAATATATACAGGATCTCATCCCTCACATATCCCAGCATTGAGCTCAGGCTGAAGGTATCCGTCACCTCGGTGCCGCCGGTCCCTGCAGGCACCAGGGCTCCGGTACTTACGGCCCTTATGGCCATAATGACTGCAAATGTAACTGCCGGTGCGATCCATTTTCCAAGCTCCCTTCTGAAATAAGCCTTTTTATAGACCTTTTCAGTACGGAGCCATTTTACCAGAAGGACCAGATAAAAAAGCGGCAGAAGGCAAAGATATCGTTCATGTGTAAAGCATACCAGCACATAAAGCAGAAGGGCCCCTGCAAAATATATATCATTGCTTCTGACAAGCTGAAGGGCAAGCTCCTGCTTTTCCTCCCGGTCTTTCAAAATAGCCTCGCCGGAATCTATGAGTTCCTCCCTCGTCCTTTCATTTTCCTTATTCATAAAGACATAAAGGAGATAGAAAATCAGAAGGGCAAAGAACTGGGCCAGGGTCTCCATAAGGCCAAGAGCCTGGGCTATCTGATAATAGGCAAAGCGGGAGGCCAGATAGCAGATCGACGAAAGAAAGGCCACAAGCCTCAGGCCGGATATCTTTCCTGAGATATAAAATATCTCATATGCCACGATGATGTTGCATATGATATTAAAGGCCACGAACCGGTCCACATGAGGGCCTATGAGGGCCATCTGCAGGTAAGTAAAAAGCCAGTATACCGGACGGAATCTGGAGGAAGTCCCCACTGGGAACACGAACTCCAGAAAGCTCTGCTCTCCATAGCAGGACCACATATAGAGATCGTCCATGTAGAGTCCCTTTATCTCTATGCCCTGATTTATGTAAAACGCAAATACGGCGATGCATAAAAGCATCGCCATATTAAGTATCTTATGCCGGTCCGTAAGGATCCCTTTCACACGTTCTCTCATGTCTGCTATGATACAGCAAAAATCAGTTCTCCGCAAGATATCCGTATTCCGTAAGCAGCTCCTTCGTATTGGTATAGGAATCAAACAGCGGATACAGGTCCCTGTAGTCATAGGTATAGCTGAAGCCATAGCCCGCATCCTGGCCGTACCTTAGCTCCATGAGTTCAAGTTCCGACTTCGGGATGTAATAAAGGATATCCTTTGTAATATAATTTCCCGGAAGATCTCCCTTCCTGAAATGCTCCGAGTCGGAAAAGGTCTCGACTCTTCCCGTCTCCTCGTTATATCCCTCGTCCACGGTATAGTACCAGGTTTCATAATCCTCAAAAGTCATGTCTCTTATGTCTGCCTTGAGGGCTGAAAGCAGCTCTTTTTCAAACTGTTCATCATCGTTTATGTCGTAGACATACCCATAAGACTCCCAGTCCCTGGAAGCATAGGGCTCCGTCATTATGCTTTCCGAGATCCGGCCCTCTTCCTCCTTAGCCTCGGCCTCCTTTGCATCAGCGTACTCAAGTCCGAAGATACCGATCTCATCCTCTGAAAGCTCAAGTATCGGATACATGGCTTCCTTATACTCCATTGAAAGGAAGATATCAGGCATATACTGTCTTATCTGGCTGTCAGTCAGCTCATAGCGCCTGTACCTTACTCTTCCGGAGCTCATCCTGTAAGCCACATCCACATAATAGGTCTCTTCATCCTGCTGGCTGTGCTCGCTGTAATAGCGGAGATTGTATCCTGAAGCATTTTCAGCTCCGCAGGAAGCAAGTCTGAGGACTGCCTCCACATACTTCTCTTCGGTTATGGCCATCCGATCCATCACAAAGGGATCGCTGTCCCAGTAGGCCTCAGTATAGATCTCCTCCGGTTTCTCCACCCGGTATTCATACTCGTGATCCGCCCTGAGTATGGCATCCCTGGTATCAAAATAACCGCTGAAATCAAGGGCCGTGGAACTAAGCTCGGAAGCCTTCGGCACATAGCTGTCATAGCCCAGGGGATCGAATACGAAGATGCATATGAATCCGACTGCGGCAAGAGCGCAGAGCCCGGCCTCGATCCTGTGGGAAAAGAGCATCCTTACGTCCATATTGAAAACTATCTCAATGATGGCATGGGCAATGATGACTCCCGCTATACCGAAGAAAAATACCCAGAAAACTCCGCTCTGAGAACATCCCAGGAATGAAAGCAGCAGTCCTCCGATGATGCTCAGTATGATCCTGAGCGGGAGCTTTGTAGGCCCGAAAGCCAGAGTCCTTCCGCAGGCTTCAGCTGGCCTTATCCTGTGCAGCAGGGCCGCAAAAAGGGTAAGCGCCACGGAAAGCACTGCCATGCCGAGGATGAACCTCAGCCCCTCGGCTCCGAACACGCCGCTTTTTCCGGATAGGATCTCGCAGTATCTCACAAGATAATAAATTGGAGAGGTATAGTAAAGCTTCTCCAGTGCATTGCTTCCATATTCCAGATAGGTATCAAAAAAGTTGAGATACACCATGCCTATGGCATATATGCTGAAACCGATGGAATTGATGACGATGACCGCAGCCACTGCCGCAAAAATCCTTCCGCATATAAGCACTGCCAGAATCACCGAAGCATACAGGATCAGGAAAGTCAACATATAACCCGCCGAAGCCACCAGCGATCCTGCTATGTTGATCCCGCTTACGCCATAGGAAAATGCCACCGGAAGTGTCAGCACATAACCTGTCATAAGGCAGATCAGCATGATCAGTATGCCGCTCAGATAATTTGCAAAGAACCTCCTGGTCCTGCTGACCGGCTGGCTCAGATAAAAATCCACCGTGGATCTGTTCATCAGGTAGCTGAACATGCATCTGGCACAGAGCACTGCTGCCACGGGTACTATGATTGCCATGAGGCCCCCGGTACCGTCAAGCACCCTGTTTGCCGCATCCGTCATCCTGAGTGCATAATCCCTGGTCTTTTCTGCCACGAAAACACTGGTGGGTCCGTCAGCCGATGCTATCTCCGAGCTCGTCATCGCTATGGCATTTTCCATCCTTGTCCTTAAGTCGCTGAGCTGCAGGGCAAGATTAATGGGGTAATTGAACACCATGACAAGAAGGCCCAAAAGCAGTGTGCCGATATTATAATGCAGATCCTCCCTGATCATGCCGAAAAATGATACTGCACCGGGGTTCTGCCTGTTTCCGTCTCCACCTTTCATATCATTTACCGTCTTCATACTAAGCATATCATTCCCCCAATATGATCTTCTTTACGTCATAGCCCGCCACTTCCGTCTCCGTGATGAATATCTCCTCCAGGGAAAGTGGTATAAGCTCATAAAATACCATATCCTCCCTCTCCATCACGGCCCTTACGGAGTCCTCGTCGCCTCTCACTATGATCGTCCGCAGCCTTCCCCTGCGTTCGCACTTTATGATGTCCAGCCCTTCCAGCTGTTCCGGCTCCCTTTCGGAGGCAAATACACACTGGATCTTATGTATGCCGAGCTTCAGGTCATCCAGATCCCGGGAAAGCAGTATGCCTCCCTTATGCAGGAGTCCCACATGGTCGCACATGTCCTCCAGCTCCCGAAGGTTATGGGAGGCTATGACCGGCGTAAGGCCCCTCTCATCCATGTCATGGGCAAAGAGGGATTTTACTGCCTGGCGCATGACGGGATCCAGCCCGTCAAAGGTCTCATCGCAGAAAATGTAATCCGTATAGGCGGAAAGCGCTAGGATGACTGAAAGCTGCTTTTTCATACCCTTCGAAAATGTGGATATCTTTCTTCTTTCCTCCAGGCCGAATTCCTTAAGGAGCTTCCTGAAGCGCTCCCTGTCAAAATACCTGTAATAGGTCCCGTAGGATGAGGCCATGTCAAGGGGAGTGGCTCCCGGGAAGAAATACTGCTCATCAGATATGAAAAAGAATCTGCTCTTAAGTGCAGTATGCTCATAGACCTCACTGCCGTCTATCATGATCTGTCCCTCATCAGGCTTATATATCCCTGAAAGGCAGCGAAGGAAAGTGGACTTTCCGGCTCCGTTGGTACCGATCAGTCCAAATACCTGTCCTTCCCGGATGGATGCGTCCACATGGTCCAGTGCCACTATATCATCGAATCTTTTTGTAAGTGAAACCGCCTCTATCACTGCATAGCCCTCCTTTCGGAAAGAGTCCTTTCAATATATCCCATGATCTCGTCATCACTCATGCCAAGCCTTATGGCCTCTTCCACAAGCTTGGAAAACCTTTCCTTAAGCTCCTCGCTCTTAAGATACTGAAGCACCTTTGTCTCAGCGACAAAATTGCCCTTCCCCTTTATTGAATAGATATATCCCTGGCGTTCCAGCTCCGCATACGCCCTCTGTATGGTATTGGGATTGATGCTCAGGTCCACCGCCAGGGCCCTGACGCTTGGAAGCCTGGAATTTTCCATAAAGCCGCCCACCGCCATAAGCTCCTTCAGCTTTTCCGATATCTGCTCATATAAAGGTCTTTTATCTTTATAATCAAGGCTGATCATGCTGCTCCTCTCCCGTACGAACTGTACTGTTTCTGATAATACAGTACCTCATCCCCTCCTTATATTCAACTTAAGTTATCCTTTCAAAAAGATCCCGGCACCTGGGAAAAGGCCCTTTGCCGCTTCGCGGCGGCAGACACCTTTCCCCATGTACCGGGATCATGCATTTCATATTACGCTATATACTTATGTGCTTTCTCCGGTCAGCCGCCCAGGGCTGCCAGCCGGGATCTTATCTTATCAGCCCGCATTTGATGCAGCGATCTTTACCCTGCTCCAGAGATCGGAGATTATCAGCCTGGTATCCGCATCATAGCTGAATACCTCATCATTGGGATTTCCTGAACGGGGTATGTAGGCATCTATGCCGTAATAATCCCCATCCTCTCCGGAAAGATACTCCATGACCTCCATGTTGGGAGAGGTATATCCCACGGTCACCGAATTATCAAGGGCGCCCTCATAGCTTGACACATAATTGATGAATTCGTGGGCCAGCTCAGGATTCTCCGCATTCTTGGGGATGACCATGGCATCAGACCAGATGTTGGTTCCGGTCTCGGGAAGATAGAAGCCCATGTCGGGATTTTCACTGATGACATAAGCCGCATCTCCGGAATATATGAGTCCCAGAGCCTTTCTGCCCTGAGCCATGTTGTCTATGATCTCGTCAGTGACGATCTCCGGCTCCATGGTCTCCACTATATTAATGAGCCATTCATAGGCCTCATTGAGCTCCGCCTCATCATCTGTATTCATGGAATATCCCAGATACTTGAGAGCCATCATAAAGGAGTCTCTCTCTGAATCATAGAGATATATGTCTCCCTTATACTTCTCATCCGCAAATATTCCGAAGCCTTCCTTTTCAAGGTCTGCCACGTCCACCTTGTTCTTGTCATAAACTATGCCTACGGTGCCCCAGAAATAGGGTACTGAATAGTCATTGTCCGGGTCATAGGGCAGCCCCAGCACATCGGGATCCAGCTTATCGAAGCAGTCCAGCTTTTCCTTGTCAAGGGGCTGGAGAAGATCCTCCGACAGAAGTCTCTCTATCATGTAATCACTGGGTACCAGGATGTCATAGGTATCTCCGCTCTCCACCCTGATATACATCTGCTCGTTGGACTCAAAGTTGTCCATGACAACGTCACAGCCCGTAAGCTCCTCAAAATCACTTATGAGGTTCTCACCGGTATACTCACCCCAGTTATAGATGTGGAGCGTCTGTCCCGCATACTCACCCTCATTTTTACCTCCGCAGCCTGATACCGCAGCGCAGAGGAGCACCGCAGAAGCAACGATCGCAAGTTTTTTCATCCTACATTTTCCTCCAAAATACATATATGAGATGGGAATCTTCCCCTGTCTCCTTACTCAGATCCTGGGAGTCTTGTCTCCCTTTATGTCCCCGGGCCTTATGCCAAGCTTCTTTGCCCTTATGATGGGTATCACATTCACCGCGATGAGCACGATGGTTATGAAAAGCACCACCAGAGTGGAAATGGCATTGATGCTGGGATTTACCCTCTTGCTCATGGTATAGACCATGATGCTCAGGTTCTTTACTCCCCGTCCCGTCACAAAATAAGAAATTATGAAATCGTCAAAGGACATGGTAAATGCTATCAGCGCCCCGGAAAAGATACCCACCTTTATCTGGGGCACGATGACCTTTATGAGGGCCTGCCAGGGGGTCGCCCCAAGATCCATGGCCGCATCCGCAAGGTTGGGATCCAGAGACCGTATCTTCGGCATAACGCTCAGTATCACATAGGGTATGCAGAAGGCGATATGTGCAAGCAGCATGGTCATGAAGCCCCTCTCTATCCCCAGGGTGATGAAGAACAGCATGAGCCCTATGGCCGTCACGATCTCCGGGTTCATGATCGGAAAATCATTGATCTGCAGTATCACGTCCTGCACTATCTTCCTGGACTTTGAAAGGCCTATGGCACTTATGGTCCCGACTATGGTGGATATGACCGTGGCAAGCACTGCCACTATCACGGTAGTATAGAGGGATTCCATCATCTCGGAATCATTCCACATCTTTTCATACCAGCGCAGGGAAAAGCCGGTAAAATTGGTAAGCGACCGGCTCTCGTTGAAGGAAAAGACGATCATGAATATTATGGGCAGATAAAAGAATATGAGCGCCAGTATCATAATGGTCTTTCCTACCGGCCTTTTCTGTTTTTTCATGTCAGCTCCCTCTCCTTTCCTCTGCCGCTTGAATAGGCATCAAGCCTGCGTATGAGATACATGGTGCCCATCATTATAAGGGCCATGATCAGGGATATGGAAGATCCGAAATTCCATTCTCCCACAGTGATGAACTGGTTCTCGATCACATTTCCGATAAGGAAGAACTGGCCTCCTCCCAAAAGCTTTGGTATGGAAAATGAGCTTACTGCAGGCAGGAATACCAGGGATATGCCGCTTACCACTCCGGGAAGTGAAAGGGGCAGGGTCACCCGAAGGAAGGTCTGTATGCCGTCAGCTCCCAGGTCATGGCTCGCATCCGTAAGGGACCTGTCCATCTTTGATAGGGAGGTATTGATCTGCAGTATCATGAAGGGAATGAAATTATATACCATTCCTATCAGCACCGCACCCTCCGTATACAGAAGCTCCGTATCTCCCAGCCCGAAGATCCCAAGCAGGCTCTGGAAAATGCCTCCGTCCGAAAGCAGGCCTATCCAGGCATAGGTACGCACCAGCATGTTTATCCAGGTGGGCAGCGTGATGGCCAGTATCAGCATATCCCTCACCTTATCCGAGCTGAAAGCAATGAAATATGCTATGGGATATCCGATCAGCACGCAGATCACCGTGGTCTTAAGGGCTATCTTTATGGATCTCCAAAGTACCAGGAGAAAGTCCGGATCTGTAAAGAATTTTGCAAAATTGGCCAGTGTGAATCTGAATGTCATGATCTCGTTTCCCGTATCCGTAAATGCATAAAGCACTATAAGGAGCATGGGAAGGAGGAGCATTATCACCGTCCAGACTATGTAAGGGACGGCAAGCTGTGAAAATCTCTTCATTTATGCCTCCATCTTTTTCATGACATGTATATCCTCAGGGTTGAAGCAAAGACCCACCTCCGTCTCCTCCTCCACAAAATCCGTGGTCCTGATCTTGAACTCACGTCCCGTGGTAGAAAAGGTCACCTTATATACTCCCTCCCTGATCTTTTCCGGGTCGAAATCATAATCCACGCTTATATCCACTGACTGGTCCTCGTCCGAAAGTTTCCAGCCCTGGGCATTTGCCCAGGTCTTCAAGTCCGTATCCAGGGTTTGTGATTCCGTGATCTCATCCACTGTCTTGAAGAAGTTGAAGGCGCTTACCGCCTCATTTGCCCTGACATTCCGAACGAAGGGCTGATTTACCACAAATATGGTCTTCTGTATCATGGTGCCTCCCGCAGTAAAGAAAGTCACTGGATACTGGCCTTCCTCGGCCCGAAGATCATACTCAATCTTGTTTATGGATATGAATTCGTCAGTCTCCGGAAGCCATGCCTGGGCATCCGCCCTGGCTATGATCTCCTTGTCATCCAGCTTTTCCACATCCTCGATATCCACGAAGAAATCATTTGCCGAGATCTTTTCCCTGCCGTCTCCGGAGGTGACCTCGTTGTTCTTTATGACACGCATGTCCACGGTCACGCTGGTACCGGGCACGGTCTCCACGACCACCTCATAGTGCATGCCCTTGAAAAGCACGCTCTCCACCTCTCCGGTAAGAAGCCCTTCAGAGGGACTTACTATGTCTATGTCCTCAGGCCTGAGCACCACGTCCACCGGTTCATTGGGAGCAAATCCGCTGTCCACGCACTCAAACTCCGTGTCATCGAACTGTACAAGCCGGTCTCTCAGCATATGTCCGGAAATGATGTTGCTCTCACCCACGAAATCAGCCACATAGCGGTTCACCGGCTCATTGTAAATGTCCTGGGGAGTCCCTATCTGCTGTATCTCTCCGTCCTTCATGACCACTATCTTATCGGACATGGTAAGGGCCTCTTCCTGGTCATGGGTCACATAGATGAAGGTGATTCCCACCTCCTGCTGGATCCGCTTGAGCTCATACTGCATCTCCTTCCGGAGCTTCAGATCCAGGGCTCCCAGGGGCTCATCCAGAAGGAGAACCTTGGGCTCATTGACAAGGGCCCTGGCTATGGCCACTCTCTGCTGCTGGCCGCCCGAAAGCAGGGTCACGTTTTTCTTTTCAAATCCCTCAAGCCCTATGAGCTTCAGCATCTTCATGACCTTCTGCTCTATAACGTCACGGCTCATCTTTTTTATCTTGAGTCCGAAAGCGATATTTTCATATACATTCATATGAGGGAAAAGAGCATACTTCTGGAATACGGTATTGAGCTCCCTTTTATGGGGCGGCACGTCATTTATGTCTTTTCCGTCAAAAAGCACCTTTCCCTCTATCGGCTTAAGAAATCCTCCGAGTATGCGGAGCAGTGTGGTCTTTCCGCATCCCGACGGGCCGAGAAGGGTTACGAATTCATTTTCATGGATGTCCAGATCCACGTTTTTAAGGACCATCTGTCCGTCGAACTCCATGACGAGCCCGCGGAACTGGATAAGCGCTTTATCTTCCATAGCATCCTCCCTCTCAGAACATCGGCGGCGTGGTGATCCAGAGCACCCTGGCCTCATTGCTTCCCGTGTTCAGAAGATAATGTGTCTTTTTGCCGTTTATGTAAAATGTCTCCCTTGGCCTGAGCCTGTACTTTTTTTCATCTATCACAAGGCTTATGCTGCCCTTCAGCACATACCCGAATTCCTCTCCCCCATGGCTTTCCATGATCTCGCTTCTGCAGCCCGGCTTAAGAGTGAGGAGTATGGGCTCCATCTCATTCTTCTGTGCATTGGGGACTATCCACTCTATGGTATAGTCATCCTTCTCATCCACAAAGAAATCCGAGGATCCAAATACTATCTGCTCTTCCTTCTCCGGCTTGAAAAATTCGGAAAGGCTGGTGCCCAGAGCCTCCAGGATATCCTCCAGAGTCGATATACTGGGGCTCGTAAGGTTCCTTTCCACCTGGGAGAGGAAGCCCTTCGTAAGCTCGCTCCGCGATGCCAGCTCCTCCAATGTCAGGTCCTGCCTGAGCCTGAGCTCCTTCAGATTTTTTCCTATGTCCAAACCCCCGCCTCCAATCTATATGCTGCCACGACGTCCCGGATCCGGAAAACGTCCTGCCGTATAGAGATACTAAACTTTTAGTTAAAAAAATCAAACAAGCTTATTATACATATTTCGAGTCACGTTGCAATACTTTTTCATGTGATTTTTGTAAATTTTTTGTATGATATATTAAACAGCCGGCGGGACATACGCCGCAGGGCCCATGGCCGCAAAATAACGGGACATATGGCGCAGGGCCCTTGGCCGCTTCGCGGCGGCAGACGCCCTGCGCCATATATCCCGTCATATCAAAGCCGTCCGCCGCGGGAGTATAATGAAGCCCCGTAACGGAATGATGTCCGTACGGGGCTGGTTGTCTCTATTGATCAGTCTGATTTTCTTTTATTTTCTGCATCGCGGCATTTACCGTATCGTAGGAAAAGCCCTTTCCCAGCATATACCTGTAGGCGCGGGCCCGTTCCTTGGGATCTGAAAGGTCCCTGCCTCTTATATATTTGAGAAGCTTTTCCCTGCAGAGCTCCTCCTCGTCCTCTGCCAGCAGCTCACCGCTGATCCTGTCTATCTCTTCCGATGCTATGCCCTTTCTTCGAAGCTTCTGCATGATCTCCCGCTTTGAGTCCCGGCCCCTTCTCGCCTCCATAAAGTTCTCTGCATAGCGGCCGTCGTCCACAAAGCCATAGCCCTTAAGAAAATCCAGGGCATAGTCTATCAGTTCATCGGGATAAAGGCTCTCGCGAAGCTTCCTTCTTACCTCCCACTCAGTCTTGTCAGAGGATCTGAGATAATAAAGGGCCCTCTTTTTGATCCGGGGCTTCAGTGTATCCTCATAGATCTGCCTGAGAGCTTCCTCTGAGAGTTCATCTCCCTCCCGGAGCCTTAGCCTTCCCAGCTCTCCCTTATACAATAAAAAGATAAGCCTTCCTTCATCAAGGCTTATCTTTTTCCGTTTTTTATCAAAATCTGTTACAGAGCTTACTGTCATCCTGCCTCACATCAGTCATACATATCGTCTGAAGAGGAAGCCGAAGCCATGTCGGAAGTATCCCTGAACTCGCCGTTTTCATCCGGAAGGAGCCCATGCTTTACACGTACCGCATGGTCTATCTCATCAAATACCTCCGGGTGATCGATGAGGTACTGCTTGGCGTTCTCCCGGCCCTGGCCTATCTTTTCTCCCTTATAGGCATACCATGCACCGCTCTTTTCCACGATATCCTCTTTTGCAGCCACATCCAGAAGGTCCCCCTCCCTGGATATGCCTCTTCCGAACATCATATCCAGCTCCACTGTCTTGAAGGGAGGTGCCACCTTGTTCTTTGATATCTTGATCTTGACATGGCTTCCTACGATGTCGCTGCCCTGCTTTATGCTGTCTCCGGACTTCCTTACTTCCATCCTTACGGAGGAATAGAACTTGAGGGCCCTTCCTCCGGTAGTGGTCTCCGGATTGCCGTAGAGCACGCCCACCTTTTCACGAAGCTGATTTATGAAGATCACCACACAGTTGGACTTGGATATCTGGGCCGTAAGCTTACGGAGAGCCTGGGACATGAGCCTCGCCTGAAGGCCTACCACGGAATCTCCCATCTCACCTTCCAGCTCCTTTTTGGGTACCAGAGCTGCCACGGAGTCCACTATGATAACGTCTATGGCACCTGAACGCACCATGGTATCACAGATCTCAAGGGCCTGTTCACCGCTGTCCGGCTGGGAAATGTAGAGGTTATCTATGTCCACGCCTATGTTCTTTGCATAGGTGGGGTCAAGTGCATGCTCCGCATCGATGAAGCCGCATATGCCTCCCTGCTTCTGGGCCTCTGCTATGACATGGAGGGCTATGGTGGTCTTTCCTGAGGACTCGGGTCCGTATATCTCTATGATCCTTCCTCTGGGCACTCCGCCTACCCCCAGTGCCATGTCAAGGCTGAGGGAACCGGTGGATATGGTCTGTACATTCATCTTCTGCTGGGCATCTCCGAGCTTCATGACGGCGCCCTGTCCGTACTCCCTCTCTATCTGCTTTATCGCAGCCTCAAGGGCCTTTTCCCTGTCCTGCCTTGTGATCTCTCTCTCGTCAGTTTTAAGTCTTTCTGCCATGTATATATTACCTTTTTCAACTACCTTTCCTGCTTTCAAAGCAACTATAAAGGCTTTGATCGTGAATCACTGCCGCATACCTTTTGATTTTAGCACAGCTTCAGATCAAATGCTATAATAAGTTTCAAATTACATCAGTGGATAAATGAGGATGAGATTCCGAAGAAAATCAGAACTGATACGGATGTTGCAATCATCTTATCAGATATACGGTCTGCTGAAAATACCGTAAAATCTCACAAAAATCAGGCCTTATTTTTGACACCCGGAAAACACTCCTTGGCCCGGGATCAGAGCTCCACTAAAAAAGCCTGAGGATCTGCTCCTCAGGCTCATATTCTTAAGATTCCTCATAATCCCTTGTGGCGGTTATTGAGCCCATGCGGGCGTTGCCTACCATGTCCTCAAAATGAAGCTCTATGGAATCAGAATACATGGGTATGCTGACGATGCCCGTATTGGTATCTATCTTCGTGGGCTTCACCTGCTTGCCGCCGTCGTATACTCCGTAGATGGAGTCAAAGTCCACTCCGGACTGGCTGTCCTCGATAGTAAAGGTCAGGTAGCCGTTTGAAATGGTGCAGCTTGCCTCATCTATGGAAGGAGCAGTATCATCCAGCACGCTCACATTGACATAGTTGGTGGTCTGCATGCCGTTCCAGGACTTGACCGTCACGTAAAACATACCGTTCTGATTTATGTCACAGGTATAATGATGCCGTGAGGTCTCGGTATAAGGCACATCCACGGACTCCATCTTGACCGACATCTCGCTGATGGGGAGAAGGCTGTTCACCTCAAACTCCACCTTGGTGGTCTGATAATCATCCGTGTCACCCACGTTCATGTTGATATCCGGAGTGGCAGTGACCAGGAAAAATATGATCCCGTTCAATACCAGGTAGGGAAGTATGTAAAACACCAGCGCCCGTTTAAGCTTCTGGGGGAAGCGGCTCTGCTTTATCCTGACTCCGTTGGCGTCATAAAGCAGACGCTGCCCTCCGGACCTTCTTTTCTGTCCGGAGTGAAGCTCACGTCTCTGTCTGTCTCTTCTGTTGGAATGATTTGAATTCATTAAAACTGACCCTTCTGAACTTCAGCATCACTGCTGATAACTGAAGATTAAGTTTATCAGAAAAGCTCCGAACTATCAAGCCATTAGTCCGCAAAGAGCATTATCTTTGCTGCATAAGCATCTGCATCCGCAGCTTTTTCTGTGCCGGAAGTCGAGGTCTCGCTGTCCTGGGAAATGATCATCCTGGTACCTGCTTCAATATCCTCAAGCGTCACTATGTTCCTGGTAAGATAAGGGCTTACCTGGGAATCTGCATCGGCTCTCCACTTGACTCCGTCCTGATCGGTAATGATCACTGCATCGCCGTCCCTGCTTACTTCCTTTGCGATCACATACATGGGAGCAGAAGCATCCTCAGGAACATTGACTATAATAACCTGAGCAGTGGTCTGGGGAGGCAGGCTCATGGTCATGGCCTGTGAGGTCCATACATAGACCGTGCTCTCGGGATCGATATCTGAAAGATCCACAGGCATGAGAGTGGAAGCATCCAGTATCGGAGTGCTCTCAGGTATGTGAAGCACTATCTCCGTCACTGTCTCCTTATAGTTTCCATCCTCATCCTCATAATATTCGTTGCTGTCAAAGTTTGCTCTTCCGTTATCCGGATCCACGGATGTGATGTGTCCCCACTTTGAAACAGGCTGCATATCTATATATACCTCCTCCTGCTCTGCTCCGCTCTCCCCGGCAGCAGTCTCTACGGAGACCTCGCTCTCAGCTATGGTCTCATTTCTCTCCTCTGCCGTTTCCTGGGATTCTATCGCAATGGTCGTGGTCTCTGCCGCATCCGCCTTGCTTCCGCATCCGGTCATGATGCCTGCTGCTGCCATCACTGCGATAAGTGCCATAAGTATCGATCTATTTGTCTTTTTCTTCATATTAAATTCTCCTCTTGATTTTTTATGCTTTTCAGGATATCCCAAGGACCATTCCTGTTTTTTCGGTCCTTACATAAACTATACGATATGATTCCAGATAAGCTTTCAAAAATCAAGGGGAGAATTCATTATTTAAGCTAACGGTAAGCTTATTTAATTATTTCGTCCAAAGTTTTATAAATTGTTTATATGTCCCTCCGGATCAGGTGATCCGCGTTTTTTTGGCTACCGCCTTTGCCTTTACGGAGTGCTGGGCCGTCTTTCCGCTCATGGGGTTTCCCTTTGCGTTCTTTTTCGTGCCCTTTGGCGCGGAAGCCTTTGCCGCAGCCCTCTTCCTTATGGCCTCGCCTGCCTTTTCAGCCTTTTCTGCCTTTTCCTTCGGAGCCTTCTTTTCCTCCGGAGCTGCCGGGGTACATGCAAATACCAGGGTAGAAAGAGGCGGGATATTGATCTTTATGGAATTGTCCCTTTCGTCCCATTTGATCTTGTTCGACCTTACCGCCCTGGGATTGCCCATGCCGTCTCCGCCGTACTTTCTGTCATCCGAATTGAGGATCTCCTTGTAGGATCCTGCGAAAGGCACTCCTACGCGGAATCCGGGATGAGGCATGGTGTCGAAATTGGATACCACAAGCAATGTTTCCTCCGGCTTATCCGTCTTTCTCATGAACATGACCATGGAAAGCTCAGGATATGCGCAGTTGATCCATTCAAAGCCCTCGGGCTCATAATCCAGCTTCCAAAGAGCAGGATGTGATCTGTAAAGCTCATTCAGATCCTTCATGAAGGCCTGCATGTTTTTATGGACGGGATACTGAAGCAGATCCCACTCCAGGGACATGCACTCCTGCCATTCATCGTTCTGTCCGAAGTCCTGTCCCATAAAAAGGAGCTTTTTATCAGGATGGGACATGAAATATCCATAGGCAGCCCTAAGGTGCTTTGCCTTCACTTCAAAATCCGCCGACGGCATCTTGGAAAGCATGGAACCCTTAAGGTGCACCACCTCGTCATGGGAGAAGGTAAGGATGAAATTCTCGCTGTAATTATAGAACATCGAGAAGGTCAGGGCCCCGTAGTTATCCTTCCTGAAATAGGGATCAGTCTGCATGTAATGCAGGAAATCATTCATGAAGCCCATGTTCCATTTGAAATCAAATCCCAGGCCTCCGTCCTTCGGATCTCCCGTGATCATCGGCCATGCAGTTGACTCCTCGGCAATCATCATGACTCCGGGGTTACGCTTATGCATCATGGAATTCAGGTGCTTAAGGAACTCTATGGCATCCAGGTTCTCATTGCCTCCGTAAATATTGGCTACCCATTCTCCGTCATTCCTTCCGTAATCCAGGTAGAGCATGGATGCCACCGCATCCAGACGTATGCCGTCCGCATGGTACTGCTCCGCCCAGAACATGGCATTGGATATCAGGAAGTTGGTGACCTGAGGCTTTGAGTAATTGAATATCAGGGTCCCCCAGTGAGGGTGGGCTCCCTTTCTGGGATCGGCATGCTCATATACATGGGATCCGTCAAACTCTGCAAGAGCAAAGGCATCCCTCGGGAAATGGGCAGGTACCCAGTCCAGGATGACTCCTATGCCGTTCTTATGCATATAGTCCATGAAGAACATGAAATCATCAGGATTGCCGTAACGGCTGGTGGGAGCAAAATATCCTGTCACCTGATAGCCCCAAGATCCGTCGAAGGGATGCTCCATGACGGGAAGGAGTTCTATATGGGTATACCCCATATCCTTTACATAGGCACAGAGCTCAGGTGCCAGCTCCCTGTAGTTATAGAACTGGGATCCGTTTATCTCGTTTCCGTCCTCATCCACCGCTATCGGCTTCTGCTTCCAGGAGCCCAGATGAACCTCATAGATATTCATGGGGCTCTGCTTCATATCCTTTTCGCCCCGCTCCTTAAGCCAGGCCCCGTCATCCCAGCGGAACCTGTTTATATCCCATACCACGGAAGCGGTATCGGGACGCAGCTCGGAATAGAAGGCATGGGGATCAGCCTTCATGATGGGCTGTCCTGCCTTGGTCTTTATCTCATACTTATAGAGATCCCCTGATTTTACTCCCGGTATGAACAGCTCAAATATGCCTGAGTATTCATCCCTCTGCATCTGGTGGATCCTTCCGTCCCACATATTGAAATCGCCTACGACGCTGACCCTCTCCGCCTCGGGAGCAAACACCGCAAAATTGACTCCGTCCACTCCTTCCATGTTCATGACATGGGCACCGAGCTTCTTATAGAGATCATAGGCTATGCCTTCAGAAAGACGTTTATAGTCCTGCTCCTCAAATATGCTGTGGAACTTGGGGGCGTACACGTCTTCCGTCTCGGCCCTGAAGCCATTGTCATAAGTCACTTCAAGCTTATAGTCAAAGTCAGTCTCAGGCACCCAGACTGCAAAAAAGCCGTTGTCATCGCAGGCCTCCATCATGACGGGCTTCTTCCCGTCATCCTTTATAAGGCTTATGCCTACGGCATGCGGGATATATACCTGTACCAGAGTTCCTCCGCCTTCTGCGGCATGGGCGCCCAATATGCGCTTGGGATATGCGGATTCGGAATACTCTATCTCCTCCACATCCGCCCAGTTGATCATGTCATAAAGTTTCTGTGTCATATATAACCCCCAACATAATTATTTTCCAATCAATATGGCAATGCTTCTCGGAGCCAGCTTTACGCTCAGTGCGGAAAGCGGCTCAGCCTCAGCTTCATCGGCAAAGGGTACAGTAAGCGAAGTATCCGCAAGCTGCCTCCAGCTCTTCCCGCCGGGAAGCTTCGGCAGACTCAGCTCATGACTCTCCCAGTGCATGTTTATGGCTATATAGAAGCTGTCATCCGGGCTTCCGTCCGGCCTCTTCGCATAGTCTCCGTTAAGGCAGATCCCAAGCTGCCTGCGGAAGTTCTCAAGATCCACCTTCCAGGCACTTTCACCGTGAAATGATATGTCCGGAAGTCCTGTGACCCGGTAATCCGCCTGCTTAAAGGCCTCATGCCTCCTGAATACGGGATGGCTCCGTCTCAGGTCCAGAAGCCGCCTTGTAAATGTCACCATGTCCTCATGCTTTTTAAGGTCATCCCAGTTGATCCACTCCAGGGCACTGTCCATGCACCAGGAATTATTGTTTCCCTTTCTTGTATGGCACATCTCATCTCCGGCATTTATAAGCGGAGTCCCAAGGCTTAGTATGGTAAGCAGCATGGCATTGCGGCAGAGCCTCATGCGCAGCTCATTGATCCGTTTTTTCCTCGAGGGCCCTTCCTCGCCGCAGTTCCAGCTGTAATTAAAGTCCGTACCGTCCGTCCCGTGCTCGCCGTTAGCCTCATTATGCTTCCGGTCATAGGAAAATACGTCCCACAGTGAAAAGCCTGAAACATTTGCCGTATAATTTATCCTGGCATATGCCCCCGGTATATCTTTATAAAGTTCCATGGCCCTCCGGACCATGCCCTCATCGCCCTTTATGAACCGTCTGATATCATTCTGAAAGCTGTCATTGTATGCTGCCGCACAGCTGTCCGACAGGGCCTTTTCTTCCTTCTTGGCATAGGGGCCTTCAGAGCTTTCCCTCCTCAGGTCAGAAGGGTCTATGCTGTCAGCCCAGAGCTTCATGCCCTTGAGATAGGGGTCATTCAGCAAAAGCTTCATCGGAGCATAGCCTACTATATGCACTCCGTCTATCCCGTACCGAAGCCTCCAGTTCCTTATGACAGAAAGCACCTGATCCTCCGGCTCATTGCCGGCAAAATACATGCCAAGCACCAGCTCCATGCCGGCACCGTGAAGATCCTCCAGAAGCTTCCGAAATCCCTTCTCTCCTCCAAAGGCCTCCTTGGGAGCAAACCGCATCGCATCCTGGGTAAAGCCCCAGTAATTAATTCTCTGGGCCCCGGCGCGCTGCCTCTCAAGCTCATTGTATTCATATGCGGGCATAAGTTCTATGACATTTGCCCCAAGCTCCCTGATATATGGGATCATTTCCGCTGCCCCGGCAAAGGTCCCCCGGAGTTCCTCACTAAGGCCTGAGCTTTTGTCCCTTGTAAAGCCTCTTACGTGAAGGCGGTAAATGATACAGTCCTCATAGGGTATGAAATGTGCCCGGCTGCCCTGAAGGCTCTTTCCGACAGTACCTGAAGACTCCCTGATGACCGTCCTTACCGGCCTTCCTCCATGAGCCCTCTTTCCGAAGGTCTCCCTGCCTTCGGTAAACTGCCCATAGATATCCGCAGCCTCATGTCCGTCGATCTCATAGGTATATGAAAAACTCCCATCAGCCGGGATCCCTTCCATGGCCATGCGCCACACGTCACCCATCCTGTATTCTGCTGGGAATTCTATTTTTTTATAAAATCTTCCCGATCTGTAAAGTCTGAGATACAGCTTTTCACAGTCCGAAGCTGTGCAGAAGATCGCTCTGCCATCCTTAAGCGTACATCCGAACGGAAAAAGCTGATCGTCAAGCCCCCCTGATATCCTTATCTCCATGGGCCTCTCCTTTGCTGAAAAATGGCTTGAACGCTATGTAAATAATACCACAAAACAGGCTTTATGTATATTGACAGTTTGTATGCTTTGCATAAAAAGCCGGTTTTATGCGCAAAAAAGCCGCAGGCAAAATCCCGCAGCTTTCAGTTTGCAAAGGATCAAAGATCTATCATAAGCCCTATGGGAGCATGGTCCGAGCCCATAACTTCCTTATATATCACCGCATCCCTGACCCTGTCCCTTATATCATCCGAGACTATAAAATAGTCTATACGCCAGCCCACATCCTTGGCCCTGGCATTCATCCGGTAGGACCACCAGCTGTACTCCTCCCGGTCAGGATAAAGATACCTGAAGGTGTCGGTAAAACCGCTCTGAAGGAGCCTGTGGATCTTTGCCCGTTCCTCATCGGTAAAGCCGGCATTTTTATGATTGGTCCTGTCATTTTTCAGATCTATGGGCTCATGGGCTACATTGAGGTCTCCGCAGAACACAAGGGGCTTTTTTGCAGCAAGCTCCATGACGTAATTCCGGAAGTCATCCTCCCACTGCATCCGGTAGGGCAGGCGCTGAAGTTCGTTCTGTGAGTTCGGAGTATAGACAGTCATAAGATAATAATCCTTATACTCCAGGCACACCGATCTTCCCTCCGTGTCATGTTCCTTAAAGGGAAGTCCGATCCTCACGTCAAGGGGCTCCTCCTTAGTAAATATCGCCGTGCCCGAATAGCCTTTTTTCTCCGCATAGTCCCAGTAGCTTTTATATCCTTCAAAACTAAGGTCGATCTGTCCCTCCTGAAGCTTTGTCTCCTGCAGGCAGAACGCATCCGCATCCACGCTCCTGAAAAAATCCTCAAAGCCTTTACTCATAACGGCCCTCAAGCCGTTTACATTCCACGAGACGAATTTTTTCATGTCATATCCTTCCGTAAAGCTCGGAGAAATGTCTCATCCTCTTTATGAGCTTTCTGTCAAATGCCTTTTTATCCATACGCCAGGTCCAGTTCCCCCCAAAGGTGGATGGAGCATTTATCCTGGCTTCCTTTCCAAGACCGAGCCAGTCCCCCATGGGAATGATGGCCGTATCTGCAGTGCTTCCAAGTACGGACCTTATCATCCGGTCGTTCCATCCGGACCTGTCCTTCGGATCAAGATCCATATAGTCAGTCATGAACCGAAGCTCAGCCCTGCTAAGCTCCCCGTACCAGGCGCTTAAGGTCTGGTTATCATGGGTCCCGGTATAGCCCACGCAGTTCCTGATCCAATGGTGGGGAAGATAGTCGGATTTTCCGTCAGGATCGAAGGCAAACTCCAGTACCTTCATGCCGGGGTATCCGCTTTCCTTAAGAAGCTCCCTGACGCTGTCCGTAAGTATCCCAAGATCCTCCGCTATGATGGCCTTATCTCCAAGTTTCCTTTTTACTGCATCAAAAAGCTTCATGCCCGGGCCCTTTTCCCAGTGCCCGCCCTCGGCGGTCGGATCTCCGAAGGGCACGCAGTAATACTCATCAAAGCCCCGGAAATGATCCAGCCTCAGCATATCCACAAGCTCAAAGCTCTTTTCTATGCGCTTTATCCACCATCCGAAGCCGGTACGCTCGTGATATCCCCAGTCATATACCGGGTTTCCCCAGAGCTGTCCCGTGGCGGAAAATGCATCCGGCGGTACCCCCGCAACCCACCTGGGCCTCCGTTCCCCGTCCATGGCAAAAAGCTCCGGTGAAGCCCAGACATCAGAGGAGTCATAGGAAACATAGATCGGAAGATCTCCTATGAACCTGATGCCAAGCTTATTTGCATAGTCCTTGAGCGCTTTCCACTGGCTGTGGAACCTGAACTGCAGCCACTTATGGAAGCGGATCCGGTCTCCCAGCCTGGACCTGAGGGGCTCAAGCGCTTTTTCATCATGATCTCTCAGTCCCTTTTCCCATTCATACCAGGGAAGGCCTCCCTTGTCCTCCTTTATGCTCATGAAAAGAGCATAGTCCGAAAGCCAGAAATCATTTTCGCGGCAGAAGGGCTCAAACTCCGGATATTCCTTTTCGAGCCCGCAGTAATTCTCCACCTGGTAGGCATGGTAGAGAAGCTCAAGCCTCCCCTCATAAAGCCTGCCATAGTCCACTTTGCTGCTGTCCTTTCCAAAGTCAAAGCTGTTCCTGATCTTTTTGGGAAGGACCGTCTCAGGGAAGCTTTCGATATCTATATAGTAAGGATTGCCCGCAAATGTAGAAAATGACTGATAGGGCGAATCCCCGTAGCCGGCAGGCCCCAGCGGAAGTATCTGCCAGTAGGTCTGCCCCGCAGCCTTAAGGCTGTCCGCAAAGTTATATGCTTCTTTTCCAAAGCAGCCTATGCCATATTTCCCCGGAAGGCTGAATATGGGCATAAGAACTCCTGATGCTCTCATATGTATCCCCCTTGCAGGCCGTATCCCGGACCCGCCAGGGCAGGATCCGGCCTTTTCAATATCTTTACAAAGAAGCATACTTCATAAGGATGGATTTTGCAAATGAAAAAGGCTGCCGCAGAAAAACAGCGAAGGCGCAGAATTCGGTTCTCTGCGCCTTTTTTCTTTTAGTTCACTACATTCTGCGGTTTTCCTTCAAGGAAGCATCTGAGATTTTCTACTGCCATATCCATAAGCCTTCCTCTGCTTTCCACGGAGGCCCAGGCTATATGAGGAGTTATGATGCAGTTTCTTGCCGATAAAAGTGGATTATCTTTTTTGACAGGCTCTGAAGACACCACATCCAGAGCTGCCCAGCCTACCTTTCCGGATTCAAGGGCTTCGTAAAGGTCAACTTCATTTATCAGCTGTCCCCTCGCAGTATTTATCAGTATGGCCCCATCCTTCATCTTTCCGATGGTACTTCTGTTTATCATCTCCCGGTTATGTTCATTAAGAGGACAGTGCAGGGAGATCACGTCAGATCTTTTCAGAAGTTTATCAAGCTCCGCATACTCAACTCCATCAATAACCGTATATGACTCTCCACTTTCGATCTTCTTAAGAATCGAAGGGCTGTAAGCAAGTATCTTCATGCCCATGGAAGAAGCAGCCTGTGCCACCGCGCGGCCTATGGACCCAAAGCCTATGATCCCCATTGTTTTTCCGCAGATCTCTATGATAGGTTTTTCCCAGAAGCAGAAATCTTCTTTCTCGGACCACTTTCCATCGTGCACTGCCCTGTCATGAAAGCCCACATTGTTGCAGGCTTCAAGCAGCAGAGCCATGGTATGCTGTGCCACTGCGGCAGTACCATAGCCTGGTATATTTGACACCGGGATGTCCCTTTCCCTGGCAGCCTCTATATCCACAACGTTATAGCCTGTGGCCAGTACCCCGATAAAGCGAAGGGCTTTTGCGCCTTCTATCACCCTGCGGGAGACCGGCGTCTTGTTGGTGTATATGATCTCGGCATCCCCTATCCGCTTTAATATCTCTTCATCATCAAAAGGAGTCCGATCATAGACCTTCAGTTCTCCATATTTTTCAAACCCGCTCCAGCTTAAGTCTCCAGGGTTTTCCGTATATCCGTCCAGGATAACTATCTTCATATGTTTAGTCCCTTTCTTCTCTGCATATAATAAAGGCTTTTCTGCATATAAATCAAGAAAATATATGCAGAAAAGCCATAATATAATGCAGATCTTGCTGTTCACCAGATCTTGCTGTTGATCAGATCACCGAATATATACCGTATATAAGTGCCAGTACCACCACTGCCTTATGCAGCAGAGGATTGCCGAAAGCCTTAAAAGGTATAAGGTTCAGCACTATGACCGCCATGGCCACAGGATAGATCACGCTGAGTATGGGGACAGATATGGCAAGTATGACATTAAGCCCCATGATGGATATGCAGAAGCTCCAGGCAGTTATGGCCCAGCGCCAGGCATCAAATCCCATGAAGCTGAGCTTCTCGGAAAAGAACTTTGCGCAGCTCGATATGAGGCCCACGCATACATTGAAGCAGGCTATGAAATAGATCGCTGCCAGTATCACCGAGCCCAGGTCTCCGAAAAAGCTGCCGGAAAGTGCAGTCAGTATCTCGGTTCCGTTCTGGGCGCCGGATATCAGGCTTCCGCTCCTTGTGCCAAGGAAGGTCAGCATGCCATACATGGAAGCGAGCACGATGCCGGCTATCACTCCGCCTCTGATGGTCTCTTTGGCAATGGAGGCATTATCAGTGATGCCGAAGTCCCTTATGTTCATGGCTATGACTATGCCGAAGACCATGGCTGCAAGCGTGTCCATGGTATTGTAGCCCTCCACGAAGCCAGTGCCGAAGGCAGAATCCGCATAGGCTCCCGAAGCTTCATTTACGGTAAGCTCTCCGTGCATTAGGCCTGCAAAGAACAGGATCAGGATCAGCAGGATGAGTATGGGAGTAAGCTTCTTTCCAAGCCTGTCCTTCAGCTTTTCAGGATGCTTTGCCACCATGCCCGCAGCAATGAAAAACAGCAGGGAATATATGAAGCTCACGGCAAACTGTATGCTTATGCCGAAAATGCTTCCCTCCCCCAGCCTGTCCGTAAGGAAGGCAAACATGGCATAGCTCGTGCTGGTGGTCCTGGGTATGGCCAGCATCGGTCCTATGCAGAGATAGACCGCAAAGGAAAATACGAGCGCAAATGCCGGATGCACCTTTTCACAGAGATGATCCAGGCCCCCGGTCCTTGCCACTGCAGTGACGCCAAGCACCGGAAATACCACAGCCGTCAGCATGAATCCGATAAATGCAGGCACGGCCTCCTGTCCCGCCAGATACCCAAGATAGGGCGGAAATATCAGATTGCCTGCTCCGAAGAACATGGAAAACAGTGTTACCCCAAGAAGTATGATCCTTTTTCCGTCTAACTTTTTCACCATATACCTCCCTTAAGATGAATTGTACTTATATTAGTACATAAGCGGGAGTTATACAAGTCAAATTTCCATTCACTCTGATACGGCGCCGAATTTTTCCACCCGTCTGAATATCCTTGACAGCATGATAATGGCTGCTGCAGCCAGCACCACCTCAGCCACAAGCTGTGCATATGCAAGGCCGTAGAGCGGGAATATCATGTTCAGGATGATCATGGCAGGGATCTCAAGGATGATCTTCCTGAGTACTGCAAATGCAAATGAATACTGTCCCATGCCCGTAGCCTGGAATACTGCCACCGCAAGGAAATCTATGCAGTGGAAAGGCAGGGCCGTGCTGAAGCCACGAAGGAACTGAGCCCCGTATCCTATAACGGCCTCATCCTTCATAAAGAGAGAGATAAAGGTATCGGGGAAGATAAAGAATATCACGCCGATGACAGTCAGAAGCCCCACTGCCGCCTTTCCGGAAAATGTCACCGTCTTTTTCATCCTGTCGGCATTGCCGCTGGAAAAGTTGTAGCTTACGAGGGGCATGATCCCCTGGGATAGACCGCTGGATATATAGTAAGGGACCTGATTGATCTTCTGGGCTATGCCTACTGCCGCTACTACGCTGGCTCCGTAGCCTGAGGCAAAGTTGTTTAAAATGGTCATGCCCGCCACATTAAGAAGGTTCTGTATCGAGGCCGGTATGCCCACAGTGCATACGCCCTTTACGATCCTTCCGTCAAAGCTGAGTTTCCGAGGATCCATACATACATAGGTACGCCCCCTCTTTATGCAGATCAGCAGGATAAAATAGAGGCAGGCGACACAGTTTGATATGAAGGTGGCAAGCCCCGCGCCTGCTGCTCCCATGTCAAAGCCCCAGGGAAGTATGAATATGGGATCGAGTATCATGTTCAGTATGCATCCGCTCATGGTGCCTATGCTCGCATGCATGGCAGCCCCTTCCGAACGCACCAGATAGGCCATGACCACATTAAGTATGGAGGGCATGGCCCCCATATTTACGGTCCAGAACATATATCCGATCGTGGCATCCCTCGTGACCTCGTCGGCACCCAGAAGAGTAAGCAGAGGCGAAAGGAAAATGGTACATAAAAGGGAAAACAGTATCCCGCTTATGATCGAACACCAGAAACCGAATACGGAGCTTCTGGCTACCATGTCGTAGTCCTTGCGCCCGAGGGCCCTTGACATCATACTGGAGCTTCCTACTCCGAACAGATTATTGACTGCATTGAAGGCCAGCATCACCGGCGCCACCAGAGTGACTGCGGCGTTCTGCACCGCATCCCCCAGCATGCCTACAAAAAAAGTATCCGCCATATTATAGAGTACCATGACCAGCGAACTAAGTATGGTAGGCACCGCAAGCTTTGCAACGGCCTCAGGCACCGGCATGGTCTCAAACAGGGCAGTACGGTCTTCCTTCTCCTTCATTTCCATGATCCCCCTAAATGCTGCTTAAATGTAAACTATATGTAAATCATAATTACTCTCCAAATGAAAGTCAAACCTCCAGAAGAAAAAGTATCCCATCTCCTGTCCTGACCCCTTGTTCGGAGCCTGCCGGCAGTGATAAAATAGCTATCGTGGCTTGAGTTTTTCGCGGGATGAGACTGGCCATATCAGGAAGGAGGAAGCGCTGTGAAAAAGCTTGATGTGAAGACGATCTGCATTGATCTTCTGTTTGATATTGCCGGTTCCATAATGATCGCGGCAGGTGTCCATAATTTTTCCCTCAATGCCAATCTTCCATTGGCAGGATTTACCGGAATAGCACTGATCCTGTATCACCTCATCGGCCTTCCGATAGGTGTGGGCATCCTGCTGCTCAATGTGCCCGTAGCCATATTCTGCTTCCGCTATCTGGGAAAGGTCTTTTTCTTCAAATCCGTAAAGACCCTTATTATATCTTCCCTGTTCATTGACCATATAGCTCCGCTGCTTCCCGCATATACCGGAGACCGGCTGCTGGCCGCCATATGCATGGGAGTACTCTGCGGATCCGGCTATGCCCTGATCTTCATGCGGGGATCCTCCACCGGAGGGCAGGATTTCATCAGTATGGCCATTACAAGGGCAAAGCCCCACATAACCCTGGGCTCCATAACCCTTTTTCTGGATTCCAGCATTATATTCTTAAGTACGCTTATCGTATTCCGTGACATCGACGGCCTGATTTACGGCATCATCGCCACCTTCCTTCAGGCTACCGTCATGGACCGTATACTTTACGGCATGAACGACGGAAAGACCTCCCTCATCATCACTGAAGAGGGAAAGGAGATAGCCCATATCATAGACGAGACCTCAGCCCGGGGCTCCACCATCATAAAGGGCAGAGGCACCTACAGCGGCAGGGAAAAGGATATCGTGCTCTGTGCCTGCAGCTCAAAGGAGATGTATTCCATCCATAAGGCCATCAAAAAGGCGGATCCCAAGGCCTTCAGCATCATTCTTGAATCCAACGATGTGGTGGGAGAAGGCTTCAAGGCAGACCTGCAGGATTTCTGATAATCAGCCCGGGGAAAGTAGCTCAGGCACTCAGGTTATGGCTGAGGCGGCTGATCTGATATATCGTCAGCGCAAAAACTGCTTTTCCTTTTTTCTCACAGTGCTATACTAAACTAGATGGCATAAAAAAAGGAGACTTGATTTATGAAAAAGATAGAAAGCGTAGCCCTCATAGGCCTTGGAGCAATGGGAGCATTTTTCGTGCCCGGCCTTTCTGAGACACTTGGAAGCAGTTTCCGCGTCATTGCAGGAGGCGAAAGGAAGGAAAGACTCAGAAAAAACGGTGTCACCATAAACGGGAAAAAATACGACCTCAATGTGGTGGACCCGGAAGATAAGACAGAGCCGGCAGATCTTGTCATCATCGCCGTTAAAAATTATGACCTGGATAAGGCCCTTTCCGACATCAGAAATCAGGTAGGAAAGGATACCATTATCATGTCCGTGCTTAACGGAGTGGACAGCGAAGAGCATGTGATAAAGGCTTATGGAAAGGAGCATGTCCTCTATTCCCTGATGCGCATAAGCATAGCCATGAATAACGGTGTGGCAGATTTCGATCCCTCAAGGGGAAAGGTATACTTCGGAGATCGTCGAAACGAGCTTTCTGCCCTTTCCGACAATGTGCTCTCTGTAAAGGAGCTTATGGAGCGCTGCAATATAGGCTACTGCATAAAGGAAGACATGGAAAGGGACATATGGTTCAAGTTCATGAGCAACGTGGGCGAAAACCTGACCTGCGCCCTGCTCAGGGTCCCCTTCAGATATCTCAACGAGGATCCTGATGCCAGATATCTCTGCATGAAGGGCATGCGGGAGGTGGTAGCTATCGCAGAAGCCAAAGGCATTGATCTTCATGAGGAAGATGCCCTCACCCAGGAAGGCCTGCTCCCCACCCTGCCTCCGGAAAATAAGCCCTCCACCCTCCAGGATCTGGATCGCGGCAAGGCTACGGAGGTGGAGACCTTTGCAGGCACCGTGGTACGTCTTGGAAAGGAGCTTGGGATACCCACTCCGGTAAATGACGTATTTCTCCATGGCATAAGGGTGATCGAAAGAAGGGGGATGGAAAATAAATGATAGGAACGATCGCAAATACATGCACCATACTGCTTGGAAGCCTTATAGGCAGTGTATTTAAAAAAGGCATCAAGAAGGAGCATCAGGATGCCCTTTATACGGCCATGGGCCTTGCAGCCACCGGCCTTGGCATCAACGCCGTGGTCCAGAACATGCCGAACAGTGTCTATCCTGTGCTTTTCATAGCGAGCCTTGCCATCGGCAGCCTGATAGGCACCATCATAGATGTGGACGGACATTTCCAGAAGCTTGCAGACAGACTCTCCGTGGGTGAGCTCAGCAAGGGACTTTCCACCGGCATACTGCTGTTCTGCATAGGCACGCTGTCGATCCTCGGGCCCATACAGGCAGCCCTTTATCAGGATCATACCTATCTCTTCACCAATGCCACCCTGGATTTTGTCACCTCCATGGTGCTGGCTTCCACCTACGGAAGGGGCATGATGTTGACCGCACCTGTGCTGTTCTGCTGGCAGGGCAGCATCTATCTCCTGGCAAGTCTCCTTGGGGACTTCATGAGTACCGAGATGATGACCGAGCTTTCCATAGTCGGCGGATTCCTGATCGCAAGCTCCGGCATATCGATACTCAATATCAAGAACATAAAGACCATGAACATGCTCCCCTCACTGATAGTACCCATACTGTTCTGTGCAGTGGCGGGAATGTTTTAAGGCAAATAAAATAGATTTTGGAGGCTGACTGCCATGTACGAAAAAGACAGGGCATGGGTCGAGCTTGACCGCAGCAATCTGGTTCATAACATAAATGTCATCAGGAGCATCCTTCCCGAAGGATGTACGCTGATGCCCTGTGTAAAGGCAAATGCCTTCGGGCATGGGGCAGAGCTGATATCCCGGATCCTTATGGAGATCGGTATAAGGGACTACTGTGTAGCCTGCCTTACCGAAGCCATAGAACTGAGGGCAGCGGGGATAGAGGGCCAGATCCTGATACTGGGTTATACGGCACCTGAGGACTTTCCCGCACTTATTAAATATGATCTTACCCAGACCGTGGTAGACTGCGGATATGGGCGGCTGCTCAATGATTTCGGAAAGCCGGTCCATGTACATGTAGCCATAGATACCGGCATGCACCGCATAGGCGAAAGATGCGAACATATCGATGAGATAGCCTCCCTCTGGACGCTTCCGAATCTTCTGATCGACGGAGTCTACACCCATCTCTGTACCTCCGACGATACCGATGAGGACAGCATAAAATTCGTCCACCAGCAGAAGGACGCCTTTGATAAGGTAATCTGTGAGCTGAGCTCAAGAGGGATCTCAGGATTCAAGGCCCATATCCAGGCCAGCTCCGGCCTCGCAAACTATCCGGATTTCAGATATGACTATGCCCGTACCGGAGCTCTCGTATATGGAAATGAAGGAACTCCCGCCGATAAGGTGCCCGGTCGTCTCGGCCTTAAGAAGGTCCTTAGCCTGAAGGCCAGGATCAGTACCGTAAGGGATCTCCTGCCCGGAGATACCGTAAGCTACGGACGCACCTTTACCGCGGATCATGCCATGAAATGCGCTTCTTTAGGCATAGGCTATGCAGACGGGCTTCCCAAGCTTCTGTCCAACTGCTGGCATGTGCTGGTAAATGGCGTGAGCTGCCCCATGATAGGCACCATGTGCATGGATTCCGTCATGATAGACGTAAGCTCTGTCCCTGAGGTAAAGCAGGGGGACATAGCCGTGATCATCGGAAAGAGCGGCGATCAGGAGATAAAGGCCTGTGACCTGGCCTGGAAGACAGGTGTCAATACAAATGCGGTACTCTCCTGCCTCTCCCCCAGAGTGGCAAGGATAGTGGTCTGAAACATACATAAAGCCCCGCATCCATACCGGCTCCCTTCGCTTCTTCGAAGCAGCAGATGTCGCCGGCATGCACGTGGGGCTATTTTTTGTTTCAGCCTTAAAGCCAGGGTGAAACCTTTTTGCTGATCGATCAGCTGATAAAGAAGTAAAGGAAAGATCCCGATATATGCCGGGGTGTCTGCAGCCCGCAAAGGGCCCCGGCATATATCGGGATCTGTTATATTGTTTTCTTTATCAGCCGTCGATTATCTTTCGTATACAAACCTTCCATCCACGATGGTGGCATCTACCTTGGTATTTATGATCTCATCCGCAGGTATGGTAAATATATCCTGGCTGAGGACTGCCATATCGGCATAATAGCCGGGCTTGATGCGGCCCTTCACATTTTCCTCAAAGCTTGCATATGCGGACTCATAGGTGTAGGCATCCACTGCATCATATATGTCCATGCACTCTCCGGGATAGAAACCGCCTGCAGGCTCTCCCTTCAGGTTCTTTCTGGTGACTGCACAGTAAAGGTTGTTGATGGCATTCATGTCCTCAACGGGGCTGTCGGTACCGAAACTCTCATGTACTCCCATCTTCCTTAAGGTCTCAAAGGCATAGCTTGTTGAAGCAAGCTCCTTTCCTACCCTGTCCTCTACCACTGTCATGTCGTAATGAAGGAATATGGGCTGTACCAGCGCCAGTATGTCGCTCTTTCTGAACCTTTCCAGCATGGGCATGTCGGTTATCTGGCAGTGTACTATACCATGACGGAGGGGATTCTCCCCGTTCTTTATCACCTTTTCATAGGCGGTGAGCACCATATCTATCGCTCCGTCGCCTATCGCATGGACGATGGAGGTGCATCCGTTTTCGGTGGCGATCCTTACCATCTCATCCAGGCCCTCCTGGGTCATGGTGGCTATGCCCTTTGTGGAAGGATCATCATTGTAAGGCTTCCTCATGAGAGCCGTACGGGCTCCGAGGCTTCCGTCCACGAACATCTTCAGGGGTCCGATCTTTAAGAAGGCATCGCCGACTCCGGTCCTGAATCCCTCTGAAAGGAACTGTCTGAACTCAACGGGCTCAAGGAAGTTCACCTGCTGATATACACGCAGCGTAGGATTCTCCGCCTGTACCCTCTTATATGCCTCCCAGGTCTCATGCCATTTTCCGGGGCGCATGTCCATGGACTGTACCGAGGTCACGCCGCACTCAGCCGCATGGGCCATGGCCAGACGAAGCCTCTCATCCATGACCTCCTCGGTCTCAAGAGGCATGATGCAGAGTACCTGCTGGCAGGCATTTTCCCTGAGTATGCCGGTAGGCTCACCGTTTTCATCAAGGTCTATGGCGCCGCCGTCAATGGGCTTTGTGCTTCCGTTTATGCCGGCTATCTCAAGGGCCCTGCTGTTTGCTGTCAGTATGTGTCCGCAGGCTCTCTCAAGGATCAGGGGATAGTCCGGGCACATGTCATCCAGATCCTGTCTTACCAGCACTCTATTCTCATCTGTAAAATAATCCTGGTTCCATCCCATCCCGTGAAGCACGGTGCCGGGCTCCGGATGGTTCTTTTCTATGAAGGCCCTTACCCTGCGCTTGACCTCTGCGATACTGTCAGAGCCAAGGAGCTGAATGCTTGCAAGATCATTTCCCACGCTCTGAAGATGCTGATGGGAATCATTGAAGCCGGGAACCACCGTGCGTCCCTGGGCATCGTATCTCCTGGCCTCCGAAGGCGCTGCAGCCAGTATGCCTTCATTTGAACCTACTGCCTTTATGATGCCGTCCTCCACGAGCACGGCCTCTTCAAAGTGGCCTCTCTCCACATATACCTTTGCATTATATATGACCAGTGCAGACATTTAAGCTTCCTCCTTCTGCTTTTTGAATACCAGTTCGTAAAGTGCGAGTCCTACAAGGGGAACCGCAAGGCCTATGATCGAAGTCATGGGATCCTCTATGAAAGTATTGATGGCAAGTCCTATCATGATGGCTATGATCACATAGATAAGTACCGGATAGAACCATACCTTATAGGGCCTCTTCATATCGGGATATTTCTTCCTGAATATCTTTACCGCATAGAATACCAGGCTGTTGAAGATCATTCCGCAGAATGCCACAAGGCTGGTAAGCTCGCTCAGGTTCCTGGTGCAGATAAGCGCGATCGAGACCAGAGCAGAAACTATAAGGGAGTTTACGGGTGTCTTGTATTCAGGATGAAGCTTTCCAAGGCTCCTGAAGAATGCCTTGTCCTTAGCCATCGCATAGTAGGTCCTGGGGAATACCATGACGCAGCCGTTCAGTGAGTTGAATATGGCAAGCACCATGGCAACGGCGACGATTATGCCTCCCGCATTTCCAAAGAGCACATTTGCAGCCTCAGTTCCCAGATAGTTGTTTCCTGAATCGATCATGGTCACGATGGTCGCATAGGGCAGTACCCTGTACACGGCAAAGTTGAAGAGCACGTAAAGAGCGGTAACTCCGACGATCGAGAAAATGATGGCAAGGGGTATGTTCTTTGAGGGGTTCTTGATCTCCTCAGCGATACCGTTAAGGTTCATCCAGCCCTCATAGGCCCACATGGTAGCTACCACGCCATAGGCCATCATGCCTATGACTGCGGGGATATTTACATCGCCCTGGGGCATCATCATAAGATCCGGGGACTCAGTTCCCATAACCAGTCCGCATATAAGTATCAGGGCTATGGGAAGCATCTTGAGCACCATGAAAATGTTCTGGACGGTACTTCCCAGCTTTATTCCGAAAATGTTGATGGCAGTCAGTATCAGCACCATGATGATGCCGAAGCCCTTCTGCATAAGCTCGCTTCCGGCAAAGGCACTCTCAGGCATCAGGCTTGCTATGGCAGCTGAAAATGCCACTGCAAGTGCGGCTATGGATCCGGAAGATCCAAGTATGAAGTTTGAGAAGCCGCTCATGAAGGCTACCTTTTCTCCATAGGCCTCACGAAGATATACATAGCTTCCTCCTGCCTTCGGCATCATGGCTCCAAGCTCTGCATAGCAGATTCCGCTCATGAGTGTTATGAGGCCGCCGATGATCCATACCAGAAGTGCCAGTCCCAGGCTCATGCCGCAGCGGAGAAGCACTATGCCTCCGATATAAAATATTCCGGATCCTATCATGATCCCGGCCAGGACAGATATCCCTCCGAAAAGGCCTACCTCCCTTTTGAATTCAGTCTTTTCCGAACTCAGGGCCTCTTCCTGTCTTATCCTTGCTTCATTGGTGTTTTCACTCATATGAAACATTCTCCTTTCAAAAATGATGAAAGCTGTTTTTCGGCAGGCCACGCTCCCCTGGTTTCTTAAAACAAAAAACACGGAGCGTCCTTTTGAAACACTCCGTGGGATAAACTTCTTACTGCCGTCATCCGGCAACTGCTGCTTAAACCTCTGATAGCGCTTCACTTAGACGTGACAGTCCATGGCATCTTATTACCATGGCCCGGCTCATATCATCGGCAAATATGATAAGGCCTCGGCGGTTGTCTCCTTTCACCATGACAGCCTCTGCCGGCCTTTTGTCAGGGTTACTGATAGCATCCGCTCCTCTATCTTTCCTGTCCCGATAAATCGGGAAACAGCTTTTATGTTTGTGCTTTATATATCACACCTCAGGCGGTATGTCAACTTGTTATTTATTTTAACGCAAAAACTACCGTAACTGAGGCCTCTGCAGCTACCGTGCCGGGAACCACTGCCACATCAAGTGCAGCAGCCTCTGCCCTTGCATTTCCTGTGCCATAATCCATATAGCCGTTGGTTCCGCTGTATCTTGCATAATCACCTGAAGCATGCTCGGTCATGCTCAGGATGCCGTCAAGCTCAAGGCCTGAAGCCTCTGCCATGGCAGAAGCCTTCTCCTCTGCGGAAGCGATCGCTGCCGAAAGGGCTTCTTTATAGGCCTCATCATAGCTGCTTGAAAAATATCTTATGGAATTTATGGTATTGGCTCCGTGGCTGAGAGCGTCTCCCAGTACATCTCCGACCGTATCTGCCGGCACATCGCTTACGGTTATGGTGGTGTCCATCCTGTATCCCGTAAGTACGGATTCTCCTCCGCTGTAATCGTACTGAGGATAGAGTCCGATATCCGAGGTGCTCAGAGAATCATCCGCATATCCAAGAGCCCTTAAGGCATCCAGGATCTCATTTACCTTTGCGGAGTTTTCACTTGTTGCAGCCTCTACCGTAGCAGCTTCATTTGTCACTCCTATGCCAAGCTCCGCCATATCCGGCGTAAGCTCTGTCTTTTCCGTGGCTGATACAGATACTGAGGCTGTCTCTCCTCCCTGGCTCTGTACCCCCTGGTTCACAGCCCCGCTCTGGGCTGTTCCGGCTCCGGTCCCCGAGCATCCCGTAAGGATAAGGGCTCCCGCAGCAAGCACTGCCGCCATATATCTCACATGTCCTCTCATAGTGTACCTCCTGTCTGCTTTCCTGCTGTCATTTTTGAAAATGCTGCC
>DVNQ01000119.1 GCA_018714245.1 Candidatus Avilachnospira avicola
GCAAGGGAGCTGTCAGTGCCCGTCATAACGGAGGAGGAATTCCTTGAGCTTATCGGAAAAGACTGATGAGGCAAGCCTCGGATATCAGCGCATAGGAAAATGCATACTGAGCCTCGGGGAGTACCTGCTTATATACGGAGGCGAGGTAAGCCGGGTGGAGGATACGGTATACCGTCTGGGTATGGCCTATGGGTTCAGATCCGTGGACTGCCTTACCATCATGAACTGCATAATCGTCAGCTTTACCTGCAGGGACGGAGAGACATTTACCCAGATGCGCCGGGTGCTTGACATAAAAAAGGACATGGAGAGAGTCAGGGCCTGCAATGAGCTGAGCAGGGAACTGTGTAGGGAGCCGATGCCGGCTGAGGAATTTGAGGCCAGGCTTTCTGACATAGAGCATATGAAGGGCTACCCTTCCTGGCAGGTCTGCCTGATATACATGCTCACTTCTGCGGTCATGACCCTTTTCTTCAGGGGAAGCCCGGGTGATGCGGCAGCTGCCTTCATAGCGGGAGCGGTGCTTTATTTTACCGGAAGGCTGATGGCCTATGCCAGGGTACAGAACTTTGTGACCTCATATATAGAAGCCTTTCTTGTGGGCACGGTCATAAGCCTGCTCATAAGCCTTGGGCTGGGGGATCATTATGACCTTATCTCCATGGGCAATATCATGCTCATGATATCCGGATCGGGACTCATGACCTCCATAAGGGATATGATAAACAATGACCTTATAAGCGGGATGATGGGCTTTATGGCAGCAGTCATCGGGGCAGCAGCCATAGCCCTGGGCTTTGTATCGGCTGCCCTCCTGTTTTTGTAGGAGGTGCCAATGGAGACGTACTTGATACCTGTTGCAGCTTCATTTTTAGGCACGCTGGGCTTTTCGGCATACTATAACGTAGGATTGAGGATATCCGTCATAAATGCAGCAGCAGGCATGGCAGGATATCTGATATATCTGTTTTTCCAGGGACAGACGGGAAGCATTTTCATGAGCAATTTCATAACTGCGGTGTGCATGACCATGATGAGCGAGCTTTGTGCCAGATATTATCGGGTCCCCACGACCATGCTTCTTGTGCCCATGCTGTTTCCTGAGATACCGGGAGGCGTGCTCTACAATGCCATATGGAGCCTTCTTGTGGGAGAGACGGAGGCCTGTCTGTCCTATGCCGCAGAGCTTGCGGTGATCATAGCTGCGCTGAATCTTGGGATAGTACTTGTGACTGCCCTTTTCAGGATATATACTAATATCAGACAATATTTTTAAGGTGGTAATGAAGATGAGAGGAGTAGAAACCAGGATCCAGGAGATCCGCCACATGATCTTTACGGAGGTGGCAAAGCTTGCATATGACAAGGATGCCGATCTCGCAAAGAGGATAGAGGAGCTTCCCTATAAGATCATACCGGGAGAGATAGGAAAGTACAGGAACAATGTATTCTGGGAGAGAGCGATAGTCGGCGAAAGGCTCAGACTGGCCATGGGGCTTCCGAGCAGGAGCGCCGCTGAACATGCTCCGATATCGGACGGCATAGAAGCTGCCAATAAGGCAGAGACCTACTATACGCCACCCCTTATAAATGTTCTTAAGTTTGCCTGCAACGGCTGCGCGGAGAAAAAGGTCATAGTTACCGAGGGCTGCCAGGGCTGTCTGGCTCATCCCTGTGAGGAGGTATGCCCCAAGGGAGCGGTAAAGCTCAGCCATGTGGACGGAAAGTCCCACATAGATCAGGAGAAATGCATAAAGTGCGGACGCTGTGCCGAGGTCTGCGCCTACAATGCGATCATCATTCAGGAGAGGCCCTGTGCCAAGGCCTGCGGCATGGATGCCATAAGCACCGATGAAAACGGCAGGGCCGAGATAGACTATGACAAGTGCGTATCCTGCGGACAGTGTCTTGTAAACTGTCCCTTCGGAGCCATATCCGATAAATCCCAGATATTCCAGGTCATCAGGGCCATCCAGTCAGGAGAGAGAGTGTATGCGGCCGTTGCTCCTGCCTTCGTAGGACAGTTCGGAGCCAAGGTCACCCCCGGAAAGCTGAGGGCTGCCATGAGAGAGCTGGGCTTTGCGGACGTATTTGAAGTAGCCATCGGAGCGGATCTCTGTGCTACCCAGGAGGCCATAGACTTTGTGGAGGAGGTACCTGAAAAGAAGCCTTTCCTTGCCACATCCTGCTGTCCCGCCTGGTCAGTGATGGCGAAGAAGCTCTTCCCCGAGCAGGCTGAGTGCATATCCATGGCGCTGACCCCCATGACACTCTGCGCAAGGCTGATAAAGTCCCAGCACAAGAACGCAAAGGTGGTATTCATCGGGCCCTGCTCCGCAAAGAAGCTTGAGGCCATGAGAAGGTCCGTAAGGTCCGAGGTGGATTTCGTGCTGACCTTTGAGGAGATGACCGGTATCTTTGAGGCAAAGAACATAGACCTTACAAGCCTTATCGAGGACGAGGGCGGAGTTAATGATGCTTCTGCAGACGGACGTAATTTTGCGGTAGCCGGCGGCGTGGCGAAATCCGTGGTGGATGTGATCCACAACATGTATCCCGACAGGGAGATCAAGACCGTAAATGCTGAGGGACTCAGGGAGTGCCGCAAGATGCTCACCCTTGCAAAGGCCGGAAAATACAATGGCTATCTGCTTGAGGGCATGGCCTGTCCCGGAGGCTGCGTAGGCGGTGCCGGAACCATGCAGCCCATAAAGAAGGCAGCCACCCAGGTAAACCTTTACGCTCAGAAGGCAAATCACGTCAATTCAAATGAGACCGAGCATGTAAAGGAACTTGAAAAGCTGGTCGACTAAATGATATAATCTCTGACATACATCAATTATCTAAATGCGGGGATATTTCCCCGCAATGTATTGTCGGAGGTTATTTTTTTATGAGCAGACTTGAGATACTTACGCCTAGTAAGTCTCAGCTTGTGGTCGAGTCTATCTACAAGAACCTCGAGCAGAGGATAGTGGCGAGCCCTCCGGGACTCTGCCCTGTAGATATCACAAGGGTATTCGTGGAGATGTGCCATGCCCAGTCCTGCGGAAAGTGTGCGCCCTGCCGCATCGGGCTTATGCAGCTCAACAAGCTCCTCACATCGGTACTTGACGGCAAGGCTGATTACGGAGCCATCGATGTCATTGAGGATACTGCCAGATCCGTCATGGAGACGGCAGACTGCGCCATAGGCTATGAAGCGGCAAGCATGGTGCTTAAGAGCGTGCTCAACTGCCGTGAGGACTATGAAGAGCATATCAGACATAAGCGCTGCACCTGCATGACATCCCAGCCCGTTCCCTGCGTGGCACTCTGCCCCGCCCATGTGGATATCCCGGGCTATATAGCGCTTGTAAGGGAAGGACGTTTTGCTGACGCCATCTCTCTCATCAGAAAGGACAATCCCTTCCCCTGCACCTGCGGATTCATATGTGAGCATCCCTGTGAGGCACGCTGCCGCAGGAATATGGTGGATTCTTCCATAAACATCAGAGGTCTTAAGAGGGCTGCTGCCGACTATGCGGGCAAGGTGCCTGCACCCAAGTGCGGACCTTCCACCGGCAAGAAGATAGCAGTCGTAGGAGGAGGCCCTTCAGGACTTTCATCCGCATATTTCCTTCAGCTTATGGGACATAAGGTAACTGTTTATGAGATGCTTCCTCAGCTGGGAGGCATGCTCCGCTACGGCATACCCAACTACAGGCTTCCCAAGGACAGGCTGGATGAGGATATAGATGCCATACTTGAGACCGGAGTTGAGGTCAGATACGGACAGAAGATAGGCAAGGACATAAAGCTTGAGGAACTGAAGCAGCAGTATGATGCAGTGCTCATCTCAGTAGGAGCTTCCACGGACAAGAAGCTTGGACTTCCCGGAGAGGATGCGGAGGGAGTAATATCCGCAGTTGATCTCCTCCGTGATGTCAGCCTTGGAAAGCATATCGATCTGAGCGGCCAGGAAGTAGCGGTAGTAGGAGGCGGCAACGTTTCCATGGATGCCGTACGTACTGCCGTAAGGCTTGGAGCAAAGAAGGTAAGCATAGTATACAGAAGAAGAGTGGCTGATATGACCGCCCTTCCTGCAGAGATAGAAGGAGCCATAGCAGAGGGCGTGGAGGTCCAGACCCTTAAGGCACCTGCGGGCATTTCCGTAGGAGAGGATGGCAGGGTCAACGGGCTCTATGTCACCCCTCAGATGATCAGCCTTATAAAGGACGGCAGGGCATCCGTAGTACCAAACGGTGAGCCGGATGAGCTCATCCCCTGCCAGACCCTTATCATAGCCATAGGACAGAACATAGAGACCAAGCACTTTGAGGAGTCGGGCATACCCGTAAAGAGAGGAAGACTCGATACCCTTCCCAACGGCGGCTTCAGGGATATCCCCGGAGTATTTGCCGGCGGAGACTGTGCTTCCGGCCCCGCGACTGTCATAAAGGCAGTTGCCGCAGCCAAGGTCATGGCTGCAAACATAGACGAATATCTGGGTTACCATCACGATATAACCTGCGATGTGGAGATACCGGTGCCCAATATCAGTGACCGCACCCCCTGCGGACGTGTGGAGATGACGGAGAGAGAAGCCTGCGAGAGAAAGTGCGACTTTGATGCCGTTGAAAACTGCATGAAGCCCGGTGAGGTAAAGCAGGAGGCAGACCGCTGCCTGAGATGCGACCACTTCGGCTTCGGAATATTCAAAGGAGGTCGTGAGAAGCTATGGTAAACCTTAAGATAGACAATATCGATGTCAGCGTCAAGGAAGGCACGACCATTATGGAGGCTGCCGCCTCCGTAGGCATTGGCATCCCCCACCTCTGCTACTGGAAGGG
>DVNQ01000120.1 GCA_018714245.1 Candidatus Avilachnospira avicola
ATGTCAGCTGCATCTGCTATAACAGCGGGATCCTCTGCACATACTCCGCAGATGAAAAGGATATCATCACGGGTCTCTCTTACTCTCTCGATAGCTGCGGTAGCTCCGGGAACTGCCTGAACGAATACGATCACCTTGACTGCAGGATCAGAAGCCATGCTGGTAACAACGTTGATGGTCTGCTCGGTCTCAGTTGAGAAGTTGTCGGGATATGTAGCAGTTACGATCTTATCTCCGTACTTTTCCTTCATCTGAGTAGCCATCTGGTACTCTTCCTCACCCTGGGATACAGTACCGGTTATGATACCGATCTTATAATCCCCTGTGGTCTCAGCGGCAGCTGTCTCTTCGCCTTCAGCAGCTGCTGCAGCCTCTGTTGCGGCTTCAGTCTCTGCCGAAGCACCACTGTCACATGCAGTGAGCATGGTAAGTGACATGGCAGCGATAAGCACGATGCTCAGAAACTTTTTCATAAATTTTCCTCCTCTTTTTTTGATAAACGGAACTTATTTATCCCGTCCTCAATTATATAGTTAAGGATTGTACATAAATTCCGCGGAAAAATCAATGAAAATCTGAAAAAAATATATCAGTAATACCAAATTGATATATTTAAGCACTTTATCATAGTAAAACGTTGGCTCAAAAACACGTTGAATCAGGAAAAATCCCTCTGTCTCAGGATCTCATAGCAGAGAACTCCGCAGGCCACGGAAGCATTGAGGGAATCTATGTCCCCCTTCATCGGTATGGATGCAGTCATGTCACAGGTCTTCCTGACAAGCTCCGACACGCCGCTTCCTTCATTTCCGATCACAAGCCCTATGGGGCCCTTGAGATCCAGTCTGTACATAAGTTCCCCTGACATGTCGGCACAGACGAACCAGAGCCCCTCCTTCTTCAGTTTTTCCATGGTCCTTGATATGTTTGTGACCTTGGCTACCGGAGTATAGTTTATGGCTCCCGCAGAGGCTTTTGCCACTGTCGCAGTAAGCCCGACGGCCCGATCCTGCCTTATGATGACGCCATGGGCACCGCAGAGGTTTGCGGTCCTCAGTATGGCTCCCAGATTATGAGGATCCTCTATCCCGTCAAGGATTATGATGAAGGGCGGCTCTCCTCTGTCCTCTGCGGCCTTAAGTATGTCCTCCACAGAGGCATAATCATAAGCAGCCGCTGCAGCGATGACCCCCTGATGCTTTCCCGTCTCGGACATGGAATCAAGCCGTTCCTTTTTTACATATATAAGTTTTGTCTCAGGATGCTTTTTAAGCTCCTTTCTGATCGTATCAAGGCCATGCTCCCCCGCTCCCTCAAGGAGGAAGACCTTATCTATGCTCTTCCCCGCCCTGAGGGCTTCCGTCACTGCATTTCTGCCTTCTATCATCTGTTCAGAATATCTCATATGTTCATCTCCGCATCATCCAAAAAATAAAGAAAAAAGCATCCAGAAGGGATGCCTTAAATGAAAAGAGCTGCTGACGGGAATCGGACCCGTGACCTCCGCACTACCAATGCGACGCACTACCGACTGTGCTACAGCAGCTTATGCTTTCTTAAGATCGCTCTTTTCAAAAGCTCTAACACTATACCATAGGAGTTTTTGTCTGTCAACTTATTTATTTGGCTTTTCCCCTTCAATTCCCGTAACTTTCATTTCTGAAAATGAGATCCCCAGCAGAATAGGTACGCTTATGATGATCCCAAACATATATCTCACAGTGATGCAGGGGCCAAGAAGCAGGGTCAGCATATAGGAAATGCACAGAAGGCAGGGAACGAGTTCTTCTGTCCTTTTCCTTTCTATGGCCCTGAATGCCGTAAGCAGGACTGCCCAGGAGTAAAATGAAGTATAGAATATCCGTGAGATAACAGGAAGGCTCTTTTTAAGGTTTTCGTCGGTAAACCAGGTATAAAAGCTTCTGAGAAAAGGAATCCTGCTCTCTTCCCTTATGACATGGTCCTCATCCGGCATTGAAACATAATCATAGCTCAAATAGCAGCTGGAGTCTCCTCCAAAATACCAAAGCCCCATGGTATTTGCAAAGAAAGAAGCCAGAAACGTCCCCGGATATTTCTTAAAAAGCCTCAGCCAGAGAGAAAAAAATGCCTCCGGGTCCCTGGATACTTTTTCCCCATCAAGCCTGGCCTTTACAGGATCAGACACATAGTACTTATATGAAGCAAGGCCCTCCTCAGGAATATAGGAGAAAAGTTCTTCCCTTTCCTCTTCGGAAAGCTCCTCCCCATGCTCCACATAGGTCCTGGCAAGCTGCTGGCATGGCACGCTGAGCATCTCGGCTATGCTTCCCTCCGCTGCAGATACATAGGCCTTAAGCGCCCCTGAAGCAGCAATGGACAGTCCGGAGGCCAGCAGAAAGGAAAGACTCAGCCCAAGCAAAAGCCTCCTCGGCCTGTTTTTCCGCAGAGCTCCCGCTGTCAGAAGTACCGCCGCAGAAAAAACCACTGCATGGATCCCGTTATTTCGGAAAAGTTCCATGAGCGTAAGAAGCAGGATAAAAGCCAGAAGCTTCATCCCTCTGTAAAGCCTGCCGCTCATTGCCATATCGCTTATACAGGTGATCACCGCAAGGAACAGGCTGCCGAATATGACGTCCTTTGTGGTGCTTATGCCAAGGACCGGTATAAATGGAAAAAACGCATAAAAAGCCAGGGCCGCAAGAAAAATGCCCCGCCTTATCCTCCATTTCCATAAAAATGAGAGAGAAAATGCCAGTGAGGCGGAAAGTATCAGAAGCTGAAGGATGCAGTAGCATACCAGTCCCGCCTCATAGGACCCGAAGATACCGTAAAGAGCCTCAAAAAGGCCTCCTGACATAAATGTATGCAGAAGGGGATGGTGGGTAAAGTAATCTCCGCTTATGGCCATCTGCCACTGCCAGGAGATATCGTAGCAGTAAAGCCCGGGCCAGAAGGCGAGAAGGCAGGGGATATAGGAGATAAAAAGAAGCGCCCAGCATACTGAAAATATCCGGAGTCTGCCCCTGCTGCCTGAAACGGCAGAAACACGGGATGCTCCGGCATCCTGTCTTAGCTCAAAACCGCAGGAAAGAAGCCCCGTAAAAAACGGAAGCAGCAGAAAGGAAAGCAGGAAGGAAGCAGCGAGAAACAGGCTGAGAGTACAAAGACTCAGGCTGACATCATGTCCCCCTTCATGAAGCCTTAATATAAGGCCCGAAAGCTCCGTAAAGATAAACAGTGCCCCAAATATAAAAGGAAGCAGGCTCTCCCGACCCTTTATACGGTTTTTCAAAGCTCCTCTCAGCATGTCAGTCCTTTAAAAGATCCTTTTTCCTGGAATCCGCTCTTATAAGCTCCATTTCAAACTCCTGGCGTCCTATGCGGTTTATATTATTAAGTATGAGCCCGGAAAAAAAAGAAAGCAGCGAAGCTACCATGGCAAAACCGCAGACGATGAGGGTGGGGATTCTGGATACAAACCCGGTCTCAAAGTACTCCGCAAATACAGGGATCACAAAGATCAGTGAGAGCAGAGCCAGGACCCCGGCCAGGGCCCCAAAGAACTTAAGGGGCCTGGAGATACGGAACAGCTCAAATATGGTTCTGATCACCCTTATCCCGTCAGGGATGGTATTGAGCTTTGATGTGCTTCCCTTGGGCCTGTCCCTGTAATCCACTACCACATTTTCTATGCGAAGGTTCTTATCCAGTGCATGTATGGTCATCTCAGTCTCGACCTCAAATCCCCGGCTGAGCACCGGAAAGGTCTTTACGAACTGAAAGCTGAAAGCCCGAAGACCGGTCATTATATCCTTTACCTCACTGTCATAGAGGAAATTTATGGCAGATCGTACCAGGGCATTTCCGCTGTTATGGAACCTGCGTTTATTTTCAGAAAAATAGGTGGATGAAAGACGGTCCCCCACTGCCATGTCGGCCTGGCGCTCAAGGACGGCGGCGCAGAGCTCCCTGCCCCGGTCTGCCGGATAGGTGTCGTCTCCGTCCACCATCACATAACAGCAGGCATCTATCTCCCTGAACATGCGGCGGATCACATTGCCTTTCCCCTGAGCTCTTTCCTTCCTTACTATGGCGCCATGGGCCTCTGCTATCCCTGCGGTATCATCGGTGGAATTGTTGTCATAAACGTATATGACCGCCTCCGGAAGTTCCTTCCTCCAGTCCTCTATGACCTTTCCTATGGTCTTTTCCTCATTGTAGCAGGGGATCAGTACTGCTATCCTGTCCATACTTTCCTCCATAAAAAAACACGTCTGCCTGCCGCAGACGTATCTCAGTTCCACTTATGATGCGGCTCTTATGCCACCGTACGCTTATTTGAAAGAAACTCCGTGATGGCATCAACAGCCTCTGCCTCATCGGCTCCTTCTGCTTCGATGCTTATCTCATCATTGTTGTTGAGTGGGAGCGTCATCATGCCCATGATGCTCTTTGCATTTATACGCTTGCTGCCGCATACCAGATGGATCCTTGAATTGTACTGGCTAGCGACCTGGACCAGGATAGCTACTTTCCTGTCCATCTCTTTGGGGAGATTAACAACAACGGTATTGCTTGTCATTCCAAATTCCTCCTATAGGTACCTGAAGATATTTCTCTGCCGTCGGCGTTCCTCAGTTCCTCCGCTATATCGGATATCCTGCGAAGTCTGTGATTTATCCCCGACTTTCCGATATCCTCGGAAAGCTCCTCCGACAGCTCACGCAATGTGGCGGAAGGCCTCTCCAGCCTGAGCCTTGCTATCTCCCTCAGATTTTCAGGCAGCTTCTCAATGCCGAGGACCGAGTCTATATACTCGATATCCTTCGTCTGCCTTACTGATGCGGAGACAGTCTTTGATATATTGGCAGTCTCACAGTTGACCTGTCTCTGGATATTTTCCCGCATCTCCTTAAGGATCCTGATGTTCTCAAACTTCATCATGGACTGATGTGCCGAAAGGATGCTCAACATCGAAGATATCGCCTCACTGTCCTTAAGGTAGACTATGAAATGATGCTTGCGTTCAGTGATCTTAGGACTGATGCCGAAGCTCTCCATGATACTGCCCAGCTCCTCCGCCTCCCTTCTGTTTTCGCATACGAACTCCAGATGGTAGAACTTTTCCGGGTTGCTCACGGATCCTGAATCCAGGAACATGGCCATAAGATATTCTTTTCTGTATTCTGCCTCGATTCCTTTCGTGATTTTACTATGCTTATTTTTGAAAGTAAAGCATTTTTTTCTTATTTCTTCCTTTACCTCAGTGGAAAAAGACATTTCAACTCCTGTTAATATCCCTGTGGTCTATCCTTATCCCATAGCTGCCCCTGCCCTTAAGATGGCCGTAGACGGCTTCGGCAAGGGTCACCGAACGATGACGCCCTCCCGTACAGCCGAAGGCTATGACAAGCTGGTTCCTTCCCTCATGCATATATCTCGGGATAAGGAAATCCAGCATATCCTCGAGCTTGCTGAGAAACGCATCCCCATCCGGGGACTGCATCACGAAGTCCCTGACCTCCTTATCAAGCCCGCTTTTTGCCTTAAGTTCATCCTCATAGAAGGGGTTCGGCAGGAATCTCACGTCAAAGACCAGATCCGCATCCTCAGGTATGCCGTATTTGAATCCAAAGGACATGACGGTAAGATAAAGGTTTCCGAATGCCGTCCCCTTGAAAAATATCTCCTCAAGCTGATTGCGGAGATCTCTTGTGAGCATGCCTGAGGTATCCAGCACATAGTCCGCCCGTTCCCGAAGCCAGGAAAGGGCACTTCTCTCTGCGGCTATACCCTCCTCCAGGCTGCCGTTTCTTGAGAGGGGATGGCATCTCCTGGTCTCCTTGAAGCGCTTGAGCAGCGTCCTGTCCGAAGCATCCAGAAAGAGTATCTCATGAGGCACATGATCTTTGTCCCATGCGCAAAGCACATCCTTAAGGCCAGGAAGCTCCTTGCCACTGCGTATGTCTGCCACAATGGCCACCATCCGGTCCGGCTCATTGCTTTCCGTGAGTATCTGTACGAATTTTTCTATCAGAAAGATCGGCATGTTGTCCACGCAGTAAAAGCCCATATCCTCCATGGCCTTAAGTGCGATGGTCTTTCCGGCTCCGGACATGCCGCTTACTATGACAAGCCTCATAACGTATTTCCTATATTGGCATTGACTCTCTTGAAAAGCTCATCGGCCGCATTGTGTCCCATCTTCTTCGCCCTGTTGTTGACTGCGGCACATTCAACTATGATCGCAAGGTTACGTCCGGGCCTGATGGGTATCTCATGGCATATCACCTTGTTTCCGAGATACTCGGTGTAATTCTCCTTAAGTCCAAGCCTGTCGTACTCCTTGTCCTTGTTCCAGTCCTCAAGCTTTATGACCATGTCTATCTGCTGGGTGTCCTTTATGGCCTCAAATCCGAAAAGGGTACGTATGTTGATTATGCCTATTCCGCGAAGCTCTATAAAGTTCTTGGTGACTGCAGGAGCAGTTCCGATAAGAGTCTCGTCAGAGACCTTCCTTATCTCCACCACATCATCCGAAACAAGCCTGTGGCCCCTCTTTACAAGTTCCAGGGCAGACTCGGATTTTCCGACTCCGCTGTCTCCCACTATCAGTACGCCCTCGCCGTAAACATCCACAAGCACTCCGTGTATGCTTATGCAGGGTGCCAGCTGGACCTTGAGCCATCTGATGATCTCACTGGAAAGATCCGAAGTGGTCTTCGGTGAATTGAGACAGGGCACTCCGTGCTTGCGGCAGGCATTAAGGATGGCCTCACTGGGTTTGTATTCTCTTGAGAAAATGATACAGGGCACGTTAAATGCCGCTATCCTGTCAAACCTTTCTGCAGCCATCCCATCGTCAAGGAAGCTGTCGATATACTGCTGTTCCACATTGCCGACTATCTGTACCCTGCTCACATCAAAATGATCAAAGAATCCGGTGAGCTGAAGTGCCGGCCTGTTCACGTCATAAAAGCTTATGATCCTCTCTGCGAGTCCTATATCCGGCGTAAGGTTGGTAAGCCCCATCCGCTCCGCAAGCTTTTCTACAGTAGTTGTTGCTCCTCCCATATTATCCTCCTCATATAAAAAACATCCCTATAATTCCGCCTGCAGGCCTTCCCTCCAGGACTTAAGCCTGCGTCTGATGATCTCAGAACTCTCCGAGAAGCTTTACCTCCGGTTCCAGCCTTATTCCGCTGTCTCCTTCTACCCTTTTTATGATCTCCTGCATCAGGCTGTATATATCCGAAGCACTGGCATTGTCATAGTTGATCACAAACCCGCAGTGCTTTTCGCTTACCATGGCTCCTCCGATGCGGTATCCCCTGAGGCCCGAAGCTTCTATCAGCCTTCCTGCAAAATCTCCCTCCGGCCTTTTGAAGGTAGATCCTGCAGAAGGATACTCAAGGGGCTGTTTCTCCCTTCGTTTTTCCGAAAACTCCCTCATCCTGAGAGCTATCGCTTCCGGATCCCCCTTATTCAGCAGGATCTCAGCTCTTGTGACTATATGACCCTCGGAAAGCAGGCTTGAATACCTGTATCCAAAGCTCAGTTCCGAAGCCAGGATCTTTCTCTGCTCCCCCTCACGGGTAATGACGTTGACGCTTGTTATGACATCACCGATCTCGGACCCGAAGGCGCCCGCATTCATTATGCAGGCTCCCCCTATGCATCCCGGGATCCCCGCCAGGGCCTCAAAGCCTTCTGCGGAAAATCTCTTCGCATAGCTTCCGACGGCAGAAAGGAGGCAGCCTGCCCCGCAGTCAAAAAGGACCTCTCCGTCCCTTTCATCATCTATCCCAAGCATGGTAAAACTGGTGCCGTCGTTCCTTCCCAGATCGATGATGGCCCCCTCATAGCCTTTGTCCGATACCAGCAGATTGGATCCGTTTCCGATAACATAGTAATCAAGGCCATTTCCATGCAGGTATCTGACAAGGGACGCTGCCTCAGCTTCGTCCCCGGGTATAAAATAATACCTTGCCGGCCCTCCCACCCTGAAAGTGGTATGGGCTGACATGGGTTCGTTCTGAAGTATGCGTCCCTTTTTTATGATCTTTCTTATATTATTTATATTCATGTGTATGAGTATATCATAAAA
>DVNQ01000121.1 GCA_018714245.1 Candidatus Avilachnospira avicola
GTATCTCTTCGAGTTTATTTTTCAAGATGGCTCCTTCCATTTGCGATATGTCGGCAGTAAATGTAAAGTTTACTTTCCATATCTGTATTATATATCATTTGAGGTTTATGTCAAGTGCACTTTACATAAATCTTCAAAAAAACAAAGCCCTCTTTCTTTGGGCTTTGTCTTCAGCCTTGGAAAAGCTTTATAGCATCTTCAGTTCCTCCGATAGATCACCGGCAAGGATATTTTTAATGCTTGATCTGTATGAAATAAGGACAACCGTGACAATAACAGCTGCAAATACAAGAAGCGGAAGGACAGGAATGACAGAAAGGCCATATCCTGTATCCATATATGAAGCCTTCATCATCATAAAGGTCAATGCCGGAACTATCAAAATCGTAAGCAGCACCGGAGGGCCTATAATACTCAGCGCCTCCTTATAAAAGCTTCGATGAAGCTCCGCAGGAGTCATGCCTATGGCCATCAGTCTCGCACAGATATTTCTCCGTTTATAGGTATAGCTCAGGGTCAGCGTGCAGACATTTGCAAGACCTATCAGCGCCAGCAGGATGCAAAATACAGATGCCACTCCCCGGAGTATATCAAGTGCGGCATCACTGGAAATCCTGTCCTGAACCCTGTTCTCCATCTCAAAATCATATCCGCATCTGCTAAGTATATCTCTGATCTGCACTTCAATCTGCCGGATGCATGCAAGCTTATCCCCGTCTGATACATCATCACCTCTAAGCTCTTTATGGCTGGAGATATAATTTAAAGTAGTTACGGCTTCATTTGCCCCTAAGGCTCCGGAGAGACTCTCCGAAGCCAGAGCCTTTTCCCAAAGGGATGATGGCACGACATGTACAAGTTCAAAATAATCATCGCTCCAGAAATCGATCTTTATCTCCGGAAGCTTATATGCATACCCTAAAAGATCAAAAGATATATCAGCATTTTCATCAGCTGAAGGGCCTGTACTTAGCCTTATAGTTCTGCTGCCCGTATCCTCATTAAGATATCGTAAATAGCTTCTCTGCCTGAAATTCTGCTCTCCCGCATCCCGGATGATATCCACTACTATGATCCCGTCAAGGCTGTCCTCAATTCCTGCCTCATGAGCATACGAAAGAAAGCTCTTGTCATCCAGCACAAGCAGAGGTGCATTTACGACATAGTCCCCGTTCCTAAGCTCCGCTTCTTCCGGATCAGCCCGCTCAAAAAGTTCCGCTTTGATCACCTCGTCTGAAAGCTCCCCGGGACTTAAACTTCGTTTCATGGGATAGAGCCTGTAGAGCATCGCCGCATATGTCTGGTCTATATCCCGGATATCTGCCATCATCCGGATATCCTGCATATCTGCATCTTTGATCTCTGCCATGATATCCCAGCTGTCCTCATACCGGTCATAATAGGTGATGCGGGTATTCATCCTGCTCAAATTGAAAAAGCTGTATATGATCCCAAATGAGAGCAGAGAAAGTGTGAGCGCAAGCCTGGAGCTTCGAAGTTTCCTCCTGCTCCTCTTATATCCGCCAGACACCCTCAAATTGATGGCTGCCATAGGCATAAGCCTCGAATACTTTAAAGCGGACAACGAAGCCGATATCGCTGCAGTCAGCAATGAAAATGCCGCTGACAGGAAAAATACCGAAGGATGATATGCAAATGGCAATATCAGCCTGTCAGGGATCACAGTCCTGCTTACCTCATCAAGTATATGAAACAGCAGCGCTGACATAGCTGCTCCGGATATGGTTCCAATCAGCACCGGCAATATGCAGATCCAAAGACTGGCTCCTGTCAGCATCAAAAATATCTGCCCCGGTGTAGCTCCGTTAATTGACAGCAGCCCGACAAGCCTGAGCCTCTCCTCCATAAAAACCGAAAATACTCCGCGTATGATCAGCGCCAGTGAGCATATGCAAAGTATGATGACGATGGAGGAGATCATAAGGAAAAGGACATTGTCAGGATCCTCTGCCATCCACCCGCTAAGGTCAAGCTTTATGCCCTGTTCCATATAGATACGGCCTAGCTCATAGCTTATCGCGTTGTATAAAAGGCTCGTCAGAAGAGAAAGCATAAGGGCAGATAACCCCGATGCAAGTATAAGAGCAGTCCTAAATCCGGTCTGCCCTCCCTCCTTATGTGAAGCTGTCAATGACTTTATCACCGATCCCATGGCTTTCCTTCCTTTCCAGTATCGGAAATGATGCATCCATCAGAAAGCTCAATAACCCTGTCAGCCTTCTCTGAGAGCTCCCTGCTGTGGGTCACATATATGATGGTCTGAGAAAGCTCCCGGTTAAAGCTCTGCATAAGCTCCATAATCTCAGCCGAATTCTTGCTGTCCAGATTGCCTGTAGGTTCATCCGCAAGCAGCAGTATCGGCCTATAAAGCAGGGCTCTTAGCATGGAAGCTCTTTGCTGCTGACCTCCTGAGAGCTCTGAAGGGTAGCTTTTGAGCTTTTCTGAAAGCCCGAGCCGTTCTATCAGCATATCAAAAAGCTCTTTATCCGGTTTTTTCTTATCAAGCTTTATCGGAAGGAGAATATTGTCAAGTATGGTCATATCAGGGATAAGATTGAAAAACTGATATACTATGCCTATATCTCTTCTTCTGAGTATGGCTGCCTCGGTCCTGCCAAGGTGTGTGATGTCTTTTCCGTCAAGTATCACTGAACCTTCCGTTGCATTGTCTATAGTCCCGATGATATTGAGGAGCGTAGACTTCCCTGATCCTGAAGCACCGATGATGGCAGCCATTTCACCCTTTTCCACAGAAAAACTGATGCCATGCAGAACCTCTGTTTTATTTTTTCTATCGCCATATGACTTTCTTATGGACTCACATCTTAGAAGCTCCATGATCTATCTCCCTGCTTATTTTTTACAATCATATCACCGGCTTTGCCTGCATCACAACAAAATCTTTCCTTACATTTTGGAGTCCTGTTTACAGCGATATAAGAGCTTCCAGCATCAAAAAAGGACTGCCCTTCTGGAAGAAGCATCACCTTCCAGTATAGCATGTCCCTTTATTATACTTTTCCCAGTGCTTTATGAATGGTATTCAGGCGGAGGCAAGTGATTTCCCCATCTCCACAAGTTTGGATATCATATCTGCATCCGGAGCCTCATAACATATTATCGGATCATGGGCCAGCTCTATGCCGGCAGCTGCTGCATCATTTTTCCAGTTTTCCATCCACTCACCTTCAGCCCATGAATATGATCCGAACAAGCTTATCTTCTTTCCTCCCAGCTTATCCTTAACACTCTCCCACATAGGTTCAAATTCTGTTTCTTCCAGCTGTTCAGAGCCCATTGCCGGGCATCCGAAGGCTATGGCCTCAATTCCGTCAAGCAGGTCTGCTCCAAATTCTGCTGCAGTATAAAGCTTGGCATCAGCTCCTGCGGATGTCATTCCCTCAAGTACTGCTGAAGCCATTGCCTCCGTATTGCCTGTTCCGCTCCAATAAACCACCGCTGCTTTCATATAGGATCCTCCTTAAAATTTATATTAATCAAGCAATAAGGTCATCCATGCTTGCTCCGGCATTCAGCCTTCTGCAAAATGACTCTGTGCATTGCTTATATCTTTTGAATGTCCTTTTACTGTTTTCCACATCTCCGTACACCTTCCAAAGGCCGGCATACTTATAGCAGGCCCCCTTATAGTCTATGAAACCCCTTACGTCCTCCAGAGGATAACTAAGGAACAGTCCTATCTCATGAGGAAACGAAAAATATCTGAAACGCCGAATCAAGGCACCTACTGCCTTGTACGGATCCTCAGTATCATACCCAAGCCCACGAAGGAACTCAGAGTTGTCAGGCTGACTGAGATCCCTTTGCAGACTGTCAGGCCTGAACATATACATAAGAGCTCTGCCATCAGAGATCCTGATCGGAAGAAATTCGATTCCTTTGTTTTTAAGATGAGCCCTGTATGTTCTGAGGTCTTCGACAAAGCCTGATCTGGTTTCAAAAAAGGTTGAGAAAAGATTCCCCGTCTTCATGCCTGCCAAAGTAGGGGCACAGTTTCTGACAATACTCTCTTCTGACATAAGGCCTCCAATAAAAGTAAAAGGTAAATAAGTTTGGTTAGTTTAAACTAACTAAACCATATTTTATTTATATATGATATCCTTTGTCTTGTCAAGCTTGAGTTTTATTGTGCAGGATTTACTAAAATCAGAGCTCGTCCAATATCTCCCTGCGTTTTGTCTCGTATTCTTCTTTCGTGATGGTACCGTCCTTATAGAGATCCTCGGCAACCTGAAGCCTGAGTTCGATGCTGCCCTTGATGCCTTTTAAAGCGGCTTCGGACTTATCCAAAGCAGTACCTGACATATCTGAAGGCATATCAGCCATGATTCTTTCATCAGCTCTGCCCTCCGCTTGCTTCCCATCATCTATCACTATCTCATGGGTGGCGACTCCCTTATCCGTAAAGGCATTCATGGCATTTGTGATAGTAATGATAAGAGCCATCAAAGTCCAGAATATCCCAAAAAGTCCCGCCGACGGTATGACTACAAATACACCGATAAGGCAGAACAGAATCCCCACTATAAAGCCCATCATGGACTGGCCCTTTCCGGGTTTTACTCTTACTTTTTTAGACATACCATACCTCCTATAGAAAACTCTGTTCTTCCCGCCTGTCAGCGGCACATATACAGCAGCGGATAGGGCTGTCCCTGTTCGTCATGATCTGTTCTTTTATAGACGTGGAATTGGTAACTTCTTCTATCTTCATATGCACTCTATCCGCTATGGGTTACTTGTTTTTCGCAAAATCATGGGCTTCCTTCAGCCAGCAAATAAGCTCGTCATCTATATCCCCGGTATCTCCGATAACTATATGGGTCGTCCATCTTCCAGGATATGGCTCTGTCTTGACTGCTACACGGGATGATTCAAGCGGATAAGGCATTCCAAGGGTAACTACCAGATATGGCTCCGGCAGCTCCTTTTTCTTTTTTACCCCGGCAAATGACACGCAGGCAAACATATGTACATCATAAAATGATATCTGTGACTTCTGGACCCTGATCTCAGCATCAGGATAAAGCTTTGTCACAGCGTCTTCAAAAGCCTCATATAGAGGCATTGCATCAGGATGCTTATCAAAAAATATAATACTATTTAAATTCATACTATCAGTCCCAAAGATGATAGAACCACTTGGAGAATAAATGAAATGCCTTGTCCTTGCATTTTGCACGGTATTCTGCAAGCTCCTTTTCATATCTCATATAATTTTCACAGATCTCCTTATATTCTTCGAGTTCATCCATGCTGTGATAAGTGACTACATGCTCCTTCTTGTTTCTTTTGATTTCTTCCGGAGTCCTGAGTTTTTCTCCCATAATGCCATATTTTTGTGAGAAAGTGTCAAATGCATCCATATATGCTTTTTCATAGGGATTCTTTTTGCGGCATGTATCCTCATTCGCCTCTCTGAATAAGAAGATCATCTTTGAAAGGATCTTGTCCCATTCGGAATGACATTCGTCATTGACTATGAGCCCTTTTTCCTTTTTGTAATTCTTCCCTAAGGCTCCCGGGCTTCCGTGGCGTGTCTTTTTATATTCAAGGAGCAT
>DVNQ01000122.1 GCA_018714245.1 Candidatus Avilachnospira avicola
AAGGACCTACGACAACATTATGAATGGAGTGGGTACAGAGACCTCACAGCTGATGGATATTGATCCGGATATGCTGCATATGATCGATGAGCTGGCAGAGGCCACGAAAGGCCTTGAAAGGATAGGTGATATGGACGCCTATCAGACTCGTACCTTGAAAAACCTCATCAAGGCCATGAAGAAGACCATAACTGATGCTAACAGGCTTCTCTCGAACAAACGCTATCAGTCGGTAGCTGATGCAGCAGAAAGTACGATGACTGAGCTTGCTGGGAGAAAGCAGCAGTCTGATGATGCGGGGATCAGATCCAGAATAGGTAGGTTTTTAAAAAATGATATGCTTGATTCCTATACCAGGTTCTATACCTTCGGGGAGGCGGCAGAAACAGTATACGATGAGCTGAGGAAAGGCTTCGATACTAAAATAAGAAGCACCCAGGAAGCTGCAAATTATATGCAGGATCTGATGGAGAAAACAGGGACTACTCAGAAGGATCTTCAGGAGTGGGGCGGCAACAGGGCAGAAATGATCTCCTATACTACCGTAAGAGGCGATAATATCAAGCTGAAGCCTTCTCAGGTCATGAGCCTGTATGCGCTTAATAAGAGAGAACAGGCCAGAAAGCATATCTATGCCGGCGGCCTTAATGTGGCACCAGTAGAATATGTTGAAAACGGTCATAAGAAAAGGCTTAGGTGGTATAAGAATGTAAAGGTCACTGAGGCTGACGTTAAGGCACTGACTGATATGCTGACTCCCCGGCAGAGGGCTATGGCGGATGGAGTCGGGCAGTTCTTCATGGAATATACCTCGAAGTGGGGCAATGAAGCATCCATGGCTCTCTATGGATATCAGAAATTCCTTGCCAGGGACTACTTCCCGATAAAAGTGGATCGTAATCAGATATCCACAAAGGATGATCAGATCTCCGGAAATATCGAGCTGATCAAGAATATGGGAGAGACAAAGGGTACACAGGAAAGGGCGTCAAACCCCATCCTTCTTGATGACATATTTAATGTCTTCACTACACAGGTGGATCATATGGGCTCATACAGGGCTTTTCTTGTCCCTCTCTCTGATATGCAGAAGTGGCTGAACTATAGAAGAATCAACTATGATTCAGATCTTTATGAGGATTCAGACAGGGGCGGAGAAAAGAAGCCGTTTGATCCGGAAGCGGAGCTCATCCCCACCTATGATGGCAGCGTGAAGCAGTCCATAGAAAATGTCTATGGCAAGGAAGCCGTGGAATATGTTCGGAAATTCCTCCAGGATATCAACGGAAGTACCACCTCGGATCCTTATTTCATGAACAGAATCATATCAAACTTTAAGGGTGCTGCCATGGGTATGAATATAAGGACCGCTATCCAGCAGCCTACGGCATATCTCAGGGCAATCAATGAAATTGATGCCAAGCATCTACTCCGGGCCTTTAAGGATATGAATCCTATTGGAAGCTCCAGGCGAGCTGAGCAGCTGAAGGAACATTCGCCTATTGCTCAGTGGAAAGACTGGGGATTTTACGAGACGGATATTGGGCGAAGCATGAGATCTATCCTTATGGGTAATACCACAGCTCTTGAAAAGATCAGGGATAAGCAGATGATCCTTAATGCTAAGGGCGATGAGATAGCCTGGAATGCACTCTGGAGAGCAGCTGAGCTTGAGATTCAGGACAAAAGGAAAGACCTTAAGCCTGGCTCTGATGAATTTTATGCAGCCGTGTCAGATCGCTTTGAAGAGATAGTTGATCGGACTCAGGTGGTAGACTCTGTTTTTCACAGGACTCAGCTGATGAGGTCGAAGAATGATCTTACAAAGATGGCCACTTCATTTATGTCGGAGCCTGCGAAGAGCTATAACATGCTTATCAGAACCTATTTTGACTTTGCTTCAGCTGGAAGCAAGAGAGAAAAGAAGGATGCCATTAAGAAGATGATCAGGGCCAGCATGGCATATCTGGCGTCAGGCATAGGAGCCGCAGCAGCTGCATCCATTGTAAGTGCTGTCAGAGATGATGATGAAGAGAAGGATTTTGGTGACAAATATCTTGATGCTCTGGCTGATAGCATCATTGACAATGTTAATCCTTTGCAGCTCATTCCTTATGTCAGAGACCTTATGTCTATAATGGAAGGATATGATGTATCCAGGACAGATATGAGCCTGGTTCAGGATCTCTGGTGGGCTTTAAGCGATGTTCGTCAGAAATTGGATGGTACAGAAAAGAAATCCTGGGCAGCAGTCATCACCAATGTGGTTCAGAGGATAGCTGCATTCTCGGGACTTGGATTCGAGAATCTGATGAATGACACTATATCACTGATCAACCTGGTTTTGGATGCTCCTGATATAGAAGATTCAGAGCTGGGACAGTCGCTGGAGTATAAGCTTGCCAATATGCAGTATGACAAGGGCTATAAAGGCAACCTTAATAAATTCCTCAGTTACGCCATGGATGCATATGCTTCGGATAATAAAGAGCTGGGAGATCAGATCGTAAAGGACCTTTTGGATGCCGGTATCGATGAAGATGCGATAAATACCAAGCTGAAGTCTATGATCTCAGAGGATGAGAGGCTGCAGGAGGCCGCACAGCATAAGATCAATGGTGATACGGCCGCTTATAATAGCCTGGTTCAGGAGATGGTTTCTGATGGATATCCGGAAGATATCATAGAAAGTAAGATCGGAAGTGCTATCGATAAGCTTTCGCCAGCGTACAGTGACATCACTGCATCTTTGGATGAGATCCTCAGCGGCGGAGATTTCACATCGACACAGTATACCGAAGTCAATGAGCAGATGGGAGAACTTGTAAAGGCGAAAAAGGCAAAGAATGGATGGACGGACAAGGAAGCCAGATCAAATGTCAAGTCTCAGCTCACGAAGGAATATAAGCCGAGATATAAGCAGGGCAGCTCAGCTGAAAGACAGAAGATATTGAATCTGCTTACAAGAGTTAAGGTGATAGGTCAGAAGATCTACACAGATGATGACATTACAGCATGGCTTAAAGATTAAAAGGGGAGGGCTTCGGCCCTCTCTTTTTGTGGGGTAATAAATGATGATCCGGGATCCATATACTGAAATCACAAATAAATGGGAATAGATCCCGGAAAGAGGTGAATATGAGAAACACAATAATGATCATCCAGGCGGCCGTTTCGGCAGCTCTGGCATGGGCAGCAGATCGCTTGGGGATCCTTTACCCTGTGCTGCTGGTGCTCCTTGGCATGATGATCCTGGACTACATCACGGGCATGGGGGCAAGCAAGCGTGAGGCCATCGATCACCCTGAGGATCCGGCGTATGGATGGAATTCGAAGAAGGGGCTTAAGGGGATCCTTAAAAAGGTCGGGTATCTCTGTGTAATAGCAGTGGCCATGGTAGTAGACTATTTGATTGCCAATATAGCCGGGCAGCTGGGGATCCAGACCATAACCACTACATTCTTCGGCCTTCTTGTGGCCGTCTGGTACATACTTAATGAGCTCTTATCGATAATTGAAAATGCAGGGCGCATGGGCACTCAGATCCCGGAATGGCTCAGGAAGTACATTGCGATATTAAAACAGCAGATTGATGAAGGAAACGGAGGCGATTTGAATGGCAACGGATAATAAGATCAAGCTTAATGATGGGACAGAGATCGAGCCTATCCTTCTGCCGTCATTAGGAGCAATAACAGTTTTGGTAGCAGATGTAGAAGATCTTCAGAACCTGAAGGATATGCTCACTGAAGATAATCTCAGCGCAGTAGAGATCTACAATGGTGCTGGTCATAAGACCGGGGCATATGAACATCTTGCGCTGGATGATCTGTGGCATATCATATGGGTCTCTGATGGGATAGAAGCTACATTTGGACTCAGGCAGAAAACCGATCAGGAGATCCGAATCGAGAATATTGAAAAGAATATGCAGATAACAGATGGCGCAGTCAATTCTCTTGCGGGTGTAGTAGGAGAAGTGGCTGCAGCCATGGCAGCAGGATCTGATACAGAGGAGGTAGATACTTAATGGGAGCTTTCTACGGGGTAAGAATCAAAGAAGGAAGAGAAAATCCGGATACTGGCAAGCCCTGGAGCATAAACGATGTTCATGCCTATTGGCGCAATGAGGTGGCCGAATGGCTTTTAAAGGCCATGGGAGGGAATAAATGACAGAACAGAAGATCAGGGATCATGTCATAGATGTAGCCTTGTCATTCTATGGAATACAGGAGGGGAGCATCCAACATAAGATGATCGTCAACGCTTATAACTCCGTAGAGCCGAGGCCCCGGGGGTATAAGCTGCAGTACGATGACAGCTGGTGCGATGCTTGGGTTACAGTAGTCGGAGACAGAGCAGGGATCACAAGCCTTATCGGCCGTGAATGCGGCTGCGAGGAACATGTGAAGATCTTCAAGGCGCTTGGCATTTGGGAAGAGGATGGAACCATAATTCCGGAAAAGGCGGATATCATCGTTTACAACTGGGATAAAAAGACCCAGCCGAACGATGGATACTCAGACCACATAGGATATGTGGCTGGTGTCAATGAGGCTACAGGTATTATTAAGGTGATAGAGGGAAACCATGATGACCAGGTAGGATATAGGAGCATATCCATAGGCACAGGGCAGATAAGGGGATATGCAAGACCAAATTATGCATCAATGGCAGATTCATCTTTTTATAAAAACCTTGGATGGAATGAAGATCAGAATGGGTGGTGGTATACCTTCGGATATAAGAAGGGAGATTATCACTGCAATAATGCCGTAAGGATCTTTTCAGAGACCAGGAAGAAGGAAGAACTGTATCTGTTCGATACCGAGGGATATGCCGTGAAGGATCCCCTGGATATTGAATTTGATGAGCGTGGGGCTGTGAAGTATATCCATGGGACCAGAATAAAATAAGAAAGGAGATCTTCAGATCAGTCTTACTATAATTACGAATATATGTCACGAGAAAAGAAGGCCCTGAAAAGGACCTTCTTTCTATGCCTATGAAAATAGATATATAAATGATATAATGCCGTTGAATGAATTTGAGCGGGACATGGTGATTTCCCCAGAATTTCCCCAGAGACTTCTAAAATGACGCTATAGCGTGATTTTAGGGCTGTGGGTACCGGGTTCGATTCCCGTATCCTGCTTTTTCTATTTTTAGAAGTATTTGGGAGGTAACTTATGGAGGAAAACAGGACTAAAGTCGTGATCGACTGTGACCCGGGAACGGATGACTGCTTTGCACTTATGCTCTGCATAAAGCATCTGGATGTAAAGGGCATAGTTACGGTAGGGGGAAATACCGGGCTTGAGTACACGGAGAAGAACGCCAGGTTCATGACCGAGCTCTGCGAAAGGACCGATATCCCGGTATATGCGGGATATGACCAGCCAATGTTCGGAAAGGCCGTAAGGGCGGCCTATGCCCATGGGGCTACGGGACTCGGAGACGTGATCATACCGGAGCCTAAGAAACAGCTTGAGCCGGTGCATGGAGTGGATTTTCTCATTGACTTTTTCATGCATAACGATGACGTAAAGCTCATCACCCTTGGCCCTCTTACAAATGTGGCCCAGGCCATCCTGAAGGAGCCCCGGCTCTGCAAGCGTATCCCTGAGATACTCTGCATGGGAGGATCGGGCACTGCGGGAAACTTCTCAGCAGCGGCTGAATTCAACATTTATGTGGATCCGGAAGCGGCAAAGATAGTCTTTGAATCCGGCATACCCATCCGCATGGTGGGGCTCAATCTTACCAGACAGAACAACATGAACATGAAAGACGTGGAGGCCATGAAGGCGATCGGAAATCCCGTGGCTGACTTTGCTGCGGCGATCCTTACCCACAATGCGGGAAAGGGCGGAGTATGCAGCCTGTGCGATGCCTGCACCGTAGTATGGTACATAGATCCGCAGATCATCAGAAAGAGCCTTATGGTCCATGTGGATGTGGAGACAAAGGGAGAGTTCACAAGAGGCATGACGCTCTGTGACTGGCGTGATTATATGGGTACGGATCCGATATGTGACATAGCCCATGAAAAGAAGTATGACACCACATTTGCCGGAAAGAAGGAACCAAATGTGGAGGTCGCAATGGAGTTTGATGCGGACAGATTCAGAAAGCTCCTTATGGATACCCTCAGAAGCTACGGCGCCTGAGCCTTTGCAGCAGGGCTGGCTGATGGGAATGATAAAATTTGATAGTTGACGTGAAAAGCAGATTCCGAAGGTTTGTGCCTTCGGGATCTTTTTATATGTGCGGGATTTCAGTGCGTCTGATTCGTGAGCTTTTCACACAGCTTAAGCCTCACCGGCTATCCTCTTAAAAACTGGTCCATGAGCTTATTGATTATGGCCTGCTGTTCCTTTGTGAGCAGACGCCACTTGTGGATCAGCGTTTTATATTCCTGATCCAGGTCATAATCCCTTTTTTTCTAGCCAAAATATCTGGGATAAGAAAGACGACCCAGATGATCCGGGTACAGATCCCGACGACCCGAATGATCCCGGCGATCCGGATGATCCTGAAGAACCTGTACCCCCCGGAGAAGATCCTGGAGAACCTGATGATCCCGAAACACCGGGAGATCCCGATGTGCCCGGAGGAGAGGATCCCGACAAACCCGGGGGGGGAAGAAAAAACCGAAGAGGAAGAAAAGCCTGAAGATCCCGAGACCCCGGATAAACCGGATACACCATCTAACCCCGGAGGTTCCGGAGGCTCAGGCGGCACTGGCGGTTCAGGCGGAGGGGGTGGAAGCACTCCCGGACGCCCCGGCTATATCTTTGAGGATCCGAAGGATATGGATTCCGAGGGCCCTTCCGAGACCGTGGAAACCGTGACCGAAGACCGCACCCTTCTGTACCACTGAGAGCGACAACATCCTCATACACGGCCACAACATGAACGGAACGCTCCAGTTCGGAAACATCTGGAACTACAGGGAAAAGAGCTTCAGGGACAGACATCCCGTCATAGACTTTAGGACCATCCATGACAGTGAGGGAAGCTATGAGGTGATGGCGATATTCTTTGCGCCGATATATCCTGAAGAGCAGACCGGTGTGTTCAAGTGGTACCAGTATGCAGGGGACATGAATAGGGCCCAGTTCGAGTACTATGTGGACAATGTAAAGGCGATGTCCCTTTATGATACGGGAGTTACCGCGGAGTACGGGGACAGGCTCATAACCCTTGAGACCTGTGCCAATACCCATGACAGCACAAGGCTAGTGGTCGTGGCAAGAAAAAAGACGGGTACGATATAATATATGAACGGAGAAGGCAAAAAGAAGACTGAGATACATGATGGCGGCATAAGGCTGCCGCAGGAAGGGTCAAAGAGGGAGTTCTATCAGGACATAGGCATGAGGATCAGGGCATACCGGAAGAAAAGCGGGATGAGGCAGGGAGAGCTTGCAGGGCTTGTGGGTATATCCACCTCGGCCGTATCGAAACTTGAGAAGGGAAAGCCCATGGTCACCGTGTACACCCTTGGAAGGATAGCGGAGGCCCTTGGCATAGGCATGAGGGAGATGTTTCAGGGGAGCCCCGGTACCGGAAGGGATGATCCCCTTTATTCGAGGTTCATAAGTCTTTATGAATCCCTGGAAGGCTATGATGACCTGCAGAAGGAGAGGATACTTAGTGACCTTACCATGCTGCTTAAGGACCTGCCTTTGAGGCTTTGACATCTGTACACAAAAGGATCCGTGAACACCTCACGGGTCCTTTTTGCTGGGAAAAGTTGATAAACCTACAAATCGGATGTGAGCATATTGATATGAAATAAATATAGGCATATAATTATAAAAGGTATTTATAATCATTTTTACTTATGGGAGGTAATTATGCGTAAGAGATTTTGGGCAGCGATACTGCTTGCCGGGATATTGGGAGTTACCGGCATCACAGCCTTTGCCGTACCCGAGAAGGAAGCTTTGGAAAATGAAGCGTCTCAGAGCGATGCTGATGAAACTGAAGAAGCAGAAGAGATTGAACAGGAAAAAACTGAAGAAATCTCTGAAGAGGGTTCTGAAGATACCGGCAGCATTTCAGAAGAGATCGAGACCGAGAAAGATGAAAAACCTCTGGTCGATCTGATCCCGGACAGAGTCATCAGAAATGAAGCAAGCCCTTCTGAACCTGAGGAGACGCCTGAGGAGATGACGGAAGTATTTATTTACCCTGAGGTAACACTTAGGGAAGAGGAACATAACGGCACAAAGGGACTTTATCCTTATTGGGACAGGTATGACGGAACCCCGGAGCCTGTCGCCATAGGCTTTACTCTGCTTCGCTGGGAATACAATGAGGATGGCACTAAAAACTACTGGATGGAAGGCCGGAATGTAGAAGGATACAATGAAGACCGATCCTTTAAGATAGTAGGCGATGAGATGCGTCTCTCTGGCCCTATCAACAATGTAATGCAGAGCGGCGATTATCAGGTAATAGTCATTTACATCATGGATAAGGACTATGCAAACAGAGAAGCCCTTACCCCCGAAGTTATAAATGAAGCCCTTAAATACGCTTCTCCCGAATCAAAAGTGGAGATATCTCTTCCTATGGACAAAGCACCTGCACCTACCAATGTTGAAGCAGATGAAGCGGGACGACTTTCCTGGGATATACCGGAGGGGGTAACAGGATTTAATGTTTACCTTTATAATTCTGATGGAAAGATGCTTGAGAATGTAAATATGTTCAGGTCAGGTACGAGCGTACAGAACTTCCATTATTCTGCCCTTGATAACTTAATGGAACCCGGACAGACATATTATTATGGAATATATTCGCTTTCACCTGATTATGAAAAGTACCAGAACAGTGACTTTGTATACAGCAATAGTTTCACTATAGCTGAAAATAATACCATCATCGAAGACGTGCTTTCAAAGGATGGAGACGAGCTTGTGGCAGCAGTGGAAGGCCAGGAGCTTTCTCGCGGACAGATGCACAGCATGAAGCGGGATCTTACAAACAATGCTGTGGCTGAGACATCCTATGAGGAACTTGAATCCAAATATAAAGCTGAGACAGGACTTGGCGATCCTGCCATAGTTTCAGGAAATGGCACCATGTCAGCAGAGGGCGATGAGATCCATGTCTTAGGCGGTGCCCTCAATCAGATCACTTCAGTGGATTTCTCAAGACTTAATAAAGAGGAAGCAGCTGAACAGATGCCGGAAAATGCAAACTATAATAATGCAGTCTGCATAGATATAAGTGCATCTACGGAAAATGAAGCAAAGACGGAGCTTAAGTGGCCTGTAGTCATTACGATGAAGGCTCCCGAAGACATTCCGATCGAGCTTTTAAGGATAATCCACTTTAAATCCGATGGAGATCGGGAGATCATCTATCCCCGTGATAACGGTGACGGCACCATATCCTTTGCAATAGACCATTTCAGCCTTTTCGTATTTTATGAAGCAGAGCAGAGCTCATCTTCCTCGTCTTCGGGCGGTTCCGTAAGCGGTCCTGTAGGAGTTTATTATGCTGACGGAAGAAGTGCATCTGCAGCACAGACAGGTACCTGGGAGCAGGACGGTACAGGATGGAAATACAGACTTCCAAATGGAAGCTATCCTGTCTCTGCATGGTATCAGTGCGACTGGAACGGAAAGCTCCTCTGGTATCACTTCAATGCGGGTGGTTATCTTGACAGCGGCTGGTATACCGATACCGACGGTAATACATATTATCTTCATCCGGAGCATGACGGGAACTTCGGATATATGTATACCGGATGGAATACAATAGAGGGAAAGACCTATTTCTTCTCGGTACAGAGCGGAGATGGCCTTCCTGCAGGAGCGCTTTTCAGGAATGGATCTACACCTGACGGTCATACGGTCGATGTAAATGGAGTGCTTATCCAGTAACGGAAATAGAACGAAATACAGATTCAAGGAACTGAAAAGGGATGCCTCATTGCGAGGCATCCCTTTTATGGCGAGGAAAACAAATAAGATCAACCGGTAATCCGTGGGTAACCCGGAGCAAAATAAGAAAAACCCTTGATATACAAGGGTTTCAGCGAAGCGGGTGATGGGAATCGAACCCACGTATACAGCTTGGAAGGCTGTCATTCTACCATTGAACTACACCCGCAGTTCATGTATTCCGTTACAGAACATTTGACATTCTACATTATAAGAGCATTTATGTCAAGCTCTTTTATAAAGTTTCTCCATGTGATATAACGAAAACAGGATCTTAAGAAGGGAGGGTATTATGAAGGAGATAAATTCAGAAGCGCTCAGGGACATGATAGCTGATAGCAGCAATATCGTATTTTTCGGAGGAGCAGGCGTATCCACGGAGAGCGGAGTGCCTGATTTCAGATCCCAGGACGGGATCTATAATCAGAAATACAAGTATCCTCCCGAGATGATCATAAGCCATAGCTTTTTCATGCGTGACCCGGAGGAGTTTTACCGGTTTTATAAGGACCGCATGGTATACCGGGAGGCAAAGCCAAATGCTGCCCATCTGGCCCTGGCAAAGCTGGAGGCGATGGGAAAGCTGAGTGCAGTGGTGACCCAGAACATAGACGGACTCCATCAGGCGGCAGGGAGCAGGAAGGTGCTGGAGCTTCACGGATCCATTTACAGGAACCACTGCATGCGCTGCGGAAAGTCCTATACTCTCGATGAGGTCATGGAACGGGAAGGAGTGCCCTGCTGCGATGAATGCGGCGGGATTATAAAGCCGGACGTGGTGCTTTATGAGGAGTCCCTGGACATGGGAGTGATGCGAGAGGCTGCCGCGTGCATAAGCAGGGCGGATCTTCTGCTGGTGGGAGGCACATCACTTACGGTATATCCTGCAGCAGGCATGATAGATTATTATAATGGCGACAGGCTGGTGCTCATAAACCGTGACAGCACCAAGCGGGACGATGCTGCGGATTATATCATAAGGGGCAATATCGGAGATGTCCTCGGCAGTGCGGTGGATGCACTTTAGCAGATACAAACTTGATTATTGGAGCGCTATGAGTTAAGATGAAGCTACATCAATATGACAAAACATAAGGAGGTTACTGTTATGGCATATAAGATTTCAGATGCATGTGTAAAGTGCGGAAGCTGTGCTGAGGTTTGCCCTGTTGGAGCTATCTCAGAGGGCGATGCTCAGTACGAGATCAACCCCGATGCTTGCGTAGACTGCGGAACCTGCGCAGCTCAGTGCCCTGTAGAGGCTATCTCAGAGGGCTGATCTGACATTACCAGATCTGAGGCCGGCGGCTCTTAGGAAGCTGCCGGCTTTTGCTTTATATACATGATGAAAGGTGCAGAAAGAAGGATGGAAAAAGAGAAGAAGGACTGCCCTCTTAAGAGGAGCGCAGAGGTAAAGAGGCTCTTTGAAAGGATCGAAAAGCTTAAAAAGGAAAAGGCAGTCGTGATCCTGGGCATAGACGGCATGTGCGGAAGCGGAAAGACCACGCTGGCCAGGCTTATTGAGGACAACTTCCAGGATGTGGTGATCGTGCATATGGATGATTTCTTCCTGCCTCCGGAGCTCCGCTCACCGGAAAGATATGCGGAGCCCGGCGGAAACGTGCATTATGAAAGGTTCAGGGAGGAGGTGCTCGCGCCTCTTATGAACGGGGAGCAGAGGATCTCCTACAGACGCTTTTCCTGCCATGAAATGGCATATCTCAAGGAGCCGGTGACGGCAGGACTCAGGGAGGGCTCCATAGTTGTGATCGAGGGCTCTTACAGCCTGAGGCCTGACCTCAGGGATGCCTATGATCTAAGGGTATTTACCTGCTGTGATGAGGCTGTCCAGCTTGCCCGCATAGAAGAGAGGAACGGAAAGGAAAGGCTCAGGGACTTCAGGGAGAAATGGATCCCCCTTGAAAACAGGTATTTTGAAAGCTGCCATCCCATGGAGAGCGCAGATATGGTGGTGGATACCTCGGAGAGCGCTTCATAAAGCTTCATTTCCCTTGAAACAGGGAGCGCTTTCGGGTATATTAAAGAGTAAGGAAAGTCTGTATACGGGACCCGGAACTGAAGACAGGTGGACGGGTCCTTTATGAAACGGACAATATATATTTCAGAGGTGGAAAAGTGGCTGATACTAAGGAAAATAAAAAGCTTGTGGAAGAGATAACTTCCATGGACGAGGATTTTGCCCAGTGGTATACCGATGTGGTAAAGAAGGCCGAGCTCTGTGACTATAGCTCAGTAAAGGGCTGCATGGTCATCGAACCTGCAGGCTATGCGATCTGGGAAAACATACAGAAGGAGCTGGACAGACGCTTCAAGGAGACAGGGGTAGAGAACTGCTATATGCCCGTATTCATTCCTGAGAGCCTGCTTCAGAAGGAAAAGGACCATGTCGAGGGCTTTGCTCCCGAGGTGGCATGGGTGACTCACGGAGGATCCGAGGAGCTTCAGGAGAGGCTCTGCGTAAGGCCTACTTCAGAGACTTTGTTCTGCGATTATTATCAGAGGGTCATCCAGTCTTACAGGGATCTTCCCAAATGCTATAACCAGTGGTGCTCGGTAGTTCGCTGGGAAAAGACCACCAGGCCCTTCCTCCGTTCCAGGGAATTCCTCTGGCAGGAAGGACACACCGCTCACGCAACTGCGGAAGAGGCAGAGGAGCGTACCCGCATGATGCTCAATGTATATGCGGATTTCTGTGAAGAAGTGCTTGCCATACCCGTTGTAAGGGGACAGAAGACCGAGAAGGAGAGATTTGCCGGAGCGGAGGCTACATATACCATCGAGGCCCTGATGCATGACGGCCAGGCCCTCCAGTCAGGCACCTCACATAACTTCGGCGACGGATTTGCCCGCGCCTTCGGGATACAGTATACGGATAAGGACAACAAGCTCCAGTATGTGCATCAGACCTCCTGGGGACTGAGCACCCGTATCATAGGAGCCATCATCATGGTACACGGTGACAACGACGGACTCAAGCTTCCGCCCAGGATCGCTCCCGTGCAGATCATGATCTGCCCTGTCATGCAGAAGAAGGAAGGAGTCCTTGAGAAGTCCTTTGAGCTTAAGGAGGAGCTTTCCAAATCCGGCTTCAGGGTAAAGGTAGATGACAGGGACAAGAACCCGGGCTTCAAGTTTGCAGACTGTGAGATGAGGGGTATCCCTCTCCGGGTGGAGATCGGACCCCGTGACATAGAAAAGGGAGAGGCAGTTCTTGTAAGGAGAGATACCAGGGAAAAGATCACGGTAGAACTTTCAGAGCTCTCAGAGAAGGCAGGAGAGCTCCTTGAGAGCATCCAGCATGACATGTATGAAAAGGCCAAGGAACACCTTGAGGCCCATACCTTTGCAGCCACCACCATGGACGAGATGGAAGAGATCCTGGATACCAAGAAGGGCTTTGTAAAGGCCATGTGGTGCGGATGCCGAGAGTGCGAGGATGCCATAAAGGAAAAGACCGGAGCTACTTCCCGCTGCATACCCTTCAGGCAGGAAAAGCTTTCCGATACCTGCATTTACTGCGGAAAGCCTGCCCAGAAGATGGTTTATTTCGGAAGGGCATATTGATCGATGGATATAGATGCAAGGGAGATGCTCTTTCCTTCTGAGCCCGTATGCTATATCTTCGGCGCCGGCAGCTTTTACGGCATCATGCGAAGACCGGAGGAGAAAGATCTGGTCATAGCCGCTGACGGAGGCCTGAGAGTCCTTGAGGAGCTTGAGATCCGCCCGGATATAGTGCTTGGAGACTTTGATTCGGGAAATGCAGAAGAGGCCAGGGCCCTTGCCGCAGCTTCCGGGGCAGAGCTTGTAAGGCTCAACGTCATAAAAGACGTAAGTGATTCGGCAGCTGCCATGGATCTTGGCAGGGAGAGGGGATTTTGCCTGTTTCATCTTTACGGATGCACCGGAGGCAGGCTGGATCATACCCTGGCAAACATACAGGACATAGCTGAGCTTTCCCGGGAGGACATCAGAGCGGTCATGTTTGATGAAGGATCGGCAGTTACCGCGCTTTCGGACGGAAGCATGAGCTTTCCTCCGGAGATGAAGGGATTTATCTCAGTATTTTCACATACCGGTAAGTCCGATGGAGTATTTGAGGAAGGCCTCAAATACAGACTTTCGGATGCAGAGCTCAGGAATGGCTTTCCTCTCGGGCTTTCAAATGAATTTACCGGAGAAGGATCAAGGATATCCGTACGGAAGGGTACCCTGATCATATATTTCCAGACGGAGGGCATCGGGGAAAATGAAGATTGAGCTGCCCGTGGATGTTAAAAAGATCATAGACAGACTTAACGGGTCAGGAGCCGAGGCCTATGCCGTAGGAGGCTGCATAAGAGACAGCATCCTGGGAAGGGAGCCTGAGGACTGGGATATAACCACCTCCGCAAAGCCGAAGGAGATCAAGCAGATCTTCGAAAGGACCGTGGATACGGGCATAAAGCACGGGACGGTCACGGTGCTCATAAAGCACAGGCTGTCGGAGATGGATCCGAGCAAATA
>DVNQ01000019.1 GCA_018714245.1 Candidatus Avilachnospira avicola
TACGTGGACAATGACTACTTCAAGGAGGTAGTTCCTGAGGAAGTAAGGAATGAGATGCAGGAAGCAAAGGAAAAGATCGCTTCCGGAGAGATAGACGTAAAATCCTACTATGACTTTACTGAAGAGTCAGAGTACGCTGATTTCGTAGCATCAGCCGGCTGATTTAAAAACTGAATACCGGAGAAAATCTGATAAGTTTATTTGCCGCATCTGGGAGATCCACAAGGTGCGGCAATTTTTATGGGAAAAGTTTATAAATAATTTATGGTTTGATTAGCACTCGTTTATTGACAGTGCTAACAGCAGGGTATATACTATGCTCGTTCGATAAAGATAATGAATATTCCGGCGGCAGGACTTCGCATCGCCTGTCCGGGCAAAGCTTTATTAGGATAAAGGATATCCAAGGATACTTTTACTTGATGGCTATCCATGCGATCTATCCTGCCGCCGCTATTATATATGATATTTCCTTTCTGAAAGGGGGATATGGATATGAACATAAACAAATTTACACAGAAATCAGTCGAAGCCGTAAATGGCTGCGAAAAGATCGGGCTGGAATACGGAAACCAGCAGATAGAGCAGGAGCATCTGCTGCTCAGCCTGCTTAATGTGGATGACAGCCTTATAGAAAAGCTCCTGCAGAAGATGGGAGTTGACACTGCCGCACTCAGGAATGATGTTACGGCCATGATCGCCGGGCTTCCCAAGGTCTCCGGAGCCGGACAGATGTATTTTTCAAATGATGCCAATAAGGTACTGACCGGAGCCGAGGATGAGGCCAGGGCCATGGGCGATGATTATGTGTCCGTGGAGCACCTGTTTTTGCGCATGATAAAGGATGCTTCTTCCGGCATCAAAAGGCTTTTTTCAAAATACGGTATCACCAGGGACAGCTTTCTCAAGGCCCTTTCCGAGGTAAGAGGCAATCAGCGCGTGACTTCGGATAACCCGGAGGCCACCTATGATACACTGAATAAATACGGCTATGACCTGGTGGAGAGAGCCAGGGAGCAGAAACTGGATCCAGTCATAGGCAGGGACAATGAGATACGTAATGTCATACGTATACTTTCACGAAAGACCAAGAACAACCCTGTGCTCATAGGTGAGCCAGGAGTAGGAAAGACCGCTGTTGTGGAGGGCCTTGCCCAGCGTATAGTCAGGGGAGATGTTCCGGACAGCTTAAGGGATAAGAGGATATTTGCCCTGGATATGGGAGCTCTCATAGCCGGAGCCAAATACAGGGGTGAATTTGAGGAGAGGCTGAAGGCCGTCCTTAAGGAGGTCACAGAGTCTGACGGTGAGATCATCCTGTTTATCGATGAGATACATACCATAGTCGGAGCCGGAAAGACTGAAGGAAGCATGGATGCCGGAAATATGCTGAAGCCCATGCTGGCAAGAGGCGAGCTTCACTGCATCGGAGCCACGACCCTTGAGGAATACAGATATATTGAAAAGGATCCTGCCCTTGAGAGACGATTCCAGCCTGTTACTGTGGACGAGCCTACGGTGGAGGATACCATATCCATACTGAGAGGCATAAAGGACCGCTATGAGGTATTCCACGGCGTAAAGATAACTGACTCGGCTCTTGTATCCGCAGCAGTGCTTTCAGACAGATACATAAGCGACAGGTTCCTTCCGGACAAGGCCATCGACCTTGTGGATGAGGCCTGCGCCATGATCAAGACCGAGATGAACCAGCTTCCGGCAGAGCTTGATGAAAAGCAGCGCAGGATCACTCAGCTGGAGATCGAGGAGGCAGCACTAAAAAAGGAAGAGGACAGCGCTTCTGCCCAGAGGCTTTCCGAGCTCAGAAAAGAGCTTTCAGAGCTCCGTGACGATTTTACGGCCCAGAAGGCAAAATGGGAATATGAAAAGGCGGGAGCCGACAGGCTTTCTGCTATCCGTGAGGAGATAGATAAAAAACGCAGCGAGGCTGAGATCCTGAAGAGGCAGGGAGACTATGAGCAGGCAGGAGCCCTTATATACGGAAAAATCCCTGAACTTCAGAAGCAGCTTTCCGAGGAAGAAGAAAAGGTAAAGGCTGAGGGCCATGACCTTGTCCATGAAAATGTCACTGAGGATGAGATCGCAAAGATCGTATCCAAATGGACCGGCATACCTGTGGCAAAGCTTTCCGAGTCCGAGCGCTCAAAGGTGCTCCATCTGCCGGATGAGCTGCACAAGAGAGTAGTCGGGCAGGATGAGGCGGTCGAAAGGGTATCCGATGCCATACTCCGCTCGAAGGCTGGGATCAAGGACCCTACAAAGCCCATAGGCTCATTCCTGTTCATGGGACCTACAGGAGTAGGTAAGACCGAGCTTGCAAAGACCCTTGCTCAGGCGCTTTTTGATGATGAGAACAACATGGTCCGTATCGACATGTCGGAATACATGGAAAAACACAGTGTATCCAGGCTTATCGGAGCGCCTCCGGGATATGTGGGCTATGATGAGGGAGGCCAGCTGACAGAGGCGGTAAGGCGTAAGCCTTATTCGGTCATACTCTTTGATGAGGTGGAAAAGGCCCATCCCGATGTGTTCAACATCCTGCTTCAGGTGCTGGATGACGGACGCATAACTGATTCAAAGGGAAAGACCGTGGACTTCAAGAATACGGTCATCATCCTTACCTCCAACCTTGGATCCCAGTATCTGCTGGAGGGCATAGACGGAAACGGCAACATAACGGAAGAAGCCAGGGCTTCAGTGGAGGAGATCCTGAAGCAGAGCTTCAGGCCGGAGTTCCTCAACAGGCTGGATGAGATCATCATGTTCAAGCCTCTTACAAAGGACAACATCGGAAAGATAGTTGAGCTCTGCATGGAGGATCTTAACAGAAGGCTCCGTGACAGGGACATGAAGGTTGAGCTTTCTGAAGCAGCAAAGCAGTACTGCATAGATAATGGCTATGAGCCTCAGTTCGGCGCAAGGCCTCTAAAGAGGTTCATACAGAAAAATGTGGAGACCATATCCGCAAGGGCCATCCTTGAAAACAGGATCCCTGAGGGAGGCACCATACATATCGATCTTTCTGACGGAAAGCTCGTGGTCAGGGAATGATGCCCTGGAGCAGGATCCCTGAATAAAGAGTACTGTCTGATAAAATGAATGAATGCACGGGAGTACCGGGTCGTTTCAGGACGGCCCGGTATTTTTGTGCCATTTTAAATGATGAACTTTCTGTGAATTATCTGTGTTTCTGATTGACATGTAGCATGCTACACATTATAATGCGTAGCGTGCTACAGATCAGACAAAGGGAGCCAGGCAGGGAAATGATATTTTCCGTGCAGGGCTCTTCAATCATGGATCGGATAAAGAGATTCGGAGAAAGAGATGAGAGAAAAGAAAAGACGGGCTATCTGCTCAAAACAGTAACGGATATCCTTGAAAAGGAAGCAAACTATATGCTTAAGACCCAGGGGCTCACCTGGTCCCAGAGCCGCCTCATAGGGTTCCTCGCAAGGAACGGAGGAGCCAGGACCCAGAAGGAGATCGAGGATTTTCTTGAGGTATCTCATCCGACGGTGGTGGGG
>DVNQ01000020.1 GCA_018714245.1 Candidatus Avilachnospira avicola
ACTCCAAGCACAGATTTCTTCAAAGTGTACCCATATCTCTGGGCACCGTGGATTCATCCGCCATATCTCCAAGGGAGATATTTTTTGAAGCCCTGAGATTCAGGGCCGCTGCCTTTGTGGTCGTACATAATCATCCCAGCGGCAGTACCAGGCCTTCAAGGACGGATATTGAATTTGCATCGATGCTTCAGATCATGGGAAGCATCATGAATATCCCTCTGCTTGACTGCCTTATCATAGGCAACAATGAATATCTGAGTTTTTCCGAGCAGGGCCTCTTAAAAAGCGCATCCGAGGCCTGATGAGATCATTTTTATGGATAATAAAGCATCAAAATATATGTTTATGATCCTTACTGTCCTCTGCATGGTGCTGATAGTATTAAGCTCCATACAGGGAAGGGCATTTGACCCCATACGAAGTGCGGTGGGGCATGTGCTCGTGCCTGTCCAGGAGGGGGTCAACAAGGTCGGTACAGCCATATATGACGGACTGAATGAGTTTAAAGATCTTCGCAATGTCTACGAGGAAAATGCGGAGCTTGAGGACAGACTGTCTTCACTTACTGAAGAAAACAACAGGCTCCGGTCCGAGGTGGAAGAGCTCTCACGGTTAAGGGAGCTTTATCAGCTTGATACAGCATATATGCAGTATCCCAAGGTGGCGGCAAGAGTCATAGCCAAGGATTCAAACCAGTGGTTCCAGGTCTTCAGGATAGACAAGGGATCTGCGGACGGCATCGAAGTCGACATGAACGTGCTCGCGGGAGGAGGCTTAATCGGTATCGTAACCGAGGTGGGAGCCAATTATTCAACGGTAAGGAGCATAATTGACGATGAATCCAGTGTGGCTGCAATGTCCCAGCGCAGCGCCGACGGCTGCTTTGTAAACGGTGATCTTGAACTCTATGAGGAGGGACTTTTAAGACTCACCGATATAGACAAATCTGCAAATATCAGTGACGGAGACGCCATCGTTACGTCGAATATCAGCACAAAGTTCCTGCCGGGAATACTTATCGGATATGCATCTGACATAGAAGTTGATTCGCAGCAGCTTACAAAGTCAGGACGGCTCATTCCCGCAGGTGAATTCAGTAATCTTCAGGAGGTCCTGGTCATAACCATGACCAAATCCGAGCTTGGGATCATCGACCATACTGAGGAGGGGCAGGGTATCGTCTACTGACGGACAAGGCAGATTTATTTTAAGGAGAAGATAGTTTCTATTGAAATATAAGAAGCTTATAAAAAGGATACTGATATATGCCATTTTGATACTGGGTGCCTTTATCATACAGACATCCGTGTTTCCGCTTATCACTTTTTTCTCTGCAGTACCAAACCTGATCCTTATCCTTACCTTTTCATTCGGATTTATATACGGAAGCACCACCGGGATGATCTGCGGGCTCTTTGCAGGCCTTTTGATGGATCTTTTCTATACGGGACCTTTTGGGTTTTATTCCCTGATCTATGTCTGCTGCGGTTATTTCAACGGGCTATTCACAAAGTATTACTATGACGATTTCATCACTCTGCCGCTGCTCATGTGTACGGCAAGCGAGATAGTATATAACCTTTATATCTTTGTATTTCGTTTCCTCCTCAGGGGCAGGACGGATATCATCTATTATTTCATGCATATCATCCTTCCGGAACTGCTTTTTTCCCTTATCATGACCCTGCTTATCTACAGGGTATTTCTGAAGATGGGGAAAAAGCTTGACAGCATTGACCAGAAGAGAGGGCAGAACGTTGCTTAGAGACATAAAGGAAATCTTAAAAGCTCTTTTCATAAAGCTGATCCAAAGCAGGCTTTTTGCTTTATGCTGTGTTTTTATAGCTGCGTTTATGGTACTGTTTTTCAGGCTTTACGATCTTCAGATAAGACAGGGAGAGCAGTATCAGGAGGATTTTATCAGCTCCATAGAAAGGGTCGTCACCGTCCCTGGCACAAGGGGCAATATTTATGATGCAAACGGAAACCTCCTTGCCTACAATAAGCTCAGCTACAATGTGACTATCACCGACATAGGAGCATATACCGGAGATTACAACAGCAGGAATCAGATGCTTTATGCTCTGTCATCCATACTGGAAAAACATAGTGCAAAGGTGGTCTCAAGTTTTGAGATATCCATGGATGATGATGGAGAGTTTTACTATACTTCAGCCAGCGAGGCTTCAAAACGCCGTTTCCTTGCAAATGTTTATTCCAGCGTCTACGGAGGGACCGTGACTACGGAGGACCTGGATACCAGGGATCGTTACAGCTCCGATATCTCTGCCTATGACTGCTTTAAGCTTATGGTGGGCCTTTATGCCTTCGATTCGGTAAAGGATGAGGAGGGGGCTCCGGTCATCATCACGGACCAGCAGCTCCTTGATATGGTTAAGATCCTCTATGCATTAAGGCAGTCTGCATTCCGGCGTTATGAGAGCACTACCATAGCTACGGACATAGATGAAAGCTGCATGGCCGAGATCAAAGAAAACCGGGCACTGCTCAAGGGAGTTGAGGTTGAGGAAACCTATATAAGACGTTACAACAACGCAAAATACTTTTCACATATCATTGGTTATACGGGAGCAATCAGAGATCAGGAACAGCTTGCAAGCCTTCAGAAGACTGACCCTTCCTATGAGATCACGGACATAGTTGGAGCCACAGGCCTTGAGGCTTCCATGGAGACTGCGCTCCAGGGAGGAAAAGGTGAGACCCGCATGTATGTGGACAGCTACGGAAACATTACTGAGATCATCAGCTCCACCTCACCGGAAGCAGGAGATAATTTCTATCTGACCATAGAACAGAACCTTCAGATAGGCATTTATCATCTTCTTGAACAGCAGCTTGCCAGCATACTTGCAAATAAGATCGTAAACATGCCCGAGTCAGAGCTCCCTGATGTTTCTGATTCATCTGAGATACTTATATCCATAGATGAGGCCTATTATCAGCTAATAAATAACAATGTACTGGATATGGATGCATTTTCTGATGAGGATGCAGGCATGGCAGAGCAGGCCATATCCGCAGCTTTCGATGCCCATAAGGCCCAGGTACTTTCCGGAGTAGAGACGGAGCTTTCCTCGGACACCGCAAGGAGCCTTGAACAGCTGGACAGCGAATATTATTCATACATGGTTTATATCTATGAGTATCTTTCAAATACAGCGAAGCTCATAGATACCTCTAAGATCGATCGTCAGTCCGAGACCTACCTTGCCTGGAGAGCTGACACTATCAGTCTTCGCAGTTTCCTCTACAGCGGTATATCGGAAGGGTTCATAGATACTGCAGGCTTTGAAAATGAATCCAGCTCCAAATATGAAGATGCAGATGATCTTTACAATCAGATTGTTTCTCAGATCATGGGTTCCATAAGCTCGGATGAAGGCTTTGACAAGCTCATTTACCGCAATATGATAACAAATGATCAGATATCCGGATCTCTGTTATGCATGGCTCTTTATGAACAGGGGATACTCAATGAGGATACGGAACAGTATCAGCTCCTTTCCCTTGGAGATGAATCCTATGCTTATTCCTTCTTTATAAACAGGATATATGACATAGACATAACCCCGGCACAGCTTGCCCTTGATCCCTGCATGGGATCAGTGGTCGTAACTGATGTAAATACCGGCGAGGTGAAGGCTCTTGTAACATATCCGGGCTATGACAATAACAGGATAAATGATACGGAGTATTTCAATGAATGCTTAAATGACCAGTCCCTTCCGCTGATCAATTCAGCTACCCAGACCAATAAGGCGCCGGGATCCACCTTCAAGCCCATTGCTGCCATTGCAGTTTTGGAAGAAGGTAAGATAGGGCCTCTTGAGACCGTTGACTGTACCGGTATATATGAATATACGGATCCGGAGATCAGATGCTGGTTAGGCCCTCCGGGCCATGGTGATCTTACAGTCCGGGAAGCTATCGAAAATTCCTGCAACTATTGTTTTTCAGCATACGGACATCTGCTTTCCGTGACGGAAAAAGGAGCCACTCCTGAAGAGGATGTGACCAGCACTCAGCAGGGCCTGGATACGCTTCATAAATATGCTGCCATGTTTGGGCTGGACAGAAAGAGCGGCATACAGATAGATGAGAAGGAACCCCATATATCCGATGAGGACCCTGAGCGTTCCTCTTTCGGACAGGGAACCCATTCCTACAATAACGTTCAGCTTGCAAGATATGCCACGGCACTTGCAAACAGAGGCACTGTTTTCGATCTGACCCTGCTTCGTACCCAGACCGATTCCGAAGGGAATATACTTGACGAATTCCCTGCTGCAGTCAGCGGAAAGGTAGAGATATCGGATTCCACCTGGGATATCGTTCAGGGCGGAGTAAGGGATGTCATAACCGACGGCGTTGCTGCCAGGGTATTCTCAGGCTTTGATACTGTCCAGATAGCAGGAAAGACAGGAACCGCGGAGGAGATACAGACCAGAGGAAACCATGCTGTCTTCATTTCCTATGCACCTTTCGATGCGCCGGAGATAGCCGTTACCGTCATGATCCCCTTTGGATACTCCTCGGG
>DVNQ01000123.1 GCA_018714245.1 Candidatus Avilachnospira avicola
ATCCTGGTGATGAGGTGACGCTCCCCTCGCGGGAGCGTGGATAGAAATGATGATAGCAGCTCCTCTCTTTAACTCCTGCTGCATGACGCTCCCCTCGCGGGAGCGTGGATAGAAATATTTTCTCGATATGGTGCTGTTACTGGCATACAGGACGCTCCCCTCGCGGGAGCGTGGATAGAAATCTCGATCAGTATGAGAGCGTCAGACATATCGGGGATGCTCCCCTCGCGGGAGCGAGGGGAGAAAAGAAATTTTTAGTATATCTATTTTTTGACTATACTTTTATAAATCCATGAAAAGAACTTTTTCATTCAAATGGCAATATAATGTTTCATATATTATAATTATCACATAGCTTTTTCTAGACTCTTTGGGACTTGGATTTAGTTGAAATTATAATGGGTTTAATTATTAGCTTACTATACGGAGGACCCCAACCATGAACAACGACATCAGATCTGCCCGTATGGAGGCTGGCCTTACTCAGGCTGAGCTGGCAGAATGGCTTGGTATACCAAAGCGCACGATTGAAAACTGGGAGCAGGGATCCAGAAAACCAAGCCCCTGGCTTGAAAAACTGTTGATAGAAAAGATCAGCCGGGATGCGGCAGAATATAAAAACGGATCATCTGATCAATAAAGGAGCACTCATGAGAAAGATACTTATCGATACGGACACTGGAAGCGACGATGCGGTGGCCCTGATCATGGCCCTGAGGGAGCCATCGGTGCATGTGGAGGCCATTACTACGGTCATGGGCAATGTGGAGGTGGAGCTGGCCACGAGAAATGCCCTGCTCAGCATAGAGCGGGCGGGGACTTATGCGCCTCCGGTATATCAGGGGCTGTCGACCGGCGTCATCAATGATCCCCTTGAGGGAAAGGACTATGGTATTCACGGACGGGACGGCATGGGAGATTTGGGGCTTCCGGATCCCTCGGGTTCTGCGGAAAAGGAGCATGCGGTGGATTTCCTCATAAGGACCATAGAAAGCCATCCTGGGGAGTACGAGATGGTGACCCTGGGGCCCGTTACCAACCTGGCCTGGATCGCCCTGAGATCTCCGGGGACACTTTCAAAGCTTAAGAGGATCACCATGATGATGGGTACCGGTCCCTACTACGGCAACATTACACCATTTTCCGAGGGCAATGCCCGCATGGATCCGGAGGCCGTGGATATGGTGCTTCGGCGTGCGGGGACGGATATAGTGCTTGCAGGCTGGAACCTCTGTATAAATGAATATCTCTTTACCGAGGAGGACATAACCTGGCTTGAGGAGACGGGCTCCGAGCGGGCGAAGTTCTGCCTGGACATCAATCATGACCTGATAGACTTAAATAAAAAGCGCTTTGGAAAGAGGACCATAGACTTTGCGGATCCTGTCGCCATGGCTGTGGCTCTGGAGCCGGGGCTTGTGACGGAGAGCATTACGGCCTATACCAATGTGGAGCTCAATCATGGTCTGGCCTATGGCGCCATAGGAGTTGACCACTGCCACCAGAGCGGAAAGCCGGCAAATGCCACCACGATCACCAGACTGGATGCTGACAGGATGAAGCGCTACATCATGGAGCACATCATCTGAGCCTGAGGGCGGCATCTGGCAGGCATCCGTTGGATTTAAGCTTCAAATATATTTACATTTTCCTGAATCTATGGACGTTCCGTCCTGTTTTATGATATAGTTTTGTAAGCTATATCGTATTATGGAGGGATCATGGACAATTCATATCAGTATGAGACAGAGATAGATCTCAAGGAGCTTCTTTATTCGATCTTCAGAAAATGGAGGATCATAGTAGTATGCGGTATCCTCTGTGCTGTGGCCTTCGGTGCCTATAAGTACATGGATGCCAGCGGCGAGGCTGCCCAGGAAGCCTTTGAGGATCAGGTCAAGGCCTATGAGCAGAGCCTTGTATCCTACAACAACACCATGGAGGATTACGAGCGCAACCTTGCTGAGTTTGAGACCGCAGATGCGGAGCTTGAGAGGCAGAGCGAGAGGCTTGAGCATTTTGAGGGGCTTCTGGAGGATGAGCTCCACCGCATAGAGGACAGCACCTTGAGTTCCGATGAGGTGGCAAATTTCTACATGCGCATAGAGATCCTGAAGGAGTTCATAAATGAATGTGAGTCTGAGGTGGACAGGCTTGAGGCTATGAAGGCTCCTGCAGAGCCCACGGCAAAGGAGCCGGAGTATCCCGTTATGAATACTTCTCCCGTGAAGTACATCGCTCTCGGGCTTGTGCTGGGAGTATTCGGAGCTGCCTTCATCGTATGCGTGATAGACCTTATGAGCGACAAGGTCAAGGATATAAAGGACATCACCAGGCGCTACGGCCTCAGGGCCCTCGGCACCTTTGAAAATGATGATGCAAAGGTGGGAAAGGTATTCGGCTTCATAGACCGGATCATTATAAAGGTGTTCGGACACGAGAGGCGCATATCAGAGGATGAGTCCTATGCCCTGGCAGCTGCCAATTTTGACAACTTTGCCCTTGAGACTCCGGCAAAGACCGTACTTATAACCGGCTTTGCGGATGAAAAGAAGCTTTCAAAGCTTGCGGACAGCATGAGCTCCCGCACTGAGGGAGTGAAGTTCATCGCAGGAAAGAGCCCCCTGGTCTCTACGGAGACCACTAAGCAGCTTCCGGATGTGGATTCGGTGATACTTGCCGAGGAAAGGAACAGATCCACAAATGCGGGAGTGGAGGGAGAGATCGCTGCCATCCGGGATATGGGAAAGGACATATTCGGTGTGGTGCTGCTCTGATCCCCAAGGGACGGTATTATAAGGACCATATGAGATTTTCGATAAAAGCAGGCTTTTGGCCTGCTTTTGTTGTTATTGCAGCATACATTCTTATAAGGATGTGCTATGATATATATACAGGAAGGATAAAAACTGAACCAATACGCAGGCAATGCGTGATCATATATTATATATAGGAAGGAGATATGTCATGGAACTTAAATTTTACATCTGCGGACATTGCGGAAACATCATCATGAAGCTCAGGGATTCAGGCGTTCCTGTGGTATGCTGCGGAGAGCCTATGAAGGAGCTTGCGGCAGGAACCACGGACGGAGCCCTTGAAAAGCACGTTCCCGTATGGAAGGCTGAGGGAGGAAAGGTGACTGTGGCCGTTGGCTCAGTTGAGCATCCCATGCTTCCCGAGCACTTTATCGAATTTATCGTGCTTAAGACAAAGAACGGAGTACAGATGAAGAAACTGGCTCCGGGAGAAGCCCCCAAGGCAGAGTTTGCCATCTGTGAGGGAGACGAGGTGGAGGCAGTTTATGAATACTGCAATCTCCACGGGCTCTGGAAGGCATAAGGCCCATCAACCTCGGATTTGCATCTGAGTCAAATTAATTTCAGAATTACATATTTTGCTGTTTGACGATTAGCTGATAAACTATTTTCTGTAACCATATGATTTTGCAGCTTATGCAGAGGTCGGAAAAGTGACAGAGATAGATATCAGAAAACAGACGGACATTGGCAGCAGAGTAAGATATTACAGGAAGAAAAAGGGCATCAGTCAGTGTGAGCTGGCTGATGCCCTTGCGGTATCCCCATCGGTCATATCCAATCTTGAAAAGGGTAAATCCATGGTGGGAGTCTATACTTTGCTTGCGATCATAAGGACCCTCGGGATCTCGATCGAAGAGCTGTTTCCGGATTATTCCATGCTGAAAAAGCAGGACGTACAGGGATTTTCGGATGTCAG
>DVNQ01000021.1 GCA_018714245.1 Candidatus Avilachnospira avicola
CAGTACTGTCAGAAAATCAGCTGCTGCCTGTGACCATACGATGCCGTACATCCCAAAGATCGAATTGAGTATGAACAGCATCGGTATATTGAAGACCGCCCATCTCATGACAGCAAGGAACATGGACCTGTTTCCAAGGCCAAATGACTGGAACAGGTAAACGGTAAAGAAGCTTGTGAACATAAGCGGCGAAGCTACCACTCTTGCCCGGATAAAGTTCGTGGCAAGGGGGACCGTCTCAGGATCAGATATAAAGAATCCTATGATCTCGCGGGCAAAGATCTCATATGTGATTATGCTTAAAGCCGCGATCAGAAGGCCCGTTGTCCTCGCAAGCCTGATGACGCTGTCCATCCTCTTGTGGTTGCCCGAGGCATAATTGTAGGCCACAAGTGGCATCATGCCCTGGCAGATACCGATCCCTATGTTGATCGGAAGCCTTTCCACCTTAAGGACTATGCCCATGGCGGCAAGTGCAACCTCGCTGTATGACACCATGAGCTTATCAATGATCACATAGTCAAGGTCAAAAAGGAAGGAGCTTACCGAAGCAGGGATTCCCACAAAGAACATGGAAAAGATGCTCTTCCTCCTTGGAAGGCCGTATCTGAAGTCAAAGCTTATCACCGCATGCTGTCTGTCCTTTGATCCGGCCCTTATGATCACAAAGATAAAATAAAGGCAGGCCACACAGTTTGAAAGGAAGGTGGCTATCCCTACGCCCATGACCTCATAACCTGCAGGAAGCAATACAAACATGAACAGAGGATCAAGTCCTATATTAAGCACGCCTCCGAGAGTTATGCCGATACTGGCTTCCTTTGAAAGCCCGGTGCTCCTTACAAGGTTGGAAAGAACATTGGAAAGGACTGTAGGGACTGCTCCAAGCACTATGACACAGTATACATACTGTCTGGCATAGACATAGATCAGATCGCTGGCTCCAAGAGTCCGAAGGATGGGCTCCATAAAGAATGCCATGATAAGGGAGTATAAAAATGCTATTCCGATGGAGATATATATGGCAAACCAGCTTACTCTTCTGGCCTCTTCATTTTTCTTTTCTCCAAGGAGCCTTGATATCAGCGTTCCGCCTCCTATACCCGCAAGGCCTGCAAGGCATATGAGGATATTGAATACCGGAAGTATCAATGATACACCGGCCACCATCATGGGGTCATTGGTACGGCCCACATAAAAAGTGTCAGCCATGTTATAGATAAGAACCACTATCTGGCTGATTATTGTAGGCACTACCATGAGCCTAAGCGCCGTAGGTACCGGAAGGGACTCAAATATCTTCCTTCGTCTTTCTTCCTCTTTATCCAGGACTTCTTCCATACCCTGTTCTCCTTTCATATACCAAGCTTCTCATAACATATTACTGAAAGCCCATGTAGTCAAGCTTTCAGGATCTTAAATACTTCTCTTGATTTTTATGCCCCATTGATGTAGTATATATTACAGTCACATGTAGTTTTTAATACTACATACAAGGAGGTCTTAAAATGTCAAATAATAAAGGCCATAATATACTTTCAAGGATAAAGGATCCTGGAAGCGCCATTACTCATTTCATAGCCATGATGCTGGCAGTCATAGCTTCCGTCCCGCTCCTGCTTAAGGCAGCCCGTACCCCCGGATATACCCATGTGCTTGCCATGTCCGTATTTATTACCAGCATGATTCTGCTCTATGCAGCAAGCACCATTTACCATACGCTCAACATATCCCCCAAGGTCAACAAACTTCTCAGAAAGATCGATCACATGATGATATTCATACTTATAGCAGGAAGCTATACGCCTGTCTGCATCATTGTACTCGGTGACCGGACAGGCTACATACTCCTTGCTTCTGTCTGGGCCATAGCCATAGTGGGCATGATCATAAATGCACTCTGGATCACCTGTCCAAAATGGTTCTCCTCACTGATATACATAGCCATGGGGTGGGCCTGCGTTTCGGCCTTTCAAAAGCTTGTTTCCGCACTTCCTCCCAAGGCCTTTGGGTGGCTTCTTGCAGGCGGTATCATTTATACCCTTGGCGGCATCATCTATGCCCTGAAGCTTCCAATATTCAACTCGAGACATAAAAGCTTCGGCTCCCATGAGATTTTCCACCTCTTTGTTATGGGAGGAAGCCTGTGCCATTATATCATGATGTATGCCTTTGTGGCATAAAGGGATATATTCTGATTGGCTGATATATAAGAATGTTACAAAAGCAATAAAAAGCGAGGCCCGAAAGCCTCGCTAAAATTATACCGATACCGATATGGATAAAAGACCTCAGGCTTCAGAAGAATTTTCAGCTTCAGTATCTGCAGTCTCATCCTCAGGAAGCTCCTCATTGTGAGGTGCTGCAAGAGATACAACTATTTCTTCCGGATCCGTCGTAAGAGTCACATCCTTGTCTGATGCTATGGCAAGATCCTTTACCTTTATGGAATCACCTATCTTCATGCTGCCTACGTCAAGCTCTATCTTCTCCACCAGAGCTGAAGGAAGCGCCTTGTATGCTATCTCCTCCAGATGCTGCTGAAGCACACCCTGAACCTTGTCATGATTAAGGATCACTATCTCAGCAACCGAATGTACAGGCTCTCCGTTTACCAGTGCCTGAAAATCGATCTCATTGATCTGTCCCTTCATGGCATCATAGGAGATCTCCTTGATCAGCACATCATAATCCTTGCCATCCACGTTGAGGTTTATCCTGCTGCCCTTCAGATTGGACTTAAGGAACTTCTGTGTCTCCAGCTTTTCCATCTTTACAGGGATCGAACCTTCGATCTCCTTGCCGAAGATGTTGCCTGTAACAAAGCCTTCTCTCCTCAGCTTCTTTGCCTTTACCGATAAGTCTCTCATTTCAGCTTTCAAAGTATTCATTTAACTTTTCCTCCTTAAACTGAACTTAGCGGCCTTCCATTTTGCTGTAGCTAAATGCGGCAAACAGGTCTGTTAAGTATCTGTATTTTGTTTTCAACTATATTGTACACCCGATGTCAAGCTCCGGACTCATTATTTCAGGGTATACTTATCATGCTATCTTATGGATCCAGCCGCAGGGTGCTTCTATCTTTCCAAGCTGTATTCCCGTAAGAGTTTCATACAGCTTCTTCGTTACGGGGCCTGCATCCTCAAGGCCCTTTCCGAATACTATATCCTTTCCGTGATCATTTACCACGCCTACCGGAGAGATGACCGCAGCAGTACCGCAGAGTCCGCACTCGGAGAACTGTCCGATCTCGGAAAGCTCTATCCTCCGTTCCTCCACTTTGAGCCCTAGCATGTGTTCAGCCACATATACCAGTGACCTTCTTGTAATAGAAGGCAGTATGGAATCGGACTTTGGAGTTACAAAGGTGCTTCCGTCTGCGGATATAAAATAAAAGTTTGCTCCTCCGGTCTCCTCCACATATCTGTGCTCCTTCGGATCCAGGAACATATTTTCCGGATATCCGGCTTCCTTTGCCACCTCATGGGCATGAAGGCTCATGGCATAATTAAGCCCTGCCTTTATGTGTCCGGTGCCTCTTGGAGCTGCTCTGTCAAAATCGCTCACCATGATGGATATGGGCTTAAAGCCGCCCTTGAAATAAGGGCCTACAGGCATGGCAATGATCCTGAACATATACTCATCCGAAGGCTTAACTCCGATGACCGGCCCGGAGGCAAACATATAAGGCCTGATATATAATGAGGCTCCGCTTCCATAGGGAGGCACGTATTCCAGATTCGCCTTTACGACCATATCAAGTGCAGTAAGGAATCTGTCCTCAGGAAATGGGGGCATGCAGAGATATGCCGCAGTATCCGCCATACGCTTTGCATTAAGCTCCGGCCTGAAGCATACTATATCGCCATTTACGGTCTCATAGGCTTTAAGCCCCTCAAAACACTCCTGACAGTACTGAAGCACTCCTGCACATTCGTTGATGACCACATTAGGGTCATCTGTCAGAGCGCCCTCATCCCAGGCCCCATCCTTATAATGGGAGACATATCTGCTGTCGCAGCTCCTGTACTGAAATCCAAGATTTGACCAATCCAGATCCTTGATCTTACGCATATCTCTTCCCTCCTCTCGATCTGTAAAAAGTACATGCCGCAGTTTATAAAAAACTGCGGCTGAAATACAGAAAAATTATAAGTTATTTTAAAGCCAAGTCAATAAAAACTGTCAAAAAGAGCAGCCGTAAGTTCATTGTTTATGTCAGCGTTATCCTTTCATTACTTTTGGTTATGGCTCCCATCCTCAGATCTCAGATGCCAAGCAGTGCCCTTGCTATGCTGAAATATACAAGGAGCGAAAGAGCATCCACTATGGTAGTAAGGAAGGGGCTCGACATAACTGCAGGATCAAATCCAAGCTGTTTTGCTCCTATGGGAAGAATGGCTCCTATGGTCTTTGCCATGAGTACTGTCACCACAAGAGTAAGACATACCACAAGGTCCACTGTCATGCTTATGCCCTCATTTGAAAGAAGCATCCGGTCCACGATCATGATTTTCAAAAAGCATACTGCTGCAAGCACCACACCGCAGAGCACTGCTGTCCTTATCTCCTTCCATATGACCCAGGGAAGATCCCTGAACTGAAGTTCTCCCAAGGATATGGCCCTTATGACGGTAACCGAGGACTGGGAGCCGGAGTTTCCGCCGGTATCCATAAGCATGGGTATAAATGCGGTAAGGGCAACCTGGGCGGCAAGGGCCGTCTCAAAGCTTGTAATGATCATGCCTGTGAAAGTAGCCGAGATCATGAGCAGCAGAAGCCAGGGTATACGCTGCTTGAAAAGATCCATTACCGTAGATCTTCTGTAGCTTTTTTCTGAGGGTGACATACCTCCCATGAGTTCCATGTCCTCAGTAGCCTCTTCTTCCATGACATCTATGGCGTCATCAAAGGTTACGATACCAACAAGGCGTTCTTCGTTGTCCACTACCGGAAAGGCAATAAAATTATACTTGGCAAACATCCTTGCCACCTCTTCCTGATCAGTGGATGTGGTGACGGATATGACATTTTCCTCCATGATATCCCGTACCAGCTCATCATCATCCTTGGCAAGAAGCAGATCCTTTACCGTAAGGAGCCCTGCAAGCCTTCCGTTTTCCGTCACGTAACAGGTATAGATGGTCTCTTTATCAAATCCTGTACGCCTGATCCTGAGTATGCTTTCCCCAACTGTCATTTCCGGCCTGAGGGTAACATACTCAGTAGTCATCATGGAGCCTGCGGAATTTTCCGGATACTTAAGAAGCTCATTTATCGACTTTCTGGTCTCAGGATCCGCCTGTGAAAGCACCCGCCTTACCACATTTGCAGGCATTTCCTCTACAAGGTCCACGGCATCGTCGATATAGAGCTCATCAATAACCTCCTTGAGCTCGCTGTCTGAAAAGCCTCTTATCAGAAGCTCCTGGGCATCCGGGTCCATCTCAACAAATGTCTCCGCCGCCAGTTCCTTCGGGAGCAGCCTGAAAAGAAGGGGGATCCTGTCCTCCTTAAGCTCGAGAAAAATCCCGGCCAGGTCGCTGGGATTCATGGTTATCAAAATGTCTCTTAACGTAGGGTATTTCTTTTCATCCAGAAGCTTTGATATGGTATTGCCCAGGATGAGGTTCTGATTTTCCATAGTTTTTCCTCCTAAACGCAAAAATGCAAATATTAGGAAGTAAAAACACAGCTATGGACCGAAACTGTCAGGATAAGGACACACCAAGAAAAGCATGCCCGTATCGTGGCTTACTTCGATCCGCAGATGTGCCGTTACTGCCTGCTTCCATGGTATATCCTCCTTCCTTCTGAATATTAGAAATAAAAAAGATAAAAAATGCGGATCAAAGGTCTTATCAGGCACCCTTGTCCGCACTCAAGTATAGTCTTCTGCTTTGGATGTGTCAACCTCAAACCGTCTCACTCAGGCTTAATATCATGGCACCATACGTATAAGACGGCGGCTGCTTTGCCAGCATCATCAGGCATCAGATCATATGCTCTCCGAAGGCGTATAAAGCTTATCTATCTGCTTTACGATCTTCGTCTTCATGAAGAATACGCTGATGGCCGTGGATGCTATCTCAGCTATCGGGAAGGACCACCATACGCCTGCAAGTCCCACCGTATTGGCCAGTATGAAGGCTGCAGGCAGCAGGAAGATAAGCTGTCTCACCGCTGAAGCTTCAAGGGAAAGCACGCCATGTCCCAGAGCCTGGAATACAGATGAAAATACTATGTTCATGCCGGCCATGATAAAGCTCAGGCTTATGATACGGAGAGCCGGGATGCCCATGGAAAGCATGGTATCCGAAGCCTGGAAGAAGCCAAGGAGCGTCGTTGGCAGAAGCTGGAAGGCTGCCAGTCCGAGAAGCATGATGACACTGGCATACATGACAGCAAGCTTCATGGTCTTCTTGATACGGTCAGGCTTTCCTGCTCCAAGGTTATAGGCTATGATGGGCACCATACCGTTATTGAGTCC